>DATJOA010000154.1:0-33068 GCA_035507635.1 Candidatus Acidiferrales bacterium
TCTGGGATTCCCGAAAGTTGGTAGATCCAGTTGCAGATCGTGTCGCGCCAGACGATGGCTTCCTTGGCCTGGTATTCGAAGCGAGGCAGGATGTCTTGATAACGCCCCTCGTCAATGTGGGCTTTTAATTTTTCCCATTGCGTGACGTACTCCGCGGCCTGCTCGGCGCCTTCGTAGTGGGAATCGTAGATATGCTGGATCACGGTCTTACCGGAATGCAGCACGTGCGTGTATGGCACGTGATGGAAGAACAGGAGCAGGTTGTCGGGACAGGTGGCGAGCGATTCGTAGAGCTTTTGCACTTCGGGCGGATATTGTCCGATGAAGCCGGTTCCGGTGGCGATGGTGCGGTCCATGCCGATACCCTCGTGATCGGCGCGATGCCACTGTCCCCACCCGTTTCGCTCGGACGATTCCGGAGCAGGATCGTAATGATTGCCGGTGATGTTGGTCAGCGTGCCCGCGCCGAGCGGCCCAGTGTAGTTTTCGTAGACGTGCCAGGAATCGAGTTGGAGATTGTCGATCGTTTTGACAACAAGCGGATCGTTGCCGAAGGTGAGGCGCGTCCATTCGTCGACGACTTGTTCGGAAGTAAGATCGGGATTCCAGGCAAGGCGTCCGAAGCCGTAGAGGTTGGCCATGGCCAGCGGGCTGCCCAGCCAGTTTTCATCGAGACCGACGTTGGCGACGCCGGCGAATCCGCCGACGGGGCGATGGAATACGCGGCCTGAGACGAGATCCTTGACTGGCGTGGAGCTTCCGCCGGCACGCATGTCGAAATCGAGAACCTCTTTCCACATGGGCACGAGAAAACAGAGCTGCCTCTGCTGGCCGGTGTATTCCTGCGTGATCTGCAACTCGATCGCTTCATTCGTGTGAGGAAGTCCAGCAAACAGCGGCGAAGCGGGCTCGCGGACCTGGAAATCGATTGGGCCGTTCTTGATTTGAACGACAACGTTGTCGTCGAAGTCTCCGTCGAGAGGATGGAAATTGTCGTAAGCAGCTTTGGCGCGATCGTTCTTCAAATTGCGCCAGTCGAGGTGATGGTTGTAGACGAAGGCGCGGTAGAAAACGTATCCGCCGTGCGGCTTGAGGGCGCGGGCAAGGACGTTGGCGGCATCAGCGATCGAGCGTCCGTAAGCGGAAGGGCCGCTCTGGCCTTCTGAGTCGGCTTTGACGAGAAATCCGCCGAAGTCGGGGATCTGGCGATAGATCGCGTCGGCCTTGTTGCGCCACCATTCGGCGACGCGGGGATCGAGCGGATCGAAGGTGTCGAGTCCGCCCACTGATTTCGGGCTGCTGAAATCCACGGAGAGCGAAAGCTGGACACCCCAAGGACGAAACGCGTCGGCAATGCGGGCAAGTTGCGCGATGAAGCTGTCTTCGAGGACGGTGGGAGCGGCGTTGACATTGTTGACGGTACAGCCGTTGATGCCGATCGAAGCGAGGAGGCGGGCGTATTCTCCGGCGCGAGTCAGGTCTTCGCGAATTTTGCCGTTGTCGAAGAAGATGGAGCGTCCACCATAACCTCGCTCGATGCGGCCGTCGAGATTGTCCCATTGATTGACCCAGCGGAGAGGAGCGTAGGGTTGCTGGACTTCCTTGATACGAGCGATGCTCTGGCCGCGTGCGATCTGGCTGAGGAGATCGAAGACTCCATACAGGACGCCGCGATCATTGGAGGCAATGATGAGAAGGCACTCGGAGCCGTGAATCTTGACGTGTGTGATCCAGAACGCGTCGGGCTTGAGTTCTTCGGGGGGATTCAGTTCGGGCGAAAGCTTGTGCAGTTGTGGGAGTGTGGCGAGGACGATTGAGTTGCCCTCCGGCGTGGCGGCCGTCGTCGGAGTCAATGTGCGCCCTAGCATGTTCGTGATTCCGCGAATCAGTTCCTGTTGCGCGGTTTTGAGGATTAGCGAATGGCTCAGCACCACAGTTCGCTGCGGTAGATGGTCGTAGAGCTTGACCCTGTTCTTATCGAGAGGAGCATAGCGGAGCCAGGCTGCGGCTTCGATGGATGGTTCGTCCGCGAGTGCTGCGGAACAGACGATTCCGATAAAGGCTATGAGAAAGGCAGAGCTAGCGGCGAGTTTGAGAAAAGAAATTCGCATCATGAAGCGAGGCAGAAGGCAATGATTGTATCTCCGGCTTGACCGGTTCGCTTTTCCACTTTCTTCAGAAGTTCAGACTCCAGGTCGTCGGGATCGGGAATCATTTCGCAGGCGGCGATCTCGGCATCGCTGGCCCCATGAAAACAGAGTTCGCAAGTGCCGAGACCGTCTTCGGAACGGACTGGCGGCCCGAACACGCGGCACGTCATGGGACGAGAATCATAGAGCTCACACAGTCCGGTCTGCGGATCGAGGGCGGGGCACGGTTCGTGGTTAGCGAAAGTTTCGAAACGCTGGGAAGCTTCTTCCGTGTCGTGCAAGAGACCAGTCTCGGGATCTCCGGGAAAATCAGCGGACAGGCGAGCGACGGCCTCGCGGGCTCGCTTTCGAATGTTGGCGGCGCGCTGGGCAGATTGCAACTCGAGCTGAAGGAGTCCTCGGTGCAATCTCGCGGCATCGAGCTGGTTGATGGCAAATACGCCGACGCAGCACTGGGTGCATCCCGGCCGGCAGGCGAGCCAGGCGCCGCTCTTGCGAGCGGCTTCGGCTAGAGCCGAATCGACAATCTGGATTAGCTTGCGATCTCCGGAGGCTGGGAAACGGGGAGCCATTCCCTGAGAATACCGCAGGCGAGCCCGACCGGTGCAGTGTGACATCGCTGTTGGAGATGGCAAGGATGGAATTTTTGCGTTGGACTATCCGGTGTGCTTGTTAGAAAGTGTTTGTGCATCTTCTGCAAGGTGGCAGAGAGCCGCCAAACTTTCCGGTTTGGCTTCCCAACGAGTGGGTTTTCAGCTGATCTGACCGAGTCGTCTTCACAAATTAGAACTGCGCTGCCGGGGTATTTGCGGCGGATGCAGAGTCCTTTTCTACATGGGGGGGAAACGATGCCGGAGAAGAAAAATGCTGTGAATCTTCGAACAGTTGCGGAGCGAGTGGGACTGGCTCCGTGCTCAGTTTCGGCCATTCTGAATAACACGACTGCATCTCAGGCAATTCCACAGACGACCAAAGACAGGGTGTTTCGCGCGGCAGCAGAATTGAATTATCGTCCGAATCTGTGGGCGCGGTCGCTGCGGACAAAGAGAACCCGCATGGTGGCTGCAGTCGCGTCGGACTTTGGCCGCGGAGAAGTAGCTCGCGTCATCGCCGGAGTGCAAGGCCGATTGCACAAGAAGGGATATCTGCTGGCGCTGGCGACTCCCGATCTGGCGCAAGGGGATCATCTTCAGGCACAGTTTCAGCAGCGCGGCGTTGAAGGATTGATCGCGATTGACGCCTTTATTCCCGGACAGATGGAGTTGCCGGTCGCGTCGGTCGAACTTGGGTATCCAACGTCTGCGGAGACGCTGACGGAGGGCCGCCGCAACTGGCTCGCCGCTCTGGGTGAATCCGCGGCTGAGATCATCGTTCAGCAAATTGAACAAGAAGGCGTGGCGCGGAGAGTGGTTGTGGAAGCGAAACTTCCGCCCGCGTATTTGCACCTTCCGGGCGCCATGATGGGAAGTGGCGCCGCGGCGCGAGAGAGCGCTTGAGCACGCTTCAAAGCAATAGGTCCCTCGCGCGACAGGATCGGCTCCGCCGATATCCTGTCGCTTGGTCGGGATGACAATGCCGGGACGGAAGCTAGGCTGCAGGTTTCCGGGATTTGGCATTTTCGAGAATGCGAAAGAGCAGCAACCATCGCTTGACGTTGGTCGTCATCAGGAAATTCTCTTTCACGTGCTCCCGTCCGGCGATACCGATGCTGCGCGCGAATTCGGGGTGCGTCAGCAGGTAGCGGATCTGAAATGCGCATCCCTCCACGGAGTGCACCAGAAGTCCGGTCAGTTTGTGGATGATCTGGTTCGGGATGCCCCCAACTGCGCCGGCGATAGTGGGCTTGCCCTTCCATAGAGCCTCGGTGACGGTGAGGCCGAATCCTTCTTTCAGCGACTTCTGCACGATGATGGTGGAGGCACGCTGAATCGCGTTGATTTCGCGCGCGCACCACGGCGGGAGATCGAGAATGATGATGTCGGGATCTTCTCCAGCCACCTCTTTGACTTCTTTGAGAACAACGGCGCCTTCGGGGTCGTCGGTGGCTCCGCCGCCGGCAAGAACGAGTTGGCAGTCCACATATTTCTTGGCGAGTTTATAGGCCTGCACGACGCCCACGGGATCTTTCAGACGATCAAAGCGGGAAACCTGCGTGACGATGGGGCGTGACCGGTCAATGCCGAATTCGTCACAGATTTTCTGGACCTCGGATTCCGGCAGTTCCTTGTTCTTCTCCGAAAGTGGGTCGATGCAGGGATAAAAGAGGTACTGCGGGATGGGCAGCTGACGTGCGAAGGATTGGGAAGAGAAAATCGCCGCATCATACTGCTCGACGAATGGACGGAGGAAATCCCAAACCTTTGCGTCGGGATTGGAGAGGTCGATGTGGCAGCGCCAGACCCAATGCGAAGAAGTTTTCGGCTTCGAGCGTATGAGTCCGGCCGGCTGGGGATCGTGGATTACGACCATCTCCTCGTCGAAGCGCATACGCTCGCGGTTCTGCTCGTTGTACATCAGGAAGATATCCTGAGCGGCCTTGGTGAGGTCGTACGAACTTCCATGGAGCGCGTTGTGGAACGCTTTCGTGACTTCGAAGAAATCGTTGCCGCCGGTGATGACGTCCCAGTGGGTCGCGACTTCGAGCTCGGAGAGCAGAGGGACGAGACGATTAAGCATTTCGGCGACGCCGCCGCCAACCGCGGTGGAGTTCACCATCTTGATCGATTTGCCTTTGAGATCTTTCGCGAGGAAACGCAATGTATCGAGCTGGGGTTGTCCGACGATGGTGGCATAGTCATCGAGGTGCGGCGGAGGCGGGGGCGCCGGCGGAGTGAAGATGCTGGCCGGAAGGCGACGGTCACTGGCACGACGTCCGGGTGAGGGACCGGGAGCGCCGCTCCGACGGTCAATTTTCGGAGAGGGCTCGGGAGCAATCTGAGCGGGCGGGTCGGCCACGGGAGCGGCAGAGATGGCGCTGCGATCGTCTGAATTCATTCTCCTGTCCTAATTGTTCATCGCCTGGGAGACGATGCGGGCAATCTGCATCCGCACGCCTTCCATGGTGCTGGTGTAGATATCGATATGCTCCACAGCTTCGGCCGCTTCGGTAAGGCCGACTTCCTGTTCCAACCAGTTCGAAAAATCATTGGACATGCGATGGAGGCGCAACCGAGCTTCAATGAAGTGATGGTGGATCGAGTGAACGCTGACCTGATTGATGCCGTCGAGAAATCCCGCCAACGTATCTGGAGCAAACGGAGTGGGAAGCATGACGATATCGGACGCGCAGAAATAGAAGGGCTCGAACGCCGGCCGCGAGGCAGAGCGCGGATGCCCTTGCAGAAACTGATCGAGAATCTCAATCATGCGGCGGCGAAGTCCTTCAATCGCGGTAAATTCGCGGACGTCGACGCTGGCCAACTGCTCAGCCAAGGCCGGCTCGTTACACGCGGCGAGGCTCCAGTGCCCGAAATCGTTCGAAAAGCCCTGGCGAATGAAGTGGTGCTCCTGCAAAGTCCGGAAGGTGTGCTGGAAGATCGAATCGTCCGGGCAGGTCTGGAGCGCCTGGAGCAGTTCGGAAAGATTGCAAGCCTTCTGCCGGCCGATGCGGAGCAAATGTTCCGAGGTATTGAAGTAGAACGGCTTGTTGGGTTTGCGTACCGGTGGTTTTTCCGTATCAGGCATTGTCATTAGTAGATAACAATCGGAGGCTGAGGGTTGTCTATGCAAAGCGGGAAGGCGCACAAGAAAGAACGCGAGTCTTTGCGATGCTTGTAAGATTTTTTCAAACTCGATCCCAAGATCATGCCGCGTCCGTAGCGTCACCTGTGTAGAGAGCCGAATTCATGTTTGGGCTGGATCCCGGAACGTCGAGGCGAACGTCGCACAGCGCCCCAATGAGCGTTCCAGCCCAACGATAGACATTGTTTTCACGAACGAGCTTGCGCATCCGCTGCATGCGTAGCTGTTTCTCTTCGGGCGTCATTTCGAGCGCAGCGCGAATGGCCTCGGCGGTCTGATCAATGTCGTACGGGTTGACCTGGAGCGCATCCACCAGTTCTCGCGCAGCGCCGGTAAAACAACTCAGGATGAGTACTCCGCGCTCATCGTGCCGGGTAGAGACGAATTCTTTGGCGACGAGATTCATGCCATCGTGCAAGGAGGTTACGAGGCAGAGATCAGCCGCGCGGTAGTAGGCCTGAACCTCCCGATGAGTGTGCTGGCGATCGAGCAGAACGATGGGCTTCCACTGGTCGGCCTGAAAGCGCCAGTTGATGCGATCGGCTTCGGCTTCCACTTCAGCCTGCAAGTCGTGATAGCGCTTGATGTGGGTGCGGCTCGGCGCACCGATCTGAACGAAAGTGAAGACTCCCTGATAGCGTGGATATTTCTCCAGGAATCTCTCAATTGCGAGGAACCGCTCGAGAATCCCCTTGGTGTAATCGAGGCGATCGACACCGACGCCCATGAGCGCCGCCGATACGCCGAGAGCTTTCAGGAGCAACGCGCGCTCTTCGTAAGCAGATTCGGGCGGGAACTCGGAGCGCAACGCTGAAAACTCAACGCTGATGGGGAATGGGCGAACGGCGGTGCGGTGCTCCAGACGCTGCACCGTGGATTGGTTCCAGTCGATGCGGGATTCGACGATGCGATCGACGGTTTGCAGGAAGTTGGAACAGTGCGCCTGAATGTGGAATCCGATAAGGTCTGCGCCGAGCAGGCCGTCGACGAGTTCGCGCTGCCATGGGCAGATGCCAAAAGCCTCGGGATTCGGCCAAGGGATATGCCAGAAAATTGCGACGCGGGCGTCAGGGCGGCGCTGCTTGATCAAGCGCGGCAGGAGCGCAAAGTGGTAGTCCTGCAGCAGGACCACCGGGCGGCTGACGTTTTCCATCTCCTCGAGCAGGGCGTCGGCGAATTTCCGGTTGACGTTCTGGTAATGCTGCCAATCACTGGCACGGAACAGCGGACGCGTGTGCGCGATGTGGCAGAGCGGCCATAAGCCTTCATTGGCGAAGCCGTAGTAATAGCCTTGCTCTTCTTCTTTCGAAAGCCACACGCGCCGCAGAACATAATGGGGATCGTCGGGCGGAACGAGCAGGCGGTCGTAGGAATCGACAGCTTCGATATCGGCGTCGCCTGAACCGTGGGCAACCCAGGTTCCACCGCATGCCCGCAAGACCGGCTCGATGGCTGTGACAACTCCGCTAGCGGGTTCGCTAACCTCGACCGACTTGCCGCGGCGAGTGTGCAGGTAGGGTTCGCGGTTCGAGACGACGAATAATTTGCCGTCTTCGAGACGGGTACGAACGTGAATCGCCAAGCGGTCGGCGGTCCACATAAATTCGCCGCTGGCGCGCAATCGTGCTTCTAACTCGGCGGCAGAGCGGGCAGTATTCAGGCTTTCGGCGAAAGTGGCGACTTCGCGGGCGAGCGGGCGGAACAGTTCGAGATCCGGCACCTTGATGCGCGCCGACATAGCGCGGCCGGTGCGCAGGGCTCGCATCCAGCGGGCAGTGCGGGCGATGGGTCCGGCGATGCTCCAGCGGACAATCAGCAAGGTGATGAGAACGATCAGAACGACGTGAGCGAGGGCGCTGAGGAAAGTTTCGCGCCAAATGCGCAGACTTTCGGCCTTGATGTATCCGGAATCGTGGACGATGGCTAGACAGCCGATCAGCTTGTCGCCTTTATGGAGAGGAAGCGCATAGATGTGGATGGAGGCGATGCCCATGCGAAGGAAAGCGCCGGCATCGTGATCGGACTGCAGAGATTGATGAACGACGACCGGGGTATTGGCGATCAGCGGCTCAAGATCGGTGGACATGGCAAGCGCGTGACCCGCTGGATCATAGACGGCAAGACCGGCAAGATGCTCGCGATGGGCGAACTGGTCGACGGTGCGTTGCAGAGTATGTTCGGCGTCCCGATCGAGGTCGTGCTCGACACTGCTGGAAAGACTTTCGCCCAACAACTGAGCTCGGCGCTCGAGGTCGTGACGCATGCCGCCGGTCAGCACGGCGACCTGGTAATAGGAAGAGAGTAGCGACACCACCGTGATGCCAATGGCAAGCGAAATGATCAGGCGGGCGCTAAGAAGTCGCATTCAAAAATCCGATGAAATACAGGCGCAGTACGCGCGAAATCCGGTCCGAAGACGCGGTTTTGGAACCTGGGCGCGATGCAGCAAGGCTCGCGTCAGGAAACAAAAAAGACGTTTGGACGAAGGGCAATTCGCGTCCCCACTCAAAGGTTTGCAAACCGGGCTCGGCACACCGCGGGTCGCAAAAATACGATTATGCTGACGAGCCCTGCTTAGGTGACAGGACGAGAGGAAAGGTTGCACAGCGCGTGCCAAACGACAAAGTCAGTCTTTCAATAGTTTGCGTGGTTGGGCGATAACGGCGAGATGTAAATCTTTCCGATGCCAGTGGATCTGCTGTTTCGACCTTAGCTCCACAAGAGCGTGGTTACGGATTTCGGTACGAGCGAAAGTTCGGCCACTTTTCCGGCCTGCTGCAATTTCACATTCTGCCCAGTTTCGCCGGAGTTGGTCAATACCAGCACTATTTCTCCGCCGGGATTTTCGAAGGCGACGTGATCGATACCGGCGATGTTGCCTGTGGAATCGATGCGAGTGGCTCCGCGGCGAACGTTGCGCGAGAAATGGGCGAAGGCCCAATATTGACCACTGCGGGTAATTTCTTTCGTCTGCGAGTGAATGGTGACCAGACCGCCGCAAGGGAATGGACCGATATTCGGGCGTCCCTTCTCGTCGAGAGCAAGATTCCATCCGGTGATCGAACGGCACCAATTGCGGAGCACTCCGGTGAATGTCGCTCCCCAATTCGCCCAATCAGTCGCGTAGTCGGGAGCGGTGTAATCCGGGCCACCTTCGGTCCAGTGAAGTTTCGCTTCGGGATGAGCGTCGTGGACTCTGGTCATCATCTCGGGCGTTCCGACGTATCCGTGGAAGGCAACGGAGTCGCAATATTTGTGAAGGCCGGGATCGTCGAGTTCCGCGATCGCGCGTCCCCAGAGGTTGTAGTTGTGATCGAGAATCCAGATCTGGGTTGAGAGTCCGTTCTGCTGGAGCACGGGACCGAGGTGACCCTTGACGAATCCGATTTCGTACTCCTGCGGCCAGGAGCAAGCGGGCATGCGCCCATCCTGATCGGTGTCGACTTCGTTCTGCACTGTGACGGCCTGCACCGGAACGCCCGCGGCCGCGTACGCCTGCAAAAACTTCAGAAAATATAGAGCGTAGGGAGCGTAGGAATGCTGGCGCATGGAACCACCGAGCATCGAGCCTCCGGCTTTCATCCATCCGGGAGGACTCCAGGGAGAAGAGAACAAGAAAATATCGGGGTTGACCTTGCGGGCCTCGCGCAACATGGGAAGGACGTAGGGCTCGTCGTGCGCAATGGAGAAGCGCTTCATGTCGGGATCGGGCTCGCCTTCGTCATAGCTGAAGACTTCAGTCGAATAATCGCTGGAGCCGATGCAGGTTCGGCAGACGTTCAGGCCCATTTCCGAAGGAGCGAATAAATCGTGGAACAGGGGTTCGCGTTCGGACGCCGACAAGCGATTGAATGTATAGCAGGCGGCGTCGGTGAAGGCCGCGCCGAAGCCGAGGATGTCCTGGAATTTCTTATTGGGATTGATGATGATGGCACTCTCTCGCGGACGAACTGCGCTCTTCCACGTGAGGGCAGGCGCGGAGGCGTGGCGCAGATCTCCGCCGGTTACTCGAACGGTAATCTGACCCGACTGTGGGGCGCTTGGGAAAGATGAGGCGGAAGCAAATTCGCCAGTTGCGGCAGCAGTCATTCCGATTGCGGATAATTTCAGGAAGGTTCTTCTCGTCTGTTCGCTCGACACGCGGTTCTCCTGGCAGGACCTCGCCGTTTGTGAGTATAGTGCGAACGATTATGGATTTCATCGGAGGCTTCATGAAATGGAGTGAGCATCGCCCGAAATGGGAAGGAATCATTTTTTGTTTTGCAGTGATGTTGATCACGTCAATGTGCGCCGAGGCGCGGACGCCACCCTCAGCGCCGGCAGGATGGAGGCTCGTGTGGAGTGACGAATTCAATGGTCGGGATGGTTCTCCGGTGGACTCGTCGAAGTGGGTGAGTGAGATTGGAGGCGGCGGATGGGGCAATCAGGAGCTTGAGTACTACACGACACGTCCGCAAAATGCGTTTTTGCAGGGCGGGAATCTTGTGATCAAAGTGTTAGAGGAGAAATATACCGGTGCGGACGGCGTGACTCGAAGTTACACGTCGGCCCGTCTGAAGACGCAGGGAAAGTTTTCGCAGAAGTACGGAAGGTTCGAGGCGCGCATCAAGATTCCCCGCGGGCAGGGGATCTGGCCGGCGTTCTGGATGCTGGGCGATGACATCGAAAAGGTGCAATGGCCGGAGTGCGGCGAGATCGACATCATGGAGAACATCGGAAAAGAGCCCTCGATGGTTCACGGAACGATTCACGGTCCGGGATACAGCGGCGACAAGGGGATTGGTTCCTCGTATGCGCTACCCGCAGATCAGCGGTTTGCCGACGATTTTCACGTATATGCCGTGGAGTGGGAACCGCAGGCGATTCGATTCTATGTGGACGATCATCTCTATGCGACGCGGACGCCCGCTGAATTGCCAAAGGGAACCAAATGGGTTTATGACCATCCGTTTTTCATCTTGCTGAATGTTGCGGTGGGCGGGTCGTGGCCCGGGAGTCCGGATGCGACGTCGGTTTTTCCACAAACGATGCTGGTGGATTATGTGCGGGTGTACCGTTCCACGAAGCAGTGACAGCAAAATATTCACCACAAAGGACACGAAGTCTCACGAAGGCAAGGCGAACAAAAAGTCTTCAGGACGGGGTTTGTCCTGAAATCGTGAGGTGACTCGCAATCGACGGGCACGCGATAAAATCGTATAAAATCGATTCCTCGAAAACTGAAATTCAACGTGGGGTTCACTTATGAGCAAGGTTCGGGTTCTAGTCGGCACGCGCAAAGGCGCGTTCATTCTCACGTCGGATGGCAAGCGTGACAAGTGGGAAGTAAGCGGTCCTCATTTCGCAGGATGGGAACTTTATCACCTGAAGGGATCGCCCGCCGATCCCGATCGCATCTATGCCTCGCAGACTAGCGGATGGTTCGGGCAGGTTATTCAGCGCTCCGACGATGGCGGCAAAACATGGCATCAGCCGGGAACGCCTGCGGGCGAGACGGCCGCACCCGGGGGAATGCCGAAGGGCGAGAGCAATAAGTTTGTCTATGACGTGTCGCCGGAAACGGGCAAGCCGCTCACCACGCATCAGTTCTACGATGGCACGCAGCATCCGTGGGAGTTCAAGCGGGTATGGCATCTCGAACCGTCGCTGACCGATCCCGACACGGTGTACGCGGGTATTGAGGATGCGGCATTGTTCAAGTCAACCGACGGCGGGCAGAACTGGAAAGAGCTGTCGGGTTTGCGCGGGCACGGTACAGGGCCGAACTGGCAGCCGGGAGCGGGGGGAATGTGCCTGCACACGGTGATTCTAGATCCGAGCAATCCGGACCGAATCTACATTGCGATCTCGGCGGCCGGAGCATTCCGCACTGACGACGGTGGCAAGACTTGGAAGCCGATCAATAAAGGACTCTACTCGAAGTACATTCCGAATCCGACGGCGGAAGTTGGACACTGCGTGCACCACATCGCGATGAATCCCAAGCGGCCGGGCGTTCTGTTTATGCAGAAGCATTGGGATGTGATGCGGTCCGATGACGCGGGAGATCAGTGGACAAAGATCAGCGGGAACCTTCCGACGGACTTCGGATTCGTCATCGATATTCACTCGCATGAGCCAGAAACCGTTTACGTCATTCCCATCAAGAGCGACGGCGAACATTATGTGCACGAGGGCAAACTGCGCGTCTTCCGCAGCAAGACGGGTGGCAATGATTGGGAAGCGCTGACAAAAGGACTGCCGCAGAGCAACTGCTATGTAAATGTCCTGCGCGATGCGATGGCCGTCGATTCGCTCGACAAGTGCGGCATTTATTTCGGGACGACCGGCGGGCAAGTGTATGTGTCGCCCGACGCTGGTGATTCGTGGCAGGCGATCGTGCACGACCTGCCTGCGGTGCTGTCGGTGGAAGTGCAGACGCTGAAATAATCGTGACAAGTTGGAAGCGACGCCTCGCTCGGCTGCAAGAGAACAGACACTCTAATATGTATCCGGCGGCATAGACGTGCGCGCGCCGCTGATCATTTTTCCGCTAGCGTCCTTCGACACGGGAGCGAAATGAAACATACCGCAGTCGTTATTGTTTTTTTCTTGGCGTTCGCGGCCTTGAGACCTGCACAGATCACAGCGCGATCGAGCGCTGAGCAGGGCAGCGGGCCTGCAGTCGAGAGCCACGTACGAAAGCTTTGGGAGGCTTTCAAGAACAAGGACAAGGCGACGCTGTCATCCTTGCTCGATGATAAATTCCGGATGTTTGAGGAGGGCCTGAGCGCGTTCGGAGACAAGAAGGCGGAAGTCAACGGTCCTGATGAGTACGAACTGCTCGATTACACACTGAGTGACTTTACCGTGAAACCGATCGGTCCGAACTCCGCGCTGGTGACTTACGTCGCGGTGTACCAGGGCAAGTCCGGCGGCGAAATCCAGAAAGCTAAGAGCGTGTTTGGAGAAGTCTGGACACGCACTGACGATCACTGGAAAGTCCTCTATTTGCAGGAAACGTACATCAAGTGAAGATGAATGCGTTTGTCGTCATTGCGCCCGAGAGCCTGATTCGGTACAACATCTGCCAGTAGCGAGGTGGTTTCCATGAGGAAGGCTTTTTTGGCTCTTGTTCTAATCCTTAGTACGCTTCCGGCGCGGGCTGCATCGCCGGACTGGCATCAGCGGCTGAACGAACTTGTTCCTCTGCTCGGACATCGGAACTGGATCCTGGTGGTGGATTCCGCCTATCCTCTGCAAATTGCACCGGGAATTGAAACCATCGAGACGGGCGCTTCACAGATGGATGTGCTGCGCGCAGTCATGGCGGATATCGATCATTCGATACAGCTTCGGCCCGTCTTTTTCTGGGATGCGGAGCTGCCGCTGATCTCCGATGCAGACGCGCCGGGGGCGTCTGCCTACCGGGAACAGCTGAACGAGCTGTTGCATGACTACACAGTCGTTTCGCAGCCGCACGAAAAACTGATTGCTAGAGTCGACGAGGCGGGCAAGACATTTCATGTTCTCGTGCTCAAGACGAACATGACGATCCCTTACACGTCGGTGTTCATTCGGTTAGACTGCAAATACTGGACCGCCGATCAGGAAAGAAACCTGCGGTCGGTGATGGGGAATCCACGCAGTAGCCGTGAGCATGCGGCACCGTAAATTGCCGAACGTGGATGTCTTATGAATCGAATGATTCGGGTCGAACTCCCACAGCATCTACGGACGCTGGCGCACGTTGGGCATGAAGTGCAGGTCGAAGTAGCGGAGCCTGTCACACAACGCTCGGTGCTCGATGCGATCGAGGCTGCATATCCGATGCTAAGAGGCGCGATCCGGGATCATGGCACGCTGCAGCGGCGGGCGTTCCTGCGCTTCTTTGCGTGCCAGGAAGATCTGACGCATGAGCCACCGGACGCACCGCTGCCCGAGGAGGTAGTGTCGGGGAAAGAACCGTTCCTGATTATTGGCGCGATCGCGGGAGGATAACGACTCGGCCGTCTTGCAGTGATAGCATTTGAGTGTGGCGATCAGTGATACCAGCCCAAAGGCACGAGAGATTCAGTTAAACATTCATCGTGCCATGTCTGGCGAGCAGCGCATCCTTATTGCGCTGGAAATGAGTTTATTCGCCCGGGAACTAGCGCGTGAAAGGCTCCGTTCCGAGCATCTCGACTGGGACCATCGCCAGATCGAGCGCGAGCTATTGAGAATCGCATTTTTTCCCCGCCCGCTCCCTGCGGGCCTGAAATGAATATCGGCGGAGTCTTTCAACGCATCACAACAGCTCTCGATTCAGCCGGCATTGAATATATGCTGGCAGGATCTTTCGCCAGCACCCGATATGGTTCCCCGCGCTCGACGCAAGACATCGACATTGTGATATCAGCAGGGCCCGAGCAACTGAAATCCCTGATTCAAGACTTAACGGGGAGCACTATTACGCTGAATTTAACGACGCGCTTCATGCATATCAGAATGAATCCTTGTTTAACGTCATCGATCTCGAAACAGGCTGGAAGATTGCTCTTATTTTTCGCAAGTCCACGCCATTTGGCTTGGAAGAGTTCAGACGCCGTAGCAGAATCGAATTGCACGGACTTTCCTTATTTGTTGCCAGCCCTGAGGACGTTATCATCTCGAAGCTCGCGTGGGCGAAAGACGGGGCTTCTCATCGCCAAATTGAAGACGCTGCGGCTGTCTTAAGCGTACAAGGCCAATCGCTCGACATGAATTATTTGGAGAGATGGATTTCTGATCTAGGGCTCAAAGAGCAGTGGGACGCGGCCCGCGGAATTGCCGGTTCCAACAACTAATCTCGTCCTTTCCGATACGCATTCAGTTCGCGTGCCAGTGCATCTGCCATCCTAGATAACGAATCGCAGCTTCGTGCACGGCTCCGGCCGTGGTTGAGAAATTCGCCGCGACGTGATGTTCGAATCCGTTCTCGCAGATGTAGTGCAGCAATTTTTGCAGATGCGGAATCTTTACTACCCCGACGCCGCCGAATGTGTTGAGTGCGTCGCTGGTGAATTCGCCTTCGCCGACATAGCCGCGAATTACTCCGGCGGTGTCATCGGTTGAGAAGCGGGCAAAGCTCATCGCGCCCGGCTTCACGCGGCCCACAACGGTGCCGAACGTGTTGTCCTTGCCAACCGTTCCCGCGATGATTTCCTGAAAGTCCATGCGGACGTCCTGGAAGAAATGCTTTGGCAGGTTGCTGCAATGGAAGCAGACGGCCTTGTTCGGATCGTCGCCGTAGTTGTTATTCCAGTCGAGCAGAGCACTCGGAGTCTCGGAGGCCAGCGCGAGTGCGTGCATACTGAGCGTGCCGCAGACATCAACTTCGCAGGCAGCGGGCAGCAGATTGTTGCTCATCATGCTCATGATCGTGCAGGGGACGACGCCGAAATATTCTTCCATTGACGTCCAGCACTGGACGGCGCTGACCTGCACGTCGGTCTGCTTCATCCAGTCGTCGATGACCCATCCGAGCTTGGCCATCTTGATCAAAGCGGCATCCGGAACGCTGGCCGTGGTCACATACTTTCGGATCTCTGCGAGCTTGCCCTGGACGTTGGCATCGCTGTCTTTCAAACGCGCGATACGGCCGAAGACTTCGGATAAGTCCAGCGTCTCCGTGGAAATGCCGGACGCCTCGAGCAGTTTCTCGCTGTAGCGGACTGTGTTGAATGCTGTGGGGCGGGCGCCGATGCTGCCGACGCGAAGATTCCGCATGCCATTGGCGACGCGGCAGACCGCGACAAACCAGGCGAGGTCTTTCTGGAATTCCTCCGAATCGGGGCTTTCGGTGTGCAGTCGCGTCAGCGAATACGGAATGCCGTACTGTCGGAGGTTGTTGCAGGCCGACATCTTTCCGCAGAAGCTGTCGCGCCGATGAAGGATGGTCATTTTCGATGCATCGTCGGGAGTGGCCTGCACCAGCACCGGCACTTTGAGACGGGACAGGCGCATCGTGTCGGCGATGGCGCGCTCATCCCCGAAATTCGGAAGTGAAACGATGACGCCTTCAATCTTGTCCTGATGTTTTTGAAATAGGGCGGCGCAGCGCTTCGCTTCTTCGTGCGTTTCTACGGCGCCGTGTTTACTTTCCTCGGGGCTCAGGACGATAGAATCGATGCCGGCTTTTGCCAGAGCCTGGATCATCTCTTCGCGCCCGGTCTTAGCCAATTGATCGGGGAAAAATCCTCGATTCCCGATGATGACGCCCATCGTCATTTTCTTATGAGACATAAAAGTACCCGCCTTTATTAAGACTGCTAAGAATTGCCACTCATTCGAGCGCGTTCCCGCGCCGGAGAATGGCGGATCGAAAACACCAAACCCAAAACCAGCAAGAATGCGCCCCACCAAATCGGGGCATGAAGGCGATAGAGCACGACCTCATTGGCAGGGGGGGACATCAGTTCGTAAATTCCAGTGGCCAGGATCAGGGCCCCATTCACTCCGAGACAGATTCCAGTAAAAAACCAAATGGATAAGGCGCCGCCCGATTTCATGTTTTCCCCCTACCAGAAGATGATTTGCAGGATCACGAATACGATCGCGACCACCACGCCCCAGAACACAGGACTATGTAACCAGCTGACGTGCTCTTGTTTTGGAATCGGCGTGAGCCCCATCACGACATCCTTCAGTTCATAGTCGGCCTTGGGCTTCGTCAAGAGGCTCACGACTACGGTGACGATGATGCAGATCGAGCAGCACCATAGGGCGCGGTACATGTTTTGTGCCTGATCTTGCGCGTCCATCGAGAGTGCGACGTAACGCACGGCCGATGGATCGATCTTCACCCACGTGTACATGCCGATGGAAGACAAGGTTCCCGCGAGCAGGCCAGTCCAGCCTCCCGCAGCGGTAGCTCGTTTCCAGAGCATGCCCAGGATGACAGTTCCGAACAACGGAGCGATAAAGAAGCTGAAGAGCGCCTGGACGTAATCCATGATGCTCGGAGCGCCCGCTGCAATGTAGGCGGTGAAGATGCTGACGATGACTCCGATCACGGTGACCCAACGGCCCATCTTGACCTTGAACTCATCGCTTGCATTTTTATTGATCAGGGTGCCGTAGATGTCGTATGTCCAGACCGTAGTGAATGCGCTCACGTTACCGGCCATGCCGGACATGAATCCAGCAATCAGGGCCGTGATGCCGAGGCCAAGCAACCCGGGGCCACAATAGCGCGCCAACATGAGGGGGAGGACTTCGTCATAGCCGTGCAGCCCTTGAGCCTGCCCTGCGGGAGACCATGCCAGGTTGGCAGGGACCAGGCGAAGCAGGTGTCCTTGGGGATCACGAAGGAGGGCCAGACCGAGCAGACCGGGCAGAATCACGATGAAGGGAACGCACATCTTGAAAGCCGCTCCAATGATGGGAGCCAACTCCGCGGAGCGGAGATCCTTTGCCGACAGCACGCGTTGGATCACAAGAAAGTCGGTGGTCCAATAACCCATGGAGATCACCGCCCCGAGGCCGAAGACGATCCCGACCCAATTGATACCCATCGGGTTCGTCGAGAAGTTACCGAGAGTGGACCAGAGGTGGGTGTACGAGCCGGGATTCGCGGCACCCTGCTCGGCGAGGTTCTGAATGATCCTGGCCTGCATTCCGTGCCAGCCCCCGGCCTCAATCAACCCGAGAATCGGGATCAGCAGGGCTCCAGCCCAAATCAAGAAGAACTGCAGGACTTCATTGAAGATGGCGGAGCGCAATCCGCCGAGAGCCACGTATACAGCAACTGTGCCGGCCGAAACCCAAATGCTGAAATGCATGTTCCATCCCAGCACGACTTTCATCACGACAGCCATGGCGTACATGTTGATGCCGCTCATCAAGACCGTCATGAACGCGAACGAAATTGAGGAGATCGCTTGCGCGCCGGTCCCGAAACGCAGCTTCAGGTAGCCGGGCACCGAGTGCGTTTTGCAAACGTAATAGAACGGCATCATGACGAGCGCGAGAAACAGCATCGCCGGAATAGCGCCGATCCAGTACCAGTGTGCCGCGAGAATTCCGTATTTGTACGAATTGCCCGCCCAGCCCATGAGTTCGAGCGAGCCCAGGTTTGCGGACAAGAACGCCAGGCCGGCCACCCATGCCGTCATCTCGCGACCGGCCATGAAGAAGTCTTCCCCGGTATTTGCTTGTCCCTTCAGGTAAAACCCAATACTCAGCACCAGGACAAAGTAGAAAATGATGATGACAAGGTCGATTGGGGAGAGGTGAACCAGCGTGTTCGAACTCAGAAGAAGTAGCGCAGGGCTCATTGGGTCTTAACCTGTCCGTAGTAGGCGTTGCGACCATGCTTCCGTAAAAAGTGTTTGTCGTGCAGTTCGCGGGCAAGGGGTTGCGACTCCGCGTTGATCAAGAGCGTGTGATACGCCATCTTGGCGACGTATTCGAGGATGACCGCGTTGTGGGCCGCGGCAGTCGCATTCAATCCCCAACAAAAAGGAGCGTGGCCGGCAACGAGAACTGCTGGAATCGCGTCGGGATCGAGCTGGGAAAACGCGCGCCAGATTGCCTTTCCCGTCTCCAATTCGTAATCGGCGGAGATTTCGGTCGAAGTGAGACGGGCCGTCACCGGAACCGATCCGTGAAAATAGTCCGCGTGGGTGGTGCCGAAGCACGGAATGGGCTTTTCGGCCTGGGCCCACGAAGTGGCGAACTCCGAATGGGTATGCGCAACTCCGCCGATGTTTGGAAACTGCCGATACAACTCAAGATGTGTGGGAAGGTCGGAGGACGGGCGTAAGTTGCCGTCGACGATCTTGCCGCTGAGATCAGAGATGACGATCTGGTCTGGAGTAAGTTCATCGTACGGCACGCCGCTAGGCTTGATGGCAACAAGATTTTCGCTGCGCGAAATGCCGCTGACGTTGCCGAAAGTGTAAAGGACAAGGCCACGCCGGACCAGTTCCAGATTTGCTTCCAGCACCTCTTCGCGCAACTTTTTCAGCAACATGAGGGAATGCAGGTCCTAAATACGCGACATGACGGGCAACATCAATTTTGCGTAAACGTTTACGCAAAACGGAACATTAAATGTACCTGCCTGTGTTTGTCAAAGGATTCAAGCGGCTCTGGTGAATGCCGATCCAAGCCTGGATGCTAGGTGGCTTTTACTTTCCAATAGACGGCGTAATGTTCATGGATGATTTTGTTCAGCGGAATCATCGGAAACGTTTGGGCTTGCCCGGCAGCACGGAACGTCAACGCCTCCCTTGGATCCGGCTCGATCCACGCCGTCGGATGAGCTGCGTCGGCCACAATGTCGGGAACTGTGATCTCTTTGCCGGACTTTGGCCCATATCCAACGAAGCTCATTTCCTTGGTCACGGGTTCGAAGCGTCCGGCGAGTACAAGCGGACCGTACATGACAGCCTGAATTGTCGGATCGTCAGGCATGGGATCGATGTGCAGCGTCATCGGCAGGCTGAGCTCGATTTTGTCTCCAGTCTTCCAGGTGCGATTCAGAGTAAGGTAGCTGCCGGGGCTGGAGAAGGCCGGCAATGGCTCGCCGTTGATTTTCACGTTGCCGCCGCCGGCCCAATAAGGCACGCGCAAATTGATCGTGAGTTGTACCGGATGATTCGCCGCAATGGTGAGATTGGTTCCCTTCTCTTCAGGGAAGCGCGTTTCCTGCTTGAAGCGGAGACCTTTTTCCCGCCACTCGAGTTGTGAATCGATATAAAGATTGACGTAAAGCGAATCGTCGTCGTGGAAGTAAATCGTGTCTCCGAGCTTGGCGTATTCTTCCGATCCCGTGCCCGTGCAGCACCAGAAGGCGTCGAGCGGCTTGCCGAATGTCTTCCAGTATCCGGAGGCAAGCGGCAGGTAATACATCATGGTGCCGTCTTCGGGGTTGATCGTGCCGAGGCGATGATTAAACAGCGTGCGCTCGTAGTAATCCATGAGGCGGGCGTCGGCCGACCAGCCGAAGAGATGTCGCGTGAGCTTCATCATGTTGTAGGCGCAGCAGCATTCGGTGGTATCGGGACCGAGTTCGGTGGAGAGCTTGCCGGGATCGGTATTCCAGGACTCGCGGTTGCTAGTGCCGCCGGTGCAGTAAGAGCGCTCGCTGACGACTTCGTGCCAGAAATATTCGGCGATGTCGCGATAGCGAGTCTCGCCGGTTAGTTCATAGCAGCGCGCGGCGGCGATGACCTGCGGAATATGCGTGTTGACGTGGAGTCCCTTCAGTTCGTCGCGATGCGCGGCTAAGGGATCGAAAAACTGTTTCTTGTCGAAACGGTGGGCGATCTGCAGATAATCCTGCTTGCCCGTGATCGCATAGAGATTGCAGAGAGTTTCGCCCATGCCGCCGTATTCGGTGCCGAGCACGCGTTGCCTGTGCTCGTAGCTGAGAGCCTCGGTGTAAAGGTCGACCCATCCCGCCATCTTCTGCGCGATTTCGAGAGCCTGCTCGTTGCCGCAATGGACGTACATTTCGAGCAATCCGGCCATGATTTTGTGGATCGTATAAAAAGGAGCCCAGACTTGTTCACGCTCGCGCAGCCGGTCGAAGAATTCCACGGGGAACGCGCTGAGATATCCGCTCTTCATCGCGGCCTGACATTTCCCGAGCTCCGCGACGACGAGTGACGCATTTCTTTTAAGGTCCTCATCGCCGCAGGAGGCGTACATGAGAGCGGCAGCCGAGAGATAGTGCCCGCCGGCATAGTGGCCGCGAAGTTCGCAATCGGGAGCTTCCCAGCCTCCGAGCGGCTGGGCTGATGATGGCAGACCAGCCGTGATGCGAAACGTGTGGAGCAGACGGTCGGGAGGAAGCGAGAGAAGGTAGCGGCGATCGGCCTCCATCGCCTGCTTGAACGGACCGTCGCCCAGACGAACCTGCGTCATCGGGAATGGAATGACTTTCCAGGATACCTTCTCGCGAGAGAAGGGCTTGCCGTCCGTGTGCATTGCGTTTACCACCGGATCCTGAAAGGGCGCAGCCATCAAGGCTTTTGGCAGGAAGGACGAGCCGGCGACGCCAGCCGCTGCCGATAAGAAATGTCTGCGAGAGCATCGGAATGAATGCATGTCGTCCTCCTGGGGCATGAGTGCGCCGCTAAAGGATATTGTCTACACTAAACCTCGAGTTGGCGAGAGCCTCTCTACTCCAGGGCGATAGCCAGCGAAGGATTCCATGGGCAGTGCAACCTTTGACGTTGTGATCATCGGGGCCGGCATTGTGGGCGCGGCTTGCGCGGATGAACTCGCGCGCCGGGGAATGCGCGTGACCGTAGTAGATCGCGAGATGGTGGGCGGCGGAGCGACAGCCGCGGGTATGGGCCACATCGTCGTAATGGACGATTCGGAGGCACAGTTTGCGCTCACGCGCTATTCGCAACGATTGTGGCAGGCGCTCCGGTCAGAACTGCCGGATGACGTGGAATACGAGCAATGCGGAACGGTCTGGGTCGCGGCGGACGATGAGGAGATGGCTGAGGTTCGGCGCAAGCATGAGTATTACGGCAGCCGCGGGGTTCCGACGCAAGTGCTCAATGCGCGCGAACTGAAAGCAGTCGAGCCGAATCTGCGCGATGGAATGGCCGGAGGACTGCTGGTTTCGGAAGATGTGGTTTTGTATCCGCCGTGCGCTGCTCGTTTTCTGATCGAGCGCGCCCAAAAGCATGGAGCTGAGCTTCGCCTTGGCGCGTCTGTCGCGAAGATTGGGCACGGTGAAGTTCTCCTGTCGGATAGGGCGACGATCGGTGGAAAAATAATCGTGAATGCGGCTGGGGCCTGGGCTGCGGCTCTGACTCCCGAGGTTGAGATCAAGAAACGCAAGGGGCATCTCGTCATTACCGATCGATATCGCGGATATTTGCGGCATCAATTGGTTGAACTTGGATATCTGAAGAGCGCGCACTCGGTTACGAGCGATTCGGTGGCGTTCAACGTACAGCCACGGCGAACCGGGCAAATACTCATTGGATCTTCGCGGCAGTATGGCGCGGAGCAGAAAGGAGCCGATCACAAGATTTTGCGCCAGATGCTGTTGCGCGCACAGAAATACATGCCGGGGTTGGGGTCGATGTCGGCCGTGCGGACCTGGACCGGCTTCCGGGCCGCGACTCCGGACAAATTGCCGCTGATTGGTCCGTGGCCGGGAGATGATTCTTTATTTCTAGCGACGGGACACGAAGGACTAGGCATCACAACTTCGCTTGCGACGGCGAAGCTTCTTGCGGATCAGATCATCGGGAGCGATCCGGAAATTCCTATCGAACCGTACTTGCCGGCGCGTGCGGCGAAAGAGTGTGCGCATGCCGAATGAAATCCGATTGCGGATCAATGGCACAGAGGTGTCCGTGCCTGAAGGCGCGACGGTCGCAGTCGCGATGGCCATTGCAGGTGCGGCGTGCCGGACGTCGGTGACCGGCGAACCACGCGGGCCACTCTGCGGAATGGGAATCTGCTTTGAATGCCGCGTGTCGATCAACCGACGCGCGCACTGCCGAAGTTGCCAGATTGTTTGCGAACCCGGAATGGATGTGAGGACGGATGTCTAGCGCGTTGCCGGATCGATTGGAAATTCTTGTCGTCGGCGGAGGCCCCGCCGGAATTGCTGCGGCGGTGCGTGCGGCTGAGTCGGGCGCGGAAGTCGGAATTGCGGATGACAATGCGGCTCTCGGCGGGCAGATCTGGCGCGGAGTGTATTCGCGAGAAGAGAACTCGCAAGCGGCGGCTTGGCGTAACCGATTCGCGAAGTCTGGAGTCACCTCTCTCGCTGGTCTGCGCGTATTTCATCAACCCGAGCCTGGCTTGTTGCTTGCCGAGAGCGCGGACGATCTTCACGAACTCCGCTACGAGAAGTTGATTCTGGCAACCGGAGCAAGAGAGCGGCTTCTGCCGTTTCCGGGATGGACTCTGCTGAATGTGATGGGCGCCGGGGGATTGCAGGCGATGGTGAAATCGGGGCTGCCGATTCGAGGGAAAAGAGTCGTCATCGGCGGGACTGGGCCACTGTTGCTGGCGGTTGCGGCGAATTTGCGAAAGCACGGCGCCGAGATCGTGATGATCTGCGAACAGGCGCCATGGGCGAGTCTCGCACGATTCGGCGCGACATTGGCGATGTTTCCGGCAAAGATCGGACAAGCGCTGCAGCTCAGAAAGGAACTCTCTGGAATTCCATTTCGCGCGAGTTGCTGGCCGATTGCGGCCTCGGGGAAAGGCAGCCTTCAATCCGTGACTGTTTCATACAGAGGAAGGAACGAGACCGTTGCCTGCGATTACCTTGGCTGCGGATTTCATCTCGTGCCGAATGTGGAGTTGCCAAGTCTGCTCGGGTGCAAGATCAGCGAGGGCTTCGTGCAAGTGGACGACATGCAGGAAACGTCGGTGAAAGGGATCTTCTGCGCCGGCGAACCAACCGGAATTGGTGGAGTGGAACTGGCGCTGGTGGAAGGGCAGATTGCCGGACTGGCGGCGACCGGGCAGGCCTCCGAAGCAAGTAAACTATTCAAAGAGCGGTTACAGGGACGGCGGTTTGAGCGATCGCTCGAGCGGGCTTTCCGGGTCCGGCCGGAGTTGAAGAAATTGGCGTCGGACGAAACGATTGTGTGCCGGTGCGAAGACGTCCCGCATTCGCGGTTAGCCGCGTACAGATCGTGGCGCGAGGCGAAATTGCAAACGCGGTGCGGAATGGGTCCGTGCCAGGGAAGAATTTGCGGTCCGGCAACGGAATTCCTTTTTGGATGGAAGGCGGAGTCGGTGCGGCCTCCGGTGTTTCCCGCGCGAGTCGCAAGTCTCGCGGGGGTCGATGAGACCGCGGAGAGCGTGCCGGCAACAGGAGGAGTTCGATGAAGTGGAAGGGCGTGATGCCCGCAATCACAACGTGCTTCAATGAAGATCTGGCTGTCGACCATGTGTTCATGACAGAGCACTGCCGCTGGTTGCTCGATAACGGCTGCACAGGGATCGTCGCGCTTGGTTCCTTAGGCGAGGGAGCAACCCTGACGTTCGACGAGAAGCAAGCGATCCTTCGCAATTGCGTGAAGGCGGTTCGAGGAAGGGCCCCAGTCGTAGGCGCGATCTCGGCTCTTTCTACCTCCGAAGCAGTGGCACTGGCAAAAATGGCCGCGGACGCGGGTTGCGACGGGCTGATGGTGCTGCCTCCTTATGTATATAAGGGAAGCTGGCGCGAGATGAAGGCTCATGTGGCTGCCGTGTTTCGCGCCACTCCTCTTTCTTGCATGCTGTACAACAATCCCGTCGCGTATGGAACCGACTTTATTCCTGAGCAGATTGAAGAGTTGGCCGAGGGTCACGAAAATCTCGCGGCCGTCAAGGAATCGAGCACGGACGCCCGACGCGTGTCGGCCATTCGCGCGTTGCTCGATGATCGGCTGGAGATTTGTGTTGGCGTGGATGATGCTGTGCTCGAGGCCATCGGCGTAGGAGCAACGGGATGGATCGCAGGGCTGGCGAATGCGCTTCCGCGCGAGTCGGTGGAACTATTCAATTCCGGCATCCACGGAGAAGACGAGAAAGCATTCGAGCTCTACCGCTGGTTTCTGCCGTTGTTACGCATGGACACGGTTCCAGATTTCGTTCAGCTCATCAAATTAGTACAAGCGGAGGTCGGGATCGGGAACGCGCGGGTGCGTCCGCCGCGGCTCGAATTGGCAGGAAATGAACTAGAACAAAGTAGGAAGATCATTCGCGGCGCGCTGCTATCAAGGCCGCAAGGCCTGAGCAGCTTCGCGTTGTCGAGTAAGAGCTAAAAAGATGCAGACATTGAAGACAGAACTCTCAGGACGGTCGCTCATCGGATTCCGCGAAGGGGCGGGCGCGGGCGACAGCTTCTACGGCGTCGATCCCGCCAACGGCGAAAGACTGCAGCCAGGATTCACATCGGCGACTGCGGAAGAAGTTGACGCTGCGGTTCGGCTGGCGGCCGAGGCATTCGAAGCTTATCGGAGAATCTCCGGACGCGAGCGCGGCGCGCTGCTGCGAAGGATTGCGGCCAACATAGAAGCGATCGCTCCAGAGGCGATTGACCGCGCGCATCGTGAGACAGCATTGCCACTGCCGCGCTTGCAGAGCGAGGCGGCACGCACGTGTGGCCAGATTCGCATGTTCGCCGACGTGGTCGAAGAAGGCTCATGGGTGCAGGCGCGCGTGGATCGTTCAATTCCAGATCGCAAGCCGATTCCGAAGCCGGATGTCCGTTCGATGCTGCGTCCACTGGGGCCGGTGGCGATTTTTGGAGCGAGTAATTTTCCGTTGGCCTTCTCGGTTGCGGGCGGCGATACGGCATCGGCCTTGGCGGCCGGGAATCCTGTCGTTGTAAAGGCTCATCCTGCCCACCCGGGAACGAGTGAACTGGTGGGACGCGCGATTCAGCAGAGCATTCGCGAATCCGGCTTGCCCGAAGGAATGTTCTCGCTTCTGTTCGATGCAGGAACGAAGGTCGGGATCGAGTTGGTGAAGCATCCGCAGACAAAGGCGGTTGGATTCACGGGATCGCGCGCGGGCGGTCGAGCATTGATGGATCTGGCGGCGGCGCGTCCGGAGCCGATTCCTTTCTTCGCCGAGATGGGCAGCACGAATCCTTTATTCATTTTGCCCGGCGCTCTGCGCGAGCGTGGCGACGCGATTGCGGCGGGACTGCACACTTCGTTCACGCTGGGAGCCGGACAGTTCTGCACGAAGCCGGGGATGGTTTTCCTGCCGGAAAGTGCCGAATCGCAAGCCTTCGCGAAGAAGATGGCTCAACTGGTTTCCGGTTCCGCTTCGTTTCATCTTCTGAGTCGCGGAATCTGTTCCACGTTCGGCTCGGCGATTGAAAAGCGCAAATCGGGTGCTGCCGCGAAGCTTATTGCTGAAGCTTCCGCAGTAGCGGAAACATCTGGCGGATTCGCCGCTCAGCCGGCACTCTTTGAGACCGACGCAGCGACGTTCATGAAAACGCATCTCCAGGACGAGATCTTTGGCCCGACGACGTTGCTGGTTCATCACTCTGAACGGCAGCAGATTCTGCAGATCGCGCACTCGCTAGAGGGCCATTTGACTGCGACGATCCACGGAACAGAGCAGGATCTGAAGGAATTCGCAGATCTGATCGCGATTCTCGAAACGAAAGTCGGGAGGATCATCTTCAATGGATTTCCGACGGGACTCGAAGTGACTCACGCGATCGTGCACGGCGGCCCATATCCTGCGACTTCGGATGGGCGATCAACTTCTGTGGGAAGCGCGGCGATTTTCCGCTTCGCGCGCCCCGTGTGCTATCAGGGATTTCCGGACGAAGCTCTGCCCCCGGAGTTGAAGAACGCGAATCCCCTCGGCATATGGAGAATGCTCGACGGTGAGATGTCGCGGGCTGCGGTCTGATCCCACTTCGCTCCGCCGGACAGCCCAGGCGACTGTCATTGCGCAGCCGTTCTCACTAGGACCAGGTTCGTAATCCGATGATGTTCCAGTACGCCAAATAGAAGGCGGCAATCAGCAAAGCTAGGATCACGAGACGCGAATAGGCGCGGACACTCCACCGCACCTTATCGGCGGGTGCCCGCCACCACGCAACGGCGCTCGCCAGCGTGGCCAGCGCAAACATAATGCTCGTGACGAACAGAGCCTCGGACCAAATCGTCCGATTCCCCAGGCGCTGGATCAGATCGTTGCCTGAGACGATGAAGATGGCAACGAAGGCCAGCAGACTCAGTACAGCAATCAAAGGCCAGAGCCGCATCCCGCGCTCGACTGGACGGCGGCGGCGCGCGCTGAGCCCGCCAAGAAGCCAGAATGGCGCGTAGATCAAAATAGAAACGAGCGAGAGCAAAACAAAAATCGTCAGGATGATCTCCAGAATTGCGAACCACGCGGGAATCTTCTTCATCGTGGTCTGCATGCCAGCCTGAATAAAACGTCCCTCAGAATTGGGCGTCAACAATTCGAGAGTTGCAACCGGATCGGATGGATCTTTCTCCCGGACGCGCCGGAATTGCCCGCCTACGACGGGAATGAACGTGGTGTGCCATTGGCCGAGAGCAGAGAGAATTAATTTGCCATCCTGGAATCGCACCCAACTTATCCCCGTGAGCCGCTCCATGAAATGCGTAAGCTCAACGCGAGGAGAATCGGGCTCGTACCATCCCGCATAATCGCTGGAATTCTGCGGCAAGGCGGCAGGAGCAGGGAGGGAGGGCTTCTGCAGTTTGTCGGTGATATAGAGCCGGATGGCCTGTCCGACTTTTTCGAATGCATCGCCATTTCCGGCATTGATGCTGTAGAAGTAGCCCACGCCATAGTCGGCCATGTAAGCCATCTCGGTAAGGCCGCCTTCAACGCCGCCATCATGGCCGTGATAGACAAAGCCGTCCTGAACGTTCCAGTAATTGCTCAGGCCGTAGCCATCCTTCATGCCGTCTTTCGCTGCCCAAGTGCTCTCGGGAATTTCCATGCGATCAATGTCGGCGGCAGGCACGATCTGCTTTCCGCCAGCCGCGCCACGATTCAGATAGAACTGGACGTAAGCCGCCATGTCGTTAGCGGAGGCATTAATCGATCCGGCAGGACGCAGCAGAATGTGCCAGTAAGGATATGGAGTCTTGCCGTCCGGGTGATAAAGAGTCGTCGCCAGACTCGCAGCAGGCTCGAAGTACGTCGCCGTTTTCATTCCAATGGGAAGAAACAAATTCTGCTGCACGTAGTCTTCGAATCTCTGCCCGGTCAACTTCTCGACGATTGCGGCGGCGACTGGCGGACCGGAGTTGCAGTACGCCATGCGCGTTCCGGGAGGCCAGCGGGAAATGCGCGAGTGATGATCGTAGTCGAGTCCCTGCTCGACGGTCATCGAGTCGGGCGCCTGCATCGCGTATTCGCGCAGATGCATATCATCCCACCCTGTAGTGTGCTCGAGCAGATTCACAACACGTACCGGATCGGTTGATTCCCAGGGATTCTGGAACCAGACATCCGGGACGAGCTTGTGCACCGGATCTTGCAGCGTGAGCTTGCCCTGATCGGTGAGTTGAAGAATCGACAGCGACGTGAAAGCCTTCGACGTCGACCCAATGCGAAACAGGGTGTCGGCTGTTGTGGCGCGATTCGTTGCTACGTCGGAGACCCCGAGTCCAGCAATCCACTCCGGGCCGTCTTTGTGCACGATCGCGACCGAGACTCCCGGCGTGTGCGTGTCTTTCAGAATCTTCTCGAGCTGTTGCTGAAGCTCAGGAATCGATTGCGCGGGCTTGGGCTTCTCTTCTTTCTTTTCCGCGGCGAGACAAAGAGATGAGAGAAGAAAAAACAAGAGGGCGTTAACAATCCATTTCACGGATAGGACCTCCGCGCCAGACCTGGCAGCCTGAGCGGATCATCTTACGCTTCTGAATTCATATCTGGTAGTCGAGATCGTCGATAAGCCCCTGCAGGGACGCGTGGACGGGCTCAGCTCTCTCTTCCGAACCTTCGAGGCGCTGAATACGCTCGCGCAATTTCTTCACTTCGGTCGCCACCGCGGCCAGCGCTTCCGACAAAGGATCGTTGATCTGCTTGGGATCCGTAATGACGACGCGTTTGCCTTCGCGGAAAACGATGTGACCGGGAACGCCGACGACGGTGGAATTGTCCGGCACATTTCGCAGCACAACGGATCCGGCGCCGATGCGGGAGTTTTTACCAACGACGATGTTGCCAAGAATTTTCGCGCCGCCGCCGACGACGACGCTGTCCTCAAGAGTCGGATGGCGCTTGCCATGCTCTTTTCCCGTTCCGCCGAGAGTTACGCCCTGATAGAGCGTGACGTCATCGCCGACGATGGAAGTTTCTCCGATCACGACGCCCATGCCGTGATCGATAAATAGGCGGCGTCCAATTTTTGCGCCGGGATGAATCTCGATCCCGGTGAGCCAGCGCGCGATCTGCGAGAGCCAACGCCCGGCAAGAAAGAGGCGATGATTCCAGAACCAATGATTCATGCGATAGAACCAGACGGCGTGAAGACCCGAGTAGCAGAGAAAGACTTCCACGCGAGACTTCGCCGCAGGGTCGTGCTCCATCACGTTCGTCATGTCTTCCCGAATTAGCGAGAGCAGATGCGGCATAAATCTCGATCAGGCCGGTGGAAGTTCGGCCGTCGGAATCTGGAGGGCTTTTTCACGAAGCTCCTGAAACAGAATCGAGCTGAGATAGCGCTCTCCGAATGAGGGCAAAATCGCGACGATCAGTTTGCCGGCGTTTTCTTTTCGCTGCGCGACCTTCAACGCCGCGGCCACCGCCGCGCCCGAAGAGATGCCGACGAACAATCCTTCTTCGAGCGGAAGCCGGCGCGCCATGTTGATCGCTTCATCGTTAGTCACGGTGACGACTTCATCGATGTAATCGCGGCGCAGAATGCTGGGAATGAATCCGGCGCCGATGCCCTGAATTTTGTGAGGAGATGGCTTGCCTCCCGACAGGACCGGGCTATCGGCTGGTTCGACCGCGACGGCTTTGAACGAAGGCTTCTTCGGCTTGATGTATTCGCAGATGCCGGTGATCGTTCCGCCGGTGCCCACTCCCGAAACGAGGATATCCACGCGGCCGTCGGTGTCGTTCCAGATTTCAGGCCCGGTGGTTTCGAAATGAATTTTCGGATTTGCCGGATTGTCGAATTGCTGCAGCATGTATCCATCAGGATTGTTCGCGAGAATTTCTTTCGCTTTCAGGATCGCGCCGGTCATGCCGCGGGGTCCGGGTGTGAGAACAATTTCCGCGCCGAAGGCGAGCAGGAGCACGCGGCGCTCGAGGCTCATCGTGTCGGGCATCGTCAGGATGAGCTTGTAGCCTTTGACCGCGGCGACGAATGCGAGTCCGATGCCTGTGTTGCCGCTGGTGGGCTCGACCAGCACGGTCTTTCCTGGACGAATTTTCCCTGCGCGCTCGGCTTCCTGAATCATGCTGATGCCGATGCGGTCTTTCACACTTGCGAGCGGATTCTGGCTCTCGAGTTTGGCCACGACTTCCGCGACGCAACCTTCAGTAACTTTGTTCAAACGAACAAGTGGAGTGTGTCCGATAAGTTCCGTAACGTCTTTGGCAATCTTCATAGTTTCGTCTTTCCAGGATCCTCGCGAGCCAGGCCCGCCGCCTCTTCATTTAGGCTACTAATCTTACCAACTTGGTGGACACAGTGGCAGGGTTACAGGCGGGCGCGTGTGGATTCACAGATGATTGTCGTCAACGGTACAGGCGGCGAAATGATGATTTTCTGCTCAAGCCAGGAGCTCTTTCCGGGGGAATGACACACATAACAGGGGAAACAAAGCTCGCCAAAGCTGTCCGGACAGGCCGGTTAGGTCTGCTATAGATATTGTTTTTTCAACAACTTGCCGAAATAACTACAAAAAATCCGAATCCATACAATTATTACTTGTTTTTGTCCTATCGATGGTGTTAGTGTTCCGCGCCTATCAAGGGATTTTCGGGGCCGGTTAGTTAAGTCTTCTATTTCAGTGGCGTACTGATTCCCGAATTCCCACGGGTCTCTCAGAAAAACGCAGTCGCGACACAGAAAGTTCCGCGTGAATTTTGCGGAACACTCTTCGTTTTCAGGAGGGCTTTAGCTATGCGCGTCCGCAGCGAATTGAGGTCTTGGGGATATGTGATTGTGATCGTAGGTCTGGCGCTGGCTTGCGCGATGGGCGCACCAAACGTCTGGGCGCAGTCAACCTCTACAGGCACCATCGTGGGCACAGTTACCGACCAGAGCAATGCGGTTGTGAATGGTGCCACGGTGACCTTGACCGACAGTGCCACCAAGAGCGTGCGCACCGAGGCCACGAACCAGGCGGGACGATACATATTTGTTGATGTCGCTCCTGGAATCTACGACGTGACCATTAATAAGCAGGGGTTCTCCACGACGAAGACGCAAGTGACCGTGAAAGTCGGGGAGTCGACGATGTTGAATATGGCCCTGCAAGTTGGCGGAGCCAATGTGGTTCTTGAAGTAACGGCAGCCGGAAGCGAACTGCAGACGATGAATGCGACGGTTGGGAACACGATTTCCAACCTGGCTATCGATAACCTCCCGAGTCTGGGACGGGATGTCAGTACGTTTGTCGAGCTGCAACCTGGTGTTGCTCCGGACGGCAGCGTTGCGGGCGCCGTCACGGATCAGAGTTACTTCTCTCTCGACGGCGGCAACAACACGAACGACATGGACGGCAGCATGAGCGTCTATACTAACAGTTACGCGGGCGATCCAACGGGCGGCGTGGCAGCTCAGTGGACCGGGGTCAGCGGACCGACCGGAGTCATGCCCACCCCACAGGACAGCGTCGAAGAGTTCAAGGTAAACACTGCGGGACAGACGGCCGACTTCAACAGCTCGGCGGGCGCCGAGGTCAAGGTCGTCACCAAGCGCGGAACGAATGCCTATCACGGCACATTGTACGAATACTACAAAGACAACAACTGGTCGGGAAACACCTGGCAGAACAGCTTCAACGACATCGGACTTCCATCGTTTCATTACAGTCGATTTGGCGGCGCGATTGGCGGGCCGCTCATTCCGAAAGAAGTGGCTGGCGGCAAGACGTACTTCTTCTTCAATTACGAAGGCTATAAATTTCCGAATTCGGCCACAGTCGACCGGAACGTGCCTTCGCCCCGATTGGAAGCAGGTCTGCTCACCGATCCGGTTTCGAACACGATCTACAACCTGAACCCGACGCCCGTGACGGATCCGGTGACGGGGAATACCATCGCCGCGAATGCCGGGTGCGCGGGTTTTACGGGCGGTCTGTGCGATCCCCGCGGACTCGGAATCAATCCGATTGTTCAACAAATCTGGAGCACATACTCTCCAGCGTCCAACACGAAGGCATGCGCTAACAGCTTATGCGACAACGTCAACATTCTTGGATTTTCGGGCAACGTGTCTCTGCCGCAATCCAGCAAATTTGCCGTCGGCCGCATTGATCACGACTTCGGATCGAAGTGGCATTTCATGAGCAGTTACCGTTATTACAACCTGAAGAACGCAACCAGCGATCAGGTCGATATTGGCGGTGCACTTCCGGGCGATAAATCTGGAACGCCGTTTTCGCAATCCAGCGATCCTCAACAGGCGTGGTATTTCGTCGCAGGTCTAACGACGAACATCACTTCCAACACGACCAACGACCTTCACTACAGCTTCCTGCGCAATTGGTGGCAATGGGGCCGAGCAGGAGATGTCATCCAGGGATGCACCCTCTGCTCCGGTTTGGGCGGGGCGTTGGAGATCATGGCCGGACAGTCCGCCACACAAGATCTCGGGCCCTACAATGTGAATACACAGCAGACGCGTACCCGGTTCTGGGACGGCCACGACCAGATGATTCGGGATGACTTGTCGATGCTGAAAGGCAACCACCTTTTCCAGTTTGGCGGTCAGTATCAGCACAACTTCAACTGGCATCAGCGAACGGATAACGGCGGCGGCATCAACTATCAGCCGGTGTACGAACTCGGTGAGGGATCGAACGGATCGGGATTAGCCTCCGATCTCGAGCTCTGCGGCGCTTCGAGCATTAACAATTGCGGGGCCTTGACCGCTGCGGCATTGGGCATTGTTTCAATCTCGCAGACTGTCTATACGCGCTCGGGCGCAAACCTGAGCCTCAATCCGCCACTGACTCCGGCGTCCGACCAGAGCACCATCCCCTACTACAACGTGTATTTCAGCGACACTTGGCACATGAAGCCAACCTTCACCTTGACCTATGGTCTGGGCTGGACGCTGGAAATGCCTCCGGTCGAAGCGCAAGGCAAGCAGGTCGAACTCGTGGACACGAATTCCGAGCCGGTCAGCGCAGTCGACTATCTCACGCAGCGAAAGAATGCAGCTCTTCAAGGTCAGGTCTATAACCCCGAGCTTGGCTTCGCTCTCGTCGGCAATACGGGCGCGGGATTGAAGTATCCGTACAATCCGTTCTATGGAGAGTTCAGCCCGCGTGTCGCAGCGGCCTGGAATCCTCGTTTCGACGCAGATTCTTTCCTGGGGAAGATCTTCGGTCCAGATAGCACCGTAGTTCGGGGCGGCTACGGCCGCATTTATGGCCGTCTGAACGGTGTGGATCTCGTGTTGGTTCCGCTGCTCGGAACCGGCCTGATGCAGCCCGTACAGTGCACGGGCAACCTCAGTAACATCGAGACGGGGCAAGGCGCCTCGGGCGGCAATTGCGG
>DATJOA010000155.1:0-7068 GCA_035507635.1 Candidatus Acidiferrales bacterium
TAAATGCCCGCACTTCGAGTCGCCTTGGGCGATCAGGCAGCCGTACACGTCAACGATTTCAGTCCAGCTTCAGTCCAATTCAAGGGGTTGGTTGCACCGCACGGAGCCGTGTAAGCGACACCAGATGCGGCACTTAGTGGATTGGCCTTGCATCTTGCAAAGCAGATGCTCTCCCAGCTGAGCTACACGCCCACGCTAACTCTATGATTACAAAAGATTGTAGCAGAATTGGGATGGCAATGAGCACCTGTTCCGTTAGCAGGTGGTCTACTAGCTGATTTACGTCACCCGTGACATCGTCATCGGAACACCGCAGGCCGAGAATCCCCATCCGCGGAGCCGATTTCGTAATTGTCGGCAAGTTGAATTTCGAAGGAACATTCGGTTCTCAGGCAAAAGATTCGGCTAGATTTCTTGCTGTCGCGCGAACACCTGTCTCATGAGAAGTTGCTCCTTCTCCGAGTGCGGTCAACGTCGGGATTCGAATATCTCGAGCCAGCGCTCCAAAGTCTCGTCGTGTTGGTCGGGCGGTCCGATCAGATAATCTCTCAATTCCTGCCGGTACCGCTCTCTAAGAAGTTCGCTCTTTAGTCGTCTCGACTGGAACAAAAACGAGGCGTCGTCGTAATCCTTCAATGCTGCGCTCTGCAACTTTGACAAGATGTAGTCGTAGGGATCGGGTACGAGAAGCCTGAGGCGCTCGAACTGTCCAGGCGCCATTTCGGAAAGTCTCTCTTCGCACTCTTCTGGCAGAGTTGTGACCGTGACACGATGGAGATAGATTTTGTATTTCCGATGCAGGTCGGAATCGTAGCCGGCAATTGCTTCTAGATTGATGTCCGCGGGCACAGCCGTGTAGTAGTCAATATCCCCGGTCGTGCGCGGGATCCCGTAATAAAAGACGAGCGCGAAACCCCCGATGCAGTGGATTTCAAGTGGCTTTTCTAACGCTCTGTCGATCTCTCCGAGAAAATCCTTCCATGGAGAAGGAAGTTTGGCGCCGGACGTTTCACCTGGCGTAGGAAAGTTGCTCCGGCCGCATGTCCGCGAGAAGGTTCCAGTGTGCCGCGTCGCCGGTGCGATTCTTCAAAAGCCACTCCCGTTCTCTCTCCGTCAGAGGAGGACGATAGAAGAAACCCTCCTTCACAAGGCGGCTCTCTTCAAGCATATCTTCGAGCTTGCCGAGTTCCTCCGATCTGGGGTGATCCCTATGACCGTCGGCCACGCGTCGCGCAAGCCCAACGACAAAACCGAGCTTATTTTGAAGATTGAATTTCCGGGCATTTCCGACCAGCCACGTATCCGGCCGCGCGTACTTCATCGCCACCCACGGCAAAGCCTCCGCCACGCGGCCATCGAGAGTCGTTTGCCCCAATGCCGTGAGCAGCACCTCATAAGGGTTCTTCTTTGCGGTATGGGTTTTGACGTACGCAAAACCGGGATATCCGAGCCTTGCCAACCGTTCCACAAGTTGGTCATCGCTCGTCTGAGTCGGCACAAAATCTTCGCCGACGGGAAGAACCTCCGGCGAAAGTCCGTAGACAGAAACGGCCTGGCGAACCACCCAAGGTGTCAACCGCCGCTTCCCATTCTCAAGCAGATTCAAATACGCCTGGGTCACCCCTAGATGGCTAGCTGCCTGCTCCTGCGTCCAGCCGTTATGCTGGCGAGCCTGCTTGAGCTCCTGTGGTTTCATAATGTCAATTTATAACAGACTTGTCATAATCTGTCAATGGAAACAGAGCTGGACTCGCCATGAGGCTCAGTTCGCGTTTCCGATCCAAATCTCCGAGAAGCATCGGTGGGGCCCTCTGGACACTTTTGATCCTTTCTTGGATTCCTTGATGCCTTTAAACATCTGAATACACTGTACATTGTGCTAAAGGAATAGTTTTGTAGTCACACGACTTGTGATTCGACCGCACAATATACTTGTAACCACACAGCAGAATAAACTTGTCGCGACACAATTAGGCGACGGCCACGCCGAACGCCGGCGATTTCGGCGCTAGCAGTCCGACGGGAACGTTCCCGGCAGGGAGTTCGAAAGGTGCAACTCTTGGATTCGCCGAGAGTTGACCTCCAACGACACATCAAAAGTCGCTTCCAGATTGAGCAGCTCATCGGCAGAAGCAACCTCGCTCGCCGCGAGCCGAGCATAAAACCGAAATTCTTATGACCCAGTCTTTCGATTGAGCTTCAGAACCTTGATGCGCGAAGCCAAAGTTGTTGGCTTCATCCCGAGCAATTCCGCGGCGCCTCCTGGTCCAAAGATCCTGCCGCCAGTTTGCTTCAGCGCGACAGCGATGCCGTCGCGTTCCTGGCGCTTCAATTCGTCGCGCGTCATCAGTATAGGCTTTGAAACTACATGAGTAGGCGCGGGAGGAGCGCCAGTTACACCGGCCATATCGAAATGTAGAGGGCCTCCTCGCGAGAGAATGATTGCGCGTTCGACGGTGTTTTGAAGTTCCCGCACGTTACCAGGCCAGTCGTTGGCGGTGAGCTGGCTCATCGCAGCCCGCGAGATTCTCGGTGTGGGACGATTCAACCGCCGGGCGCTTTGTTCCAGGAAGTATCCCACCAACGGCGGGATGTCGTTGCGGCGTTCGCGCAATGGGGGCACTTCAATCGGAAAAACGCTCAAGCGATAAAAAAGATCCTGCCGGAAGCGCCCAGCATCGACCTCTTTCTTCAGATCGCGATTGGTCGCAGCGATAATACGGACATTTACCTTGCGCGTGCGTGTGTCGCCGACGCGCTCAAGTTCTTGCTCCTGCAAAACGCGCAACAACTTTGCTTGCATCGCGAGGGGCACTTCGCCGATTTCATCGAGGAACAGTGTGCCGCCGTCGGCCAGCTCGAAGCGGCCCGGCTTGTCTTTGAGCGCGCCGGTGAATGCACCTTTCACGTGACCGAAGAATTCGCTCTCGAACAAGCCCTCGGGAACTGCACTGCAATTCAGCTTTATGAGAGCTCGGCTCTTCCGCGCACTGTGGTCGTGAATCGCACGGGCAACGAGTTCTTTCCCCGTGCCGCTTTCTCCAGCAACCAGCACCGAGGCATCCGTGGGCGCGACGAGCTGAATTTGGTGTTTCACCTTTCTAAGACCGGGGCTCTCTCCGATAAGGTCCCCGAAGTTATGTCCGCTGCGGATCTCTTCCCACAAATAGGCGTTCTGATCTTGAAGTCGAACCTGCTCCTGCTCCATCAACACGCGGTCCGTGATGTCAATGAACATCGTGCGCGTGTAGTCACCGCCAGCAGCCGGCCTGGACCACCACTGCACCCACACCGGCTTGCCGTTGTCCTTGCGACGCAGTTCAAGAACGACGCCAGTGGTGTCGGTGCCGCGACCGACAGATTCGAGCGCCTCGCGCAGGTGGCGTTGGGCGTCAGGCGTGTCAGGTACGAGAGACTTGCCGAACGTACCCGCGACCTCTTCAGGCTTGAGGCCAAGGATCCTCATCGCGGTGTGGTTAGCCTGAATAATGCGCGAATCCAGACCCTCATGAACGTAGGCGATCGGGGCCTCGTCGAAAAGGTCGCGGAAACGCTGTTCGCTGCGTCCCAGCTCCTCGTTGGCATGGCGGAGTTGCTCACCCATGCTGTGTTCCACCTGTTCGGCAACCTTGCGCGCGGCCAATCGTAATTCCATCTGATCCATGACCAGCGCCGCCAGCTTCTTGAGCATCTGTGCCTCGTCCGGCGCCAGCTCGCGGGGCACTCTATCGATAACGCTGAGGGTACCTAGATTGAAACCGTCATGGGTACGCAACGGTGCGGCCGCATAAAAACGGATATGACAAGGTCCAGCCACCAGCGGGTTGTCTTGTGCACGAGGGTCGTGTGCGGCGTCGCGAGCGTGATACACCTCCGTCGAGAGAATTGCTGACGCGCACAACCCTGCCTGGCGCCCGACCTCCGCATCTTCCAGGCCGCAGTGCGATTTGAACCAGATGCGGTCGTGGTCCACCAGGCTGACCAGCGCTATCGGCACTCGGAACAGACCCGCGGCTAATTCTGCGATGTGATCGAACGCTCCGTCGGGCGGAGTATCCAGGATGCGATACCGCCGCAGTGCCTTCAATCGCTCTAGTTCGTCTTTTGGCAGTAAGGGCTTCACAAGTATTCACTTCTAAGATTACTCCGACTTTTCGTCGCCAGCCAAACGACAAATCGTAATTTACGATAAATCGTAGTTTTGCTATCCATTCGGATTGCCCCTGAAACTTCCTCTTTTCCAATGGGATAGCAGGAAAAAACCGTTTGGCACCGTACGTGATTATCAGTCATAGCGCTGTCCAAATTGCATGGCGTGAAACGCCAAAGCAGCCTCTGAAAGAGGGAACGTGAATCGCATCACTCAACTCGACCCGGCGCGCGCGACCGGCAAGACCAAAGAACTCTTCGATGACGTGCAAGCCAAGTTGGGCATCGTGCCCAACGTTTTCCGTGTGCTCGGTAATGCGCCCGCGGCACTCGAGGGTTATCTCAACTTTGATGCTGCGCTGGCCGGCGGGAGTTTCGACGCCAAGATTCGCGAACAAATCGCCCTTGCCGTGGCAGAAAGCAACTTGTGCCGTTATTGCTTAAGTGCGCATGTATTCATGGGTGGCAGAGCCGGGCTGACTGAAAAGGAAATCGCCGATGCGGCTCGATCGATCGCGGCGACCGCCAAGACTGAAGCCATCTTGAAACTCGCTCGTGACATCGTCGTGCAGCGCGGCGAAGTCAGCGACGCCGACCTGGAACATGCACGCACCTGCGGGCTCACGGACGGCGAAATTGTCGAGACCGTTGCCAATGTGGTGCTGAACATTCTTGCGAATTACATAAACCACGTAGCCCGCACCGTGGTGGACTTCGCCGAAACGAAAATCGGCCAAATCGAAGAAGATTGGAGATGAGCAATGGGCAAACTGGAAACTAGCGTGGTGGGCGCGACGGAATGCGGAACCACTCATTCCTCGAAGCCCCTGGAAGACCCCGATGCCGATTTCGTTGCCAGTGCCCAGGACGGCGACTTGGAGGCATTCGAAGAACTGGTGCGCCGTCACAGTCGGTTGATTTATCGCGTTTTGGTGGCCATTCTCGGCGATCGGGACGAGGCCGAGGATGCGATGCAAGAAACTTTCTTAAGCGCATTCAAGTACATAGGCGGATTTCAATGGCGCTCGAAATTTTCTACCTGGCTCGTGAGTATTGCACGAAACGCAGCGCTTCAACGCTTGCGACGTCAAAAGGACACGGAGAGCCTCGATACGGTTGAACTCGGCGACGATTGTTACTCTGCCCCTCGGCAGGTAAGAACATGGCAGGACAACCCCGAACAGGCTTACTCTAGAGCGGAGATCCAGCATATCGTTGAGCGAGGAATTTTGCAGCTTTCCACCAAGTATCGTGTGGTGGTCGTCCTCCGTGATGTCCAGCAGCTTTCGGGGCTTGAAGCGGCTCGGCAGTTGGGGCTGACCGTCTCAACGGTGAAGACACGCCTGCTCCGAGGACGGTTGATGTTGCGAGACTTGCTAATGCCGTACTTCTCAAAGAATGCCTGAGAATCGATCGATGATGACGTGCGAAGAGTTTCTCGCGGAGTTCGGGGATTATCTTGAGAACCGGGTCTCGCCGGAAGTCCGCATGCAACTCGAACAGCATCGGCGAGAGTGTCGGGAATGTAATGTGTTGTATGACTCCACGTCTAAAGCAATCAAAATCGTAGCTGAGAGCAATTCCTTCGACTTGCCTCAAGAACTTTCCGCCCAGATCATCGAGCGCGTTATGTCAAAGTTGAAGTCCAACCCAAAGTAACTCGCTCTCAATACTCGTTTTCGTTCTCCCCATGCATTCTGAATCGCTTCTAGAGTTCGATGCTCATGAACGCGCGCACAAATGCGAAATCACGCAAGGAAATGTGACAAGAGAATCGCTCGGCCTTAACGTTGCCGCCCGCAGTGTTTTTCGTATCGATGTAACTTTCGCTCACCGACCTCACTCATATGACCTGTAAAAACTGAGCGCCCGAGTAATTGAGAACGAGGAATTGTTATGAATTAAAACATGTCAACCCTATCACGCAACCGGAAAGCAGTTTCTGACCCCGGCAGTTCACAGTTTGATCTGACTGTTGCATCCGTACGCAAGATCGAAGCGGATGAGGGGTTTTCAAATGCAGTCATGACATGCATGTTGACTCGGCGAAAGGTGAATCATGGACAAAATTCCTTCTAACGCAACGATCGTTCTGGTGCATGCCGCATGGGCGGACGCATCCTCGTGGTCTGCAGTGATCGGCCCACTACTCAAGGCGGGCATCAAGGTCATCGCTGCCCAGATTCCAATGACTTCGCTGTCCGACGATGTGTCTGCTTTGAAAGTGGCTTTAGAAAGAGCGGGCGAGGGCCCAATCCTCCTCGTCTCTCACTCGTATTCCGGCGCCGTGATCACCGCCCTCGAAAGTGATGACCGTGTCCGAGGCCTGGCCTTTGTGGCAGCGATGCCACCAGCAGAAGGAGAAACCGTGGGGGACTTGTTCTTTCGAGAGTCTCCACATGAAAAAGCTCCCCACCTGGAACCCGACGGTCATGGTCTCTTATGGATGTCGGAGGAAGGAATGAAGAAAGCGGTCGGCCACCGGGCCACGGCGGAGCAAAACGAAATCAGGATAGCAGCACAACGCCCGATAGCCATGAAGTGTCTAAGCGAAGCCATCAAGGCTCCAGCATGGAGGACGAAGCCTTCGTGGTATCTACTGGCTGAAGACGATCGTATGTTCAGCCCGAAGACACAACGTTTCGTGGCCGACCGTATGGGCGCTCAGGTCCGTGCGCACCACGTTGATCATGCCCCTCAAATTTCGGAGCCAACCACCGTCGTAGAGTTCGTGCTGGAAGCGGCCAGCGCGACGCTCTGTGCAAACAATCGGATTGATAAGAAGGAGAGTCACATGACTACGTACCAACATGCCGACATTCATGGCCACAAGATCTTCTACCGCGAGGCCGGCTCGACCACGAATCCGACCATCGTTCTGCTTCATGGCTTTCCGTCGTCGTCGCACATGTTCCGGGA
>DATJOA010000156.1:0-19073 GCA_035507635.1 Candidatus Acidiferrales bacterium
CCAAGGTTTTCTCGTAAGGATTCCAGCGGTGCGAATTGGTGCGCGTGAATTCGCTCCAGTTGTTGATCGACGTGCCGTCGGACTGCTGAGCCGACGCGGCTGCCGCGAGACAAATGACGAAGACGAGGGTGGAAATGCGAAGGGGTGACATGACAAAGCTCCTGTTCTTTTGAATTTTGCTGATGGGCCCGGCCCGTCACACGTTCGATCGAGAGCAGAGTGGTGGCGTGAATGCGAGGGAGGAACGACCGAACAGAGGAACTGTGTCATAAGGGGGAGAGGATGTCAAATGTTGCGGGGTTGCGCAGTGCCGTGCAGGAACATAAGGTCCCTCCAAGGGAGAACACTTGCGGAGGAATACTGACTGTGCCTCCCGTAGCTACTTTCGATCACGGCCGGCCGGCTGGGTCGCGCCTTTATCGGAGGGTGCTTGCTTCGCTGATTGCAGTAAGAACTGCAATCGGCCGTAAACACTGAGGACCGGATTTCGAGAATCAATGAAATGCGTAAGATCAGCCCTCGATCCACTTTGTGCTGCATGCATCCTAAACACAAGTTTCACGCTGACGAACCAGTCGATAGGGCTCACCTCGTCGTAAGAATTCTGCTCAAGGAATTGAACGAAACTATCGAGAGCGTCAGGATTCAGCGGTGTGCCGATGGTTCTTCGTGCCAGACCTCCCAAGAGAATCGCCTTCTGGTGGAAAAAGTCCGATTCGGGTTCGGCTTCGCCTTCGTTGGACCATGAGTTCAACTGAGTAAGAACGTCTTGCGCCTTGCTCAGCCACTGCGGATCTTCGTCCTTAGGATCCCCGTCATCCTTTGGAGAGGGATTCAGATTTTGCACGGCCAACAATAATTGAGAGTATTTGGGAGAGTTCCACCGTGCCAGAGGCGGCGGGGGGTCGCCGGTGGTAATTGCGTCGGTTTTAATTTCTTCTATGCGAATGGAGGCGAGATTCGCTGCTTTCAATCTTGCCGCAAATGTTTCGTTAAAGCGGACAATTGGGGTTGGCAAGCCGGTCTCGGGATCTATTGAAAACTTCGGTGTGCCGCAATTGGCTCCCTTGAAGTTAAGGACGACGTAATCACGAAAAGCATGAAGCAGTGGACGCGAGTCGATATTGTGCCCGGGGAGCGTAGTGAGGAGCGTCGAAATCGCGTCAAAGAGGCCTTCCGGTCGCCACAATAGGATGTGGAATGATAGAGGGTCGCCATGGAGCTGCGCCATCGCAGCAGCGTAGACGGGCATGATTGTGCGGAATTCTTGTTCGGTGAAGCCAGCGGTATTCAGCAGTCGGGTGATGAGGGCAAGTTGAAGGTGATACTGAGTATTAGTAGTAATTGAGCTTACATACGCGGCTCGGTCGCCGCCCGCGATTTCGCCATTTGAGAAGCCGGTTTTTAGTACCGCCTCAAGCGCTTTGTAGTAGTCATCGGGGGAAAAGTACCAGTTTTGATTGCAAGGAATTTCCGTGAGATGCGGGGCTGGCATTGCTTCAAATAATCGCCGCGCTCTGTGGGGATTAAGCGCGACAAGCTGCTGAATCACTCTTGCCTGCAGGGAAATACGATTGAGGCGTGTGACTGTCGAAGCGATGGCATGGAGCCCTTCGGCCGTTTCCTCAACATTTGATCCGAAGGGGCGCTCCATAACATCGTCTTGGGAGGCCGCCGCCTTTTCGAAGGCACGGTTGAGAAGTTTGAGTTGGAGCGCCTTGTCTCGAACAAGACCATTCTCAACCAGGGTAAGGGACACGTCGGCGGAGAATTCTGGCGGCAGTTCTTCAGAATCGTTGACGAGAGCTTTCACTTCAGCGTCGTCAGCGGCCTTAACAGTGGAGCGACCGCGTGAACGCTGGGGTACTTGGTTGTTGGCAGGGACGTTCTGAGCGTGTGCAGGTGGCGGAGTGGGGGCGAGGATCGACGCCAGAACGATCGATCTGAGATAGATCACGCTTAGCCGCCTTCCAACATATTCCTGGGTATGAGGTCTTTTGATTGTACGTCTGCGAGCGAGCCGACGCGCGGCGGATTGCGGCGTTTTGCCTTCTGGCTGAACGCCCCTGGCCCTAGACGGATGGTATAAATACTGCATGGGCGCGTAGCTCAAACGGATAGAGCATCGGATTTCTAATCCGAGGGTTGCAGGTTCGAATCCTGCCGCGCCTACCACTCGCACAGAGGTCCTTCGCTCTGCTCAGGATTTCGGCAGCGGGCTCAGACGCCCGCTTCCCGCCTCAAGTTCGAATCCTGCCGCGCCTACCAGAAACAGCTTCTAGCTCCTAGCTTCGAGCTTCCTACGTCTCGCTGCGGAGCTTCGCTCCGCTGGACAGCCGAGGCGGCTGGCCCCACATAACCTTACGTGGGTATCCTGCTATGTTGGCGTAACCGCATCTCTTTCACCTAGAATGCTGGCAGTTCCCGTTCTGTGGGTTTCGATTGGCCGCTACGATTCCAGCAAGCTCCCGCGTTGAGTTGCAGACTGCCGGCAAGGCTGCCGGTCCATGCGTGTTTGTGCTGTTCGGCGCGGCGGGGGATCTCACAAAACGCAAGCTAGTTCCAGCGCTTTTCAATCTGGCGCAGGCCACGTTGCTTCCTGAAGATTTTGCCCTGATGGGCGTGTCGGTGGACGACCTGAGCGTCGATGCTTTTCGCGATCAGGTGAGTGAGTTTCTGCCGCCGGGAAATGCGGACGCGCGAAACTGGCTGCGGGAGCGGCTTTTCTACGAGCGCGGCGACTTTGGCGATGGCAATACGTTTGCGATGCTGCGCGAACGACTGACAAAGATCGACGCCGATTATCACACGCAGGGGAACTATCTTTTTTATATGGCGACGGCGCCCAAGTTTTTTGGCGCGATCGTGCAGCAGTTGGGACGGGCGGAGTTATCGCGGCAAGAGAATGGGAAGTGGCGGCGGGTGGTGATCGAGAAGCCGTTTGGAACGGACCTGGAATCGGCGAGGGCTTTGAATCGCGAGATCCGCGGCGTGCTGCACGAAGGTCAGATTTACCGCATCGATCACTATCTGGGCAAGGAGACCGTGCAGAACATCATGGTCTTCCGCTTCGATAACGCGATTTTCGAGCCGATATGGAACCGGCGATACATCGATCATGTACAGATCACCAATGCGGAGACTGTGGGCGTGGAGCGGCGCGGCGCTTACTTTGACAACGCGGGGACGCTGCGCGACATGGTGCCGAATCACGTGATGCAGTTGCTGAGTCTGACGGCGATGGAGTCTCCGGTGTCGTTTCAGGCGGATGCCGTACGAGATGAGCAGGCGAAGGTGCTGCACAGCATTCTGCCGTTGAATTCCGAGGAAGTTTTGATGCGGAGCGTGCGCGGGCAATACGGCGAAGGGACGCTGTGCGGCGAGCGAGTGCCGGGGTATCGGATGGAACCGGGAGTATCGCCAGAATCGCGGACAGAGACGTTCGTCGCGTTGAAGCTGAACATCGACAACTGGCGTTGGGCCGGCGTTCCATTTTATCTGCGGACGGGGAAGCGGCTGGCAGAGCGGCATACGGAGATCGCGATTCAGTTCCGGCGGACTCCGTTTGAGTTGTTCCGCAACGCTCCGCTGCACAGGTCGCACCCAAATACGCTAGTGATTCAGATCCAGCCGTCGGAAGGAATTGCGCTGAGTTTTGGGGCGAAAGTTCCGGGGCCGCTGCTGCGGGTGGGATCGGTGGATATGAGCTTCGAGTATTCGAAGTATTTCGGCGCCGATGCATATACGGGATATGAAGTGCTGCTATATGACTGCATGATTGGGGACGCAACGCTATTTCAGCGGGCCGATATGGTGGAGGCGGGATGGAGCGTGGTGGATCCGGTGCTGGATGTGTGGCGAGCGCTGCCTCCGAGGAAATTTCCGAATTATGCGTCGGGGACGTGGGGGCCGGCCGAGTCGGATCAATTGCTGGCGGCCGATCAGCGCCAGTGGAGGAGGATTGAACAGCCATGATTCTTGTGGGCGACATCGGCGGGACTCGCACGCGGCTGGCGGCTTATCAGACGGAAGGCAACCGGCTGGAATGCGCGGTGAAGAAAGACTATTCGAGCCAGGAGTATGGCGGACTACGGGAGATATTGCCGCAATTTATCCGCGGAGAAGGGATACCTGTACACAGCGCGTGCTTTGGAGTGGCGGGACCGGTGCGGGGCGGGCAGAGCAAGATTTCGAATCTGCCGTGGGTGATCGATTCGCGCGAACTGGCAGAGCAGTTGAAGCTGGATTCGGTTGGACTGCTGAATGATCTGGAAGCTTATGCGTATGGAATTGATGCGCTGGAGTCAAAGGATTTTGTGACGTTGAGCGCGGGCGACGAGGATGCGGAGGGGAATCGGGCTGTCATCTCGGCGCGAACGGGACTGGGGATGGCAGGGCTGTATTGGGATGGATTCCGGCATCATCCGTTTGCGTGCGAGGGCGGACATGCCGACTTCGCTCCGCGGGATAGCTTGCAGGTTGAACTGCTGAATTATTTGCAGAAGAAATTTGGACGGATCAGCTGCGAGCGGATTCTTTCGGGGCCGGGGATTCGGAATATTTATGACTTCCTGCGCGATATGAAGAAATCGGAGGAACCGGCGTGGCTGCGGGATGAACTGGCGGCGGCGCGGGATGGATCGGCGTTGATTGCGAAGATGGCGATGGAGGGGAAGGCGGCGATTTGCGATCAGACGATGGGAATGTTTGTGAGCGTGTTTGGAGCGGAGACCGGAAATTGCGCGCTGCGGTACATGACGACTGGAGGAATATTTATCGGGGGAATTATCGCGGCGAAGAATGTGGAGAGGATGAAGAGTCCGGCGTTTATGCAGGCCTTCTTGGACAAAGGACGTATGGAGTCGCTGCTGAAGGACATGCCGGTGAAGATTATCGTGAATGATGATTGCGGATTGATGGGAGCGGCGCGGTATACGCTGATCCAGAAAGCGTTCCGGAAATAGAGATGGCGAAGAAGAAGAGGGAGAATCCGGACACACTGAAGGGGTGGAAGCAGATTTCGGATTTCCTGGGCGAGCCGACTTCCGTGGTGCAGCGCTGGGCCGGCGAAGGCATGCCGTTGCGGCGGGAAGGGCGGTTCGTCAGCACTACGCCGGAAGAGCTGAATGCGTGGTTAGGGAAAGAGTCCGGCAAGCCCGTGCACGTGGCGACGGAAGAGACGGATTTGGCGGCCGAGTTGAAGCGGGGGCTGTCGTTTGTGAGGAAGGAAGCGACTGGCGGATCGGGGCGGAAGGCTGCGGTCGGGAAAAGGAAGCGTTAGAACGTCACTGTGATGGTGATTCCTCGTTGAGAAAAATCTGCAAAGAACACACGGTCCCTCACTCCGCTATCCATTCCCTTCGGAATGGATAGCTATGGTCGGGATGACAATGTTGTTTGGTTCTGCAACGTCAGAACGGTAATCCCACTGCGCCGCTTAGGAATTTCGCGATCGGGGACATTTTTTTGCAGGCGGCGGCGAAGGTGGTCATGAATTTTGGGCTGCAGATTTGGGCGTCGGTGAATTCTACGGCGGTGCCGAGGTCGCGGAGTTTCAGATCGTCGACGAACTCGTGATCGCAGGGGAATCCACGCGGCGGGCGGGAGAGCTTGCTGGCGTCGTCCCAGTTGAGCAGCTTGCGGATCGGGCGCCATTCGTCGCAGCGCTCAACAATTGCGTTGCGAACTTTCAGCAGCGTCGGCGCTTCAGGATGCCAGAGGCCAGAGGCGGCGAAACATCCTCCGGGCTCGAGGTGGAGATAGAAGCCGGGCGAGTGGACGTCTTTGCCGCGGTGCGAGAAGCGCATGGCGATATGCCACTTATACGGGCGCTTGTCGGAGGAGAAACGCGTGTCGCGGTAGATGCGGAAGAGGGATCCGCGAACTCCGCGGGGATCGGCGAAGAGATACGGGGAGATTTCGTACAGCGGCGCGGCGAAGTCGGTGATGAAGCGGATGGCGGGTTCGCGGGCGAAGGCTTCGTATTCGTGCTTGTGCACCTGGAACCATTCGCGCTTGTTGTTGCGTTTGAGGCGAGTGAGAAAGCGGAAGAGATCGGGAGTAAAGTACGCGGGCATGACAGATTACGTTACGAGCACAGCGGCTGGAATGTAAAGCACACGAAACAAAAATTAACCACGAAGGCCACGAAGTTCCACTAAGAAAAATCTCTAAGGCTTCGGCTTTGCGTTTCTGTGTTCGCAAGTTGGAGTGTTGAGGCAGGAATCGGCAATACGGAGGCGTTCTACTGGGAGGCCTCCGAGGATGTGGGAGTCGATGATTTCGTCGATGTCGGCTTCGGTGACGTGTCCGTACCAGACGGCGTCGGGATAGACGACGATGTTGGGGCCGTGCTCGCATTGATCAAGGCATCCGGATTGGTTGGCACGGACGCGGCCTTTTAATCCATGCTCGGCTAGCTTCTGTTTGAAGAGTTTCTGGAGCCTGGCTTCGGCGGTGGGATCGCAGCATCCGCGGGGATGGCCTGCGGGGCGCTGGTTTCCGCAGATGAAGATGTGTTTTTCGAATTTCGGCATTTTGGAATTATCTTACTTTTAAAAACTAACCACAAAGGGCACGAAGCATCAGAAAGGAAATCTTGTTCTTGGCGCTGCCTGGTGGCCTTCGGCTTTGATTGCGGTTTCGCTCGTTGCTATCCATTCTGTAAAAACGATAAGATAGTTCGTACACGTCTTCTCCGCTCTTATCCCAGTTAATTTGGCAGAAATCGCTGCGGGCGAGGAGTGTGCGGCCCCGGGAGCGGCGCAGTGATGCGTCTGCCTGATTTCCGCTGATGGAGATGGCATTGAAAAAAGGAACAACTGCGGTGATTGTTGGCGCCCAGTGGGGCGATGAGGGCAAGGGAAAAATTGTCGACGTCCTGTCGGAGAATTTTTCTGTCGTTGCCCGCTATGCCGGCGGACATAATGCCGGCCACACCGTCATCATCAACGGCAAGAAGTTTGTGCTGCAACTGGTTCCGTGCGGCGTGCTGCGCGCAGGATGCCGCAGTGTCATTGGCAATGGGGTGGTGCTCGATCCGCTGGCGTTCCTGAAGGAAGTCGGGGCGCTGCGCGAGGCGGGTGTGAAGGTTGACGGACATCTATTTGTGTCGAATCGCGCGCATGTCATTCTTCCCTATCACCGGATGATCGAATTGGCGTCGGAGAACGCTCCGGGGCGGGTGAAGATCGGGACGACTTCACGCGGAATTGGTCCAGCATATGAAGACAAGATGGGGCGGCGGGGGTTGCGGGTCGCGGACCTGTTGGATCTGAATCTGCTGAAGAAGCACATCGAGAACGCAGTACGTGAGAAGAACATGATTGCGCACGCGCTGTTCAACTCGGAACCGCTCGATGCCGACAAAATGTACACGGAATATGCGGCTGCGGCGGAGAAGGTTGCACCGTTCGTCTGCGATACGGCCTTACTGCTGAATCAGGCGCTGGCTGACGGGGAGTCGATTCTTTTCGAAGGCGCGCAGGGGACGATGCTGGATATTGATCATGGGACTTATCCGTTTGTGACGTCATCGAGCGCAACTTCGGGTGGAGCGGTGATTGGGACGGGCGTTCCTCCGACGTCCATTGACAAGGTGATCGGCATAACCAAGGCGTATTGCACGCGGGTGGGCGAAGGACCGTTCCCGACGGAGGAGTCGGGAGAACTCGGCGAGCATCTGCGGAAGCGCGGCAACGAATATGGCGCGGTGACGGGGCGTCCGCGGCGCACGGGATGGCTGGACCTGCCGCTGCTGCGATACTCGGGGATGATCAATGGGACATCGTGGCTGGTGGTAACGAAGCTCGACGTACTGGATGAGTTGGCGGAGATCCCCGTGTGCGTGGGACTGAAAATTGATGGGAAGCCGACCGTGGAGATACCGGCACAGGACAGCGGATATAAGAGGATCGAGGCCGTCTATAAAAGAATGCCCGGGTGGCAAACCTCGACTGAGGGTATTAGGGAGTACGAGAAACTGCCCAAGGCTGCGCGCGAATATCTGTCATTCGTGGAGAAAGAGACGGGGGCGAAGGTGGGGATGATTTCCACAGGCCCGGACCGGGATCATACGATCCTGCTGGATGATTTTGTTTCTGAGTTGAAGATGGCGGCAAAGAAGTCCTAGAATTGCTCTCCCGGCACACCTGCACGGGCAAGGAGCAAGACGATGGTGGTGTTGGCTGTTACCTGGATGGCAAAAGTTGGACACGAAACAGAAGTTGCCACGTTATTTCAGAAGCTAACCGAGCATTCCCGAAAAGAGCCGGGATGCGCCATGTACCAGGTTCACCGACACAAGACTGAGCCGCGCCGGTTTTTCATCTACGAACAATATAAGGATGATGCGGCGCTCGAAGCGCATCGGGCTGCGCCGCATTTCCTGCAGCACGCGAAGAAAGATCTGCCCAAGATCGCGGATCGCGTGGAAGGACATCTGTTCGAGCCGCTGGGGTGAAGCAGCCGGCAGTGGCCAGTTTCCAGTTGCCAATCCCTAGTGCTTAGTATCCGCGGGCTTCGTTTCTGCGGGAGCACTGCCACGCGTGTAGACAATCGACTTTGTTCCGCCGTCGCAGCTGCCGACTACCTTCGCATCGGGGCTTTCCTTACCCTTGTCGACGATGTCGAGCGAGTAGGCCGTCACGCCTTTGGCTTCGAGTTTCTTGGTGATGTCGGCTTTCAGATCTTCACAGGGTTTTCTTGCCGGCGCCTGTGCCGTGGCGTAAGCACATGAGAGCAGAAGAGCAGAGGTGAGCAGCCAGAGTTTCATGATGGGATCTCCTTACTTTAGGCGCAGTGTAACGCTGGGTTGGGGGATTGGGGAGTTACGGGTGTAATGCGAGGGTGGTGACCCGCGGGGCGCTTCGGGCTAAAGCCCAGATTCAATATTGGGCTCATCGCGGCGCTAAGGCGCCGATTTTCCGCGTTAGGGGTCTTTCGACTGCGTTGGCTGGCTTGTCGCCAGCCTGCTCCGCTCAAGATGACGCGAGATTCGAACCCTGGATTGGTGGGGTCCGCCGGTTTACTTTGTTTTGTCGATCATCAGTTCGCCTCCGGAGGCGTAGCTTTCCTTGGAGACTTCATGGAAGGCGACGACGATTCCTTCGCGGCGGGCGCCGGCTTCTTCAACCATGACGTCGGTGATGCGCCTGGCGATCTTGCGCTTCTGATCGGCGGTGCGGCCGGCGAGCATCGTGATTTGGATGAGGGGCATGATGAACCTCAGTCGCTTGTCGTTGGCCGTTTGTCGTTGGCCGCAAAGATCGTTTCGAATAGAGGGTCTAACGGCTAACGACCAAAGACAAACGACTATTTTGCCAATTCGTACCCGGCGAAGAAGAAGCTTAGCTCGAAGCGGGCTGTATCTTCGGCGTCGGAGCCATGGATCGCGTTGTGCTCGATGTTGGTGGCCCACTTTTTGCGAATCGTGCCTTCTTCGGCGTTTGCGGGATTGGTGGCGCCCATCAGCTTGCGGAGATCGGCAATGGCGTTTTCTTTTTCGAGAGCGAGAACGACGATCGGTCCGCTCGACATAAAGTCGGTGAGCGTGTTGAAGAAGGGACGGCTGGCATGTACGGCATAAAACTGCTCGGCCTGGTGCTTGGAGATCTGCAGCATCTTCATGGCAAGAATGCGGAATCCATGCTTTTCGAATTGTTCGATGATGTCGCCGATCGCGTTGCGTTTGACGGCGTCAGGTTTGACGATGGTGAGTGTGCGTTGCAGGGTCTTCATTCGGTCGTTAGTCCTCAGTCGTTGGTCGTTGGGCTAGTACTCAGTAATCGGTACTCAGTAGTCAGATTTCGCTAAGCATTTACGCCTATGGCTGCGGCTAGCGTTTCGCCGATTGCCGCGGGGGATTTTGCTACTTTAATTCCTGCCGCTTCGAGGGCTTTGATCTTTTCGGCGGCTGTTCCCTTTCCCCCTGAAATGATGGCTCCGGCGTGTCCCATGCGTCGTCCGGGAGGGGCGGTCTGGCCGGCGATGAATCCGACGACCGGCTTCTTCATGTGAGTCTTGACGAACTCGGCGGCAGTCTCTTCAGCGTTGCCGCCGATCTCGCCGATCATGATGACGGCTTCGGTCTCGGGATCGCGGTTGAAGAGATCGAGAGCGTCGACGAAGTTGGTGCCGATGATCGGGTCTCCGCCAATGCCGATGGCGGTGGATTGTCCGATGCCGCGCTGCGTGAGTTGATGGACGGCTTCGTAGGTTAGAGTTCCAGAGCGCGAGACGATGCCGACGTTGCCTTCTTTGTGGATCGAGGCCGGCATGATGCCGATCTTGCATTTGCCAGGCGAGATGATGCCGGGGCAGTTGGGGCCGATGAGGCGCGAACGACGGTCCTGAAGAAATTCCCAGGCCTTGACCATGTCGAGCGTCGGAATGCCTTCGGTGATACAGACGATCAGATCGATTTCCGCATCGGCCGCTTCCATGATGGCGTCGGCGGCGAACGGCGGAGGCACGAAGATGACAGTGGCGTTGGCTTCCGTCTTCTCGACGGCCTCGCGAACCGTGTTGAAGATCGGCCAGCCTTCGTGCGTGGTGCCGCCTTTCCCGGGAGTGACTCCGCCGACGATTTTGGTTCCGTAGGCTGCGCTGGTTTTTGCGTGGAATGTGCCTTCGCGGCCGGTGAGTCCCTGTACGATTACGCGTGTATCTTTATTGACTAGGATTGCCATGTTTGCTCCATCTATGAGTGCCGGGGGCTAAAGCCCCAATTCGTTTTTGAATCTTTGACGCGGTGCTGAAGCGTCGCTCGTCCTCGGCTCTAAAGCCAGCAGTTTTAGAGCGCCGTTTTCCACGAACCTTATCGCCATTCCGTAACGCCTAATGTACCGCGGGCGGCGGCTACTACTTTGTCGGCCGCGTCTTTCATGGTGTCGGTCACGACAAAGTTGAATCCGGAATTCATCAGGATCTTCTTGCCTTCGTCGACATTCGTCCCTTCGAGACGAAGCACGATCGGCAGTTTGATGTTTGTCTTGCGAGCGGCTTCGACTACGCCCGTGGCCAAAGTATCGACACGCAGGATGCCGCCGAAGATATTGATCAGGACGGCCTTCACGTTTCTATCGCTCAGAAGGATTTCGAATGCGTGAGCTACCTGCTCGGAACTGGCACCTCCGCCGACATCGAGGAAGTTGGCCGGCATTCCTCCGGCGTATTTGATGATGTCCATGGTAGCCATGGCGAGACCGGCGCCGTTCACCATGCAGCCGACGTTGCCATCGAGCTTGATGTAGTTGAGGCTGTACTTGGAGGCCTCGACTTCGAGCGGATCTTCTTCGGTGATGTCGCGCAGTTCACGCAGATCGGCGTGACGGAAGAGCGCATTGTCGTCGAAGTTGAACTTGGCATCGAGGGCGAAAAGGCGTCCGTCGGTGGTCGTGATGAACGGATTGATTTCGACGAGCGACGCGTCTGTGTCGAGAAAGGCTTTGTAGAGGCTGGTGAGGAACTGCACGGCGGGATTGATCTGCTTCGCGCTCAATCCGAGCATGAAGGCGATCTTGCGCGCCTGAAATGCTTCGAGACCCATGCCAGGATCGATGTGCTGCTTGAGGATCGCGTCGGGATTTTCGGCGGCCACCTGCTCGATTTCCATGCCACCGGCCGCCGAAGCCATGAAAACGGGCTTGCCTTCAGCGCGATCGACGAGGATTCCGAGATAAAGTTCCTTTTCGATCGGCAGCGTTTCTTCGATCAGCAGACGGCGCACGATGCGGCCTTCGGGACCGGTCTGATGCGTCACTAGCTTCATGCCGAGCATTCTAGAGGCGAGATCTCCCGCCTCATTGACGGACTTGGCGATTTTCACGCCGCCGCCCTTGCCGCGGCCTCCGGCGTGGATTTGCGCCTTGACGACCACGCCGCTGGAACCGGAGTTCAGTAGCTCTTTTGCGATGGATTCGGCCTCTTCGCGGGAAGTGGCCATCGATCCGCGGGGTACAGAGACACCATACTTCTTTAGGATTGCCTTAGCCTGGTACTCATGAATTTTCATAAATGATGACTCTTCAGTAAAGACTTGGAAGGACCCTGCTTGCGGCTTGGAACAGCGGGCAGCAAACTTTTAATTTTATAGAAGTGCGGCGGATTAGGGCAAACGGGGCGCGAGTAATTTTGCAGCGAAGGGTGCCGGACATCAGATTCCTCGACTGCGCGTCGTTTTCGCTTTGTGAAATTAACGCTCCGCTCCGGACTGACATAGGCCTATGCCGTACAATCGGCACACATGATTCTGGACGCGCTCCATCGTTTGGCGAACCATGGCGAGTCGCTTTCTCGCGTCGAGGCCCGTGACGTGATGGCGGAAGTGTTGACCGGGAAGTGCACGGACGCGCAGATCGCCGCGATGCTCATCGCGCTGCGGATCAAGGGCGAAACGGTCGAGGAGATCGTAGGATTTGCGGAAGCGATCCGGGCGGCAGCGGCTCCTTTGCCGATTGAACGGAATGGCGAGTCTTTGGCGGTGACTGGCACGGGGCGCGACGCTCTGGCGGAAGATCCGGGTAGCGATCCGTTGATCGACACGAGCGGGACGGGCGGGGATGCCCGCGGGACGTTCAACATTTCAACGGCTACGGCGTTGGTGGTTGCGGGGGCTGGGGTGCGAGTGGCCAAGCACGGGAACCGCAGCATCAGTTCGAAATGTGGTTCGGCGGATGTGGTGGAAGCGCTGGGGGTGAACATTCAACTCACTCCGGAGGAGGCGGCGCGGTGCTTGCGCGAAGTGGGGATTTGCTTTCTGTATGCGCCGAATTTGCATCCGGCGATGAAGCAGGTGCAGGGGATCCGGCGCGAACTGCGGATGCGGACGATGTTCAATCTGCTCGGGCCGCTAACGAATCCGGCGCGGGCGAACGGGCAGGTCGTGGGCGTGTATTCACTGGAGTTGGTCGAGAAGCTGGCGGAGGCGCTCAGCATGCTGGGGCTGCGGCGGGCGTTGGTGGTCCACGGACTGGATGGGCTTGACGAGATCACGATCACTGGAACGACGCGGATTGCGGAGGCGCGAGAGGGATCGGTACGCTCGTATGAAATCGATCCGGAGGAGTTCGGTCTGAAGCGCGGGACGTTGCAGGATATCTCAGGCGGGGATGCGGCGCAGAATGCGGCGATCATTCGCGAAGTGCTGAGCGGGAAGAGATCTTCTTGCCGGGATGTTGTGGTGCTGAATGCGGCGGCGGCGCTGGTGGCTGCGGGCAATGCCGATCACATCGGAGGCGCCGTGCCGATCGCCGAGCGATCGATTGATTCTGGGGCGGCTTCTGGGAAGCTTGCGGCGCTAATTGGATTCAGTTCAGGACGCGCGTAACGCCAAATCAAACTTAAAGGGCACTAAGTCACACGAAGGAACGCTTAACTCACTTTCACCTTTTCCTGATATTGCGCGATACGCACATTCCATCCTAATTCTTTTCTCATCAAGTCGCGCAATTGGCTTGAGGCGTCTGGCTCGCCATGGACCAGGTATGTCGTCGCAGGCTGATTGCTGAAGGTGCGCAGCCATTGCAGCAGTTCGGGCGGATCGGCGTGATCGCTGAACTGTTCTAGCGCGGCGACCTGGGCGCGGATCGGGACGTAATCGCCGTAGATCTTCACTTCGTCGGATTTGCTCTTGATGGCGAAGCCGCGCGTTCCGCGGGCCTGGAATCCGATGAAGAGCACGAGATTCCTGGGATCAGGAAGGCGCTGCATCAGGTGATGAAGAATGCGGCCGCCAGTCACCATACCGCTCGAGGAGATGATCACGGAAGGCATGACGGCGTCGTTGATCTTCTTTGACTCTTCGGGGGTCAGCGCGAAGGTGAAATGCGGCCACTGGAGCGGGGATCCGTATTTGCGGATCATGTCGCGGGTCTCATCGCTGTATTCCTCATCGTGCTTCAGGAAAATCTCGACGGCCTTGATGGCCATGGGGCTGTCGCAAAAGACGGGCATGCGGGGAATCTGGCCGGACTCCATGAGGTGCTTGAGGATGAAGACGAATTTTTGCGTGCGCTCGATTGCGAAGGCGGGAACGATAACGCTGCCGCCGCGCGCCGCCGTGTCGCGGATGAGTTCGGCGAGTTCGGGCAGCGGGTCTTCTTTCGGGTGCAAGCGGTTGCCGTACGTGGATTCCATGACGACGATGTCGGCGGATTCCCCTTCTTGCGGGCCGGAGTGGACGACTTTGCCCGGCGCAACTTTGTGATCGCGGACGCGTCCGATGTCTCCGGTGAAGAGCATGCGGCGGGATTGTCCGTCGATTTTCAAGGAAACTTCTGCCATGGACGAGCCGAGAATGTGCGCGGCGCGAACGAAGCGGAAAGAAATTTCGGGTGAGAGATCGACGGTGTCGCCGACGCTGACGGGCTTGAAATACTGCATGCAGTTTTGGGCCTCATCGAACGTGTAGAGCGGCAGTGCGGGGTCGTGTTTCGATCTTTTCGTCTTGTTGTAGAAGCGGGCGTCTTCTTCCTGCAGGTGGCCGGAGTCGGGGAGGATAATGCCGCAGAGATCGATGGTCGGCGGCGTCGCGTAAATCGGGCCGCGGAAGCCTTCTTTCACAAGGCGGGGAATCCATCCGCAGTGATCGAGATGGGCGTGGGTGAGGATAACGACGTCGATTTCCTTCGCGGGAACGGGAGTGTCGCGCCAGTTGCGTTCGCGCCATTCTTTAGGGCCTTGAAAAAGGCCGCAATCGATGAGGACCTGGAATCCGCTCCCGCGCGGTGGATCGCCGGTATTGATGAGGTGTTTGGAGCCAGTGACGGTGCCGGCCGCGCCAAGGAACTGGATGTACGCCAAAGAGTGCCCTCCCGCAAGCGAATAAAATATCACGCCACCGTAGATCCAGGAGAGACGCGTCGGACACGTCAGCAGGTCAATGGCGCGAGCAGACAGGAGATTCCTCGTCGCTTCGCTCCTCGGAGTGACAAGGTTCAATTTCCATGCGGGGCATGGAGCGTAGCGAGTAATGGGTCCCTCCGCTACGGTCGGGATGACATCGCGTCAATGGGATGACAGTAGCGCTTAACTTTCGGGGGGAGGGACTTTGAAGGTGTTGTTGTCGGTATCGCGCTCTGGCACGCTGCCGTCGTTCACTAGGATTTCGTCGGGGGCCGCGGGCGTTTCGAGGCGGAAGGTTGCTTTGTCTTTGGCGTGCACTTCGAGACGCTTTTTGGTCTCGCCGCGAGCGAACTTGACGATCACGGGAACTTCGGCGCCGGCTCTTCCAAGATTGTCGATTGTGACGGTGAGGATGAAAGTCTTGTTCAGGGTCTTGCGGGCGAACGCCGATTCGACCTTGAAGTCGGGCAGCCCGTGATCCCGGTAGACCCAGTCGTCGAAGAACCATTCGAGGTCGCGCTGCGTTTGAGCTGCGATGAGGCGCGGCATGTAGGAGGGTTCTTTGTCCTGGTCAGGGCGGTACGCCGCGATCGCTTTTTTCAGAGCTGCGGGGCCGATCATGTCGCGCAGCATCCACCAGACACACATTGATTTGCTGCGATAGAGCGCCTCGTTGGATGTGCTCACCAGTGCCCGGTTGGCTTCTTCTTTCGCTTGCTCCGGAGAACCGGGCTCGGATTCAGACTCTTCGATGGTGTTCAGGACTGAGCGATGCTTAGCCATGTAATCGATGGCGGACTCGCGTCCGTTCCACTGTTCGAGGAGGAGCGCTTGCGCGAAATGTGCGAGGCCTTCTTCGATCCAGGGCCGAGGGGAGTAGAACGCAGCGTGCGTGAGCTGATGGGCGGCGGAGAGTCCGGCACGGTTTGAACTCGAATTCGCGAGCGGAGTGAAAAGCAGAGAGGCGGTTTCGAACGGCGCCGAGTCATCGTCAATCAAGTCCACAGTTTGAGCTTTGTCGCGAAATGAGCCAAACCAGTCGTTGATCAATGGAGCGGCTTTCTCGGCGGCATCGGCGTAGGCTTCGGCGGCTGCGGCGTGCGATGGAAGATTGAAGACGGTCATCGATGGGCGATTGACGATGCCGTAATGCGCAAGCGCCAGAGACGGCACGGAATGGCCGAGATCCGCGTACGAACATTGCGCCCAGGCGAAGCTTGATGCGCCCTCTTGCGCGATACCTCGGGCGAGCTTTCCATTGCATACGGGGATGGGAGCGGTGGAGTCGCCGGTCGCTCGAGGATCCTCGAGATTGATTTTCAGAAGCGATCCCGACTCGCGCGTCTTCCACCGGTTGAGCACCTCGAAGAGGCTGTCGCCCTCGGAAAGATTCGCGACATCCGTAGCGATCGGATACCAGGCGACGTAGCCAACGCCGCGAATTGCTGAGCCGTCGGGGCTGATCTGATCCCAGTCGCTGCTCTTCGCGGCGTCTTCGGGTGTGCCGATTCGAGTGAGGCGAGTGGCATCGAGAACGATCACGCCTTCGTAGCCGATTTCGAGATCGACGGTGCGGTGAGGAGGGACCGGTTGTGACAGAGTTACGATCGCTTCCGAAAGGCCGCCGGTGTGGTCGATATCGGACGCGAAGGGCTGAGTGAGATATTGCACGGGCTTGCCGTCGACTTTGATAGACCGCCAATCAAGCGAGGACGAGATCTGCAACACGCCTACTTTCTGCGGATCGGAAGAGTCATTTCTTAGCGTGATCTTGCCTCGTACGCCCAGGCGATGCTGCGCTGGATCGATTTGCAGGTTGAGATCGTAGTTCGTGATCGAGAAGGCTTCGCGATCGAGGGCAAAACTGAAACCACTAACGCCGAGTACGGATAGGACTCCGAGCAGACTAATGATGAGCTTCGTGGCCAGAGACTTCATTTTTGGTTGGATGCGCCTTCTTTGGCGCGGCGCTGGCGCACGATCTCGTATAACACGACCGCCGCGGCGACCGATACGTTGAGCGACGGCACCTTGCCCAGCATCGGGATGGAGACCAGGAAATCGCACTTGCGCTTGACTAGATCGTGCAAGCCTTTGCCTTCGCCACCTAAGACGAGAGCACAATCCATGTTGTAGTCGAGAGCGTCGTAGGTCTGGTCGGCACGCTCGTCGAGGCCCACGGTCCAGATATTGTTTTCCTTCAGGTCTTCGACGGTCCGCGAGATGTTCGTGACTTTCGCAATGGGCAGATGCTCGCTGGCGCCGGCAGAGGATTTCGTGACAGTGCCGGTCACGGCCGCCGCGCGGCGCTCGGGGATGACGATGCCGTTTGCTCCGGCGGCGTCGGCCGTGCGGAGGATGGCGCCAAGGTTGTGGGGATCTTCGACTCCGTCGAGGACGACGATGAGCGAATACTCTCCGCGTTTGGCGGCGATGACATCTTCGAGTTCGTTGTATTGCTTGGCCGAAGTGACGGCGACGACGCCCTGGTGCGCGGCGTTCCCGGCCATGCGATCGAGTTCGGTGCGCTGCAGGAAGCGCACGGGGACACCGATTTTTCTGCAGTCCTCGATCAGTCGCTGGAGGCGGAGGTCATGACGTTCTTTGGCCATCCCGATCCATTCGAAGGCGCGGCCGCGCGCTTTCAGGGCCTCAGTGACCGAGTTGATGCCGTAGATGTAGTGCATGAAGAATTAGTGTATCGCGTCACGGGCATTCATTCGGAGCAAAGGCCAGCCTTGCATTATTGCCCGGAGCGAGACAATGCATAGATCCTTCGCGCCAGAAACAAGGCGCTCAGGATGACAAAATCATGGCTCGACGACAAGGTCATGGGACGGATTCGAAACATTTCAGGATTTCTGCTGGCTCGGGGCGCTCGGTGTAATCTTCGTTCGCAGACGCCCACAGGATCGTGTTGTCTCGATCGACGATATAAGTCGCGGGGATCGGCAGTTCCCAACTGTCGTCGCCGTTGGTGAATGGCAAATTCACGAAGGCGCGGCGATAGACCGCTTCCTGAGCGGCGGGCACGCGATAGGTCAGTCCGAATTGGCGAGCAACCTTATTGTTAGCGTCTGACAACAGCGGGAAGCGCAACTTGTGCTGATCCCTCATGAAGTACGACTGCTTTATGGTCTGCGGGGAGATGGCGACAAGGGATGCACCGGCGTTCTCGATCAAGGGGAGGACGAGATTCATCGCTTCCGTTTGTGCCACGCAGAAGGGACACCAGCGGCCGCGGATAAAGTGGATCACGAGGCGTCCGCGTGAGAGGAGGTCGGAGGATTTCGCGATTTTGCCGTCGTGGTCCTGGAGTTCGAATTGTGGAGCTCCAGCGCCGACGGCTAGGATGTTCGCGGCGAGATTTTGCTCTCTAAGGTCTGAGATTGCACCGGCGTGGACGGCTTGCGTCGTGGGTGGGACGTATTTCGCGATCATCTCCTTGCGCTCGGCGAAGATTTCGCGCAGCGGGCGGAAATCAAGACCGGGTGAGGATTCGTCGAGAGAACGCCATTTCATAAATTCAGTTGTCAGTACTCAGTTGTCTGTTGTCAGCCCTCGGGCAGGGATCCTTCGACTGCGTGGCCGCTGGCTTCGTTCAGGATGAAAGTGACTCAGGCTTCTAATGACCGAACAGCCGGCCACTGTCTTTCTACATTCCCGGGAACTTCATTCCTGCCATGCGGCGGGCGAAGCTGGGCTTGCCCATCTGCTTGAACATCTTTCTCATCTGCGCGTACTGACGAAGGAGATTGTTCACTTCCTGGATCGTCGTCCCCGACCCGCGGGCGATGCGCTTGCGCCGGGCGCCGTTGATGACTTCGTGATGATTGCGCTCATGGCGCGTCATCGAGTTGATGATGGCTTCCACACGATTGATCTGATTTTCGTCCACTTTGTCTGCCGCTTTCTGCAGTCCGGAGAACGGGCCGATCGAGGGAAGCATACCCATCAGGCTCTTCATCGATCCCATCTTCTTAACCTGACGCAGTTGGTCGCGAAAATCTTCGAGGGAGAAGCCGTCGCCGGAGAGCGCTTTCGATGCCATCTCGGCGGCTTTTTTCTTGTCAATCTGCTGTTCGGCACGCTCGATCAGCGACAGGATATCGCCCATGCCCAGAATGCGCGAGACGATGCGGTCGGGATGGAAGGGTTCGAGCGCGTCGTATTTTTCGCCGATGCCGATGAACTTAATGGGTTGTCCTGTGACCTGACGGATCGACAGT
>DATJOA010000157.1:0-43264 GCA_035507635.1 Candidatus Acidiferrales bacterium
ACCGAAACGGTATCGGACCAAGCATTCGTAACGTATAGCCGTCGCGCGTCGGGGGATAATGCGATTCCGCGTGGAACGTGTCCTACCGGGATGCTGTTGATCGGCGTGGCCGATGCAACGTCAATTACTTTGACTTCGTCGGAATCCTGGCATAGCACGTAAAGCACCCGGCCGTCCGGGGAGAAAACCATCTCGAGTGGGGAGAGATAACGTTCGCGCAGAGCCGACTGGGACTGCTTCGGAGCAGGTTTTGCGGCCATTGCCAGCAGACACACCGCTAGTACGCCAGCCATGCTGGAGATCGCGCGGAAGCTGCGGTTCTGAATGGCCCTTTTCATCTTGCAATTACGGCTCCTCGACCGTAATCACCCGGTCGACTGAAATGTTCTCCAATGTCTGATCCAGTCCGCTAGGCCAGTGAATCGTGAGCTTGTCTGCTTTCGTTGCGGTTCCAACGCCGAAGTGGATCCGGCCATCGTCTTGCGAGAGATATCCCGATCCGGCGAAACGTTGGGCGATTTGCTTGCGGCCACCGGCGAGGAGTTCGAGGTGGGCGCCGATGCCGTCGCGGTTTGACTTCTTCCCTTTTAGCCTCACCGTCAACCAGTGATTCGAGTTCTGGCTGACGTTGTGCAGCAGCGTGCCACGCGCTCCTAGGTTGACGACGAATGCATCGATCTTTCCGTCGTTGTCGTAATCCGCAAAGCAGGCGCCGCGGGAAACGGTCTTTGCACTCACCGCGGGCCCTGCGCCTTCGGAGACGTCAGCGAACTTGCCGTTCCCCAAACCGCGAAACAGCGATTGCTCCTGCGGGATGAGGTGAATGAGTCCACCATGGAAGATCAGGATGTCGAGCCAGCCGTCGTTATCGAAGTCGTAGACGCCGCTGCCCCAGCTTGTGTACTGAGCCGTCGCCTGAGAGATTCCAGAGCTCGGCCCAATATCTTCGAAGCCGTTTGGCCCCGTGTTTCGCATCAGCCGGTTGTACTTGGAGTCCGTAACCCAGAGGTCGACATGCCCGTCGCCGTCAATATCGGCGAACACAGGGCCCATCGCGGAAGTGTTCTCACCGTCCTGGCCATACGCGACTCCAAGATCCCCGGCGACTTCTTCGAATGTGCCGTCGCGCTTGTTGTGAAAGAGAAAATTCTCAGTCTTATCATTGGCGACGTAAATGTCCGGATAGCCGTCGCCGTCATAGTCCGCCGCCGTGACGCCCATCGTGCGGCCTTTGTAGGCGCCGATGCCGGACTTGTCGGTGACGTCAGTAAATGTTCCGTTGCAGTTGTTGTGATAGAGACGGTTCGTATCGCCGGCGTAGTCGAGCGGACCAGGGTAATTGTCGGCGGCGTAATAGTCGCGATACTTCGGGTCGAACTTCACGTAGCGGCCAACGAAGAGATCCACGCAGCCGTCGCGATCGTAGTCGAGCCATGCCGAACTGATCGACCAGCCATCCACCTTGATTCCGGCCTTGGCAGTCACGTCCGTAAAGGTCCCATCGCCATTGTTGTGGTAGAGAATTGCTTGGCCGTAGCCTGTTACGAATAGGTCCACAAAACCGTCGTTGTCGTAGTCGGCGGCGATTGCAGCCATGCCATAGATGTTGGCAGCGACACCGGCCTTGTCGGTGACATCCGTGAAAGTGCCGTCGCCATTGTTGCGATAGAGATGATTGTGGGGTGCGACTGGCGGCGGTTCCTTGAGTGGATACGGATGCATGCCCTCGCCCAGAGGCTTGCCACTGACCACGTAGAGATCGGGAAGGCCGTCGTTGTTGTAATCGAACCAGACGCAGCCGCCGCCGGTACTTTCGAGCAAGGAACCCAGTTTCTCCGAACCGAAGTTGTGCGTGAACTGAATGCCGGACTTGGCTGTCGCGTCCTCAAATCGAATGGGACCGGGCGCCGATTGCGGAGCCTGCGCCCACAGCGGGGAGGACAATAGAAGCACCAGGAAGATTCGTGTTCTCAACTTAACGTCCTCCTGCGGAAGTTTGCGAAGCCGCGCCAGTCATGTCTGCTGGAGTGGTCGACTTCAAAAGGATCATGGGCACAGCGTTTTCGGGCGACGTTTCAGGGCCGGCATGACAACCGACACAGCCACGCTGTTCGCCGCGGCGCATCCACCAATATCCGGCTTCGCGTTTCAGAGTCTTGCCGGCGGCGCCGAGCAATTCGATCTGGAGCGGCTGCTCGGAGGGAACCTGGACGAAGAAGGACCCGTCAGGCTCGACTGGCGCGGTGCCCAGCAGTTTCGAACTGCCGCTAGAGTCTCGCGTGTAGAGCCGAACACTGTGAATAGAGCCGGGTACAAATTCGTACTTCGATGTGTACGTGTTCAGGCAAAGCAGGTTTGCATTGGGCCAGTCATGCAGTCCCGAAGGATGACGGTTTGGAACAGGATGTGTCGCGATGAGAGTCGGCTGAATTATGTTCGCGTCCTGCTGGGTTGCGATTGTTTGCAGCTGCTTTGTTCCGGAAGTCCACCGCATCAACTGAAACGAGGATTTCTGATCGTGTCGCCAAGCGGTCAACCAATTGCCGGAAGCGGTCTCAACAATATCTCCGGCATACTCGCCCGGCGGCACCGCAATCGGAATTTCTTGTGCACGAGCGGACGTGAATCGCGACAGTCCTTGAGCAGAGACGAAGATGATGTCTCCGGAAGCAATTTGGCGGCCTGAGTAGTGTGCCTTGCCATGATCGCAGCGGTAAGACTCGACTCCGCTGCCGTCGGAATAGACGGTGTAGATCTCCGGCATGGTCGCGCTTCCCAGTGGATACCCAGCCTCGAAGAGAATGCGCCCATCGTGGAGAATGTCGGTGGGCAGGAAATTGGCTGGGCCGTAGGTCAGGGCGATAGGTTTTCCGCCGGAGAGATCTGCCGCTTCGATCACGAAACGTCCAGCGATCCTGCGCGCGTAGACCACGCGATCATCAGGCAAGTAGAAAGGCCGGACGCAATCTTCGGAACCAGAAGTCACCTGTCGTGGCTGACTGCCCGAGATTGAAACTTCCCAGATTTGCCACAGGTCTTGCGGATGGAGTTTGCCCGCGAAGAGCACGCGCTCTGCATCGAACGAGATTTCTGGATCCGCAGACTCCGCAAAATTCGGCGCGAATGCGCGTGTTCCTTTGTCATCGCGGAGAAGGATTGCCGCATCGGGGCTGAAGCGGTCCGCTCCATGCATCCACGCGAGCGGGTCGTAAGATTTCGCGACGGTGTAAAGAAGTGCTGGCGGTTCAGTCTCACTTGGGACGTCTCCAGCTGGCCGCGCCGAGGCGATTGCGGCGAGAAGAAGCAGGCAGATGACGATGGACCGCGGCGGCACTAATCCGCTCCTCCTATGGCAAGGAGTTGCGGGCGGAACCGGCGAGCATCGTGCTCGATATCCAAATAGGGCTGCAGATCAATCATCATCCGGCGAAATTCGGCGAACGTCAGGGATTGGTTTCCATCGCTCATCGCCTGCTCAGGCGAGGGATGCACTTCGACGATCAAGCCATCGGCGCCGACGGCAACGGCAGCGCGAGAAAGCACGGGGACGAGGCTGCGCACGCCAGCGGCGTGGCTGGGATCGACAATGACGGGGAGATGCGAGACGGCCTTCAAGACCGGAACGGCCGCGATGTCGAGCGTGTTGCGGGTTGCAGTTTCGAATGTGCGAATGCCGCGCTCGCACAGGATGATCTGCGAGTTCCCTGACATCGCGACGATTTGCGCCGAGCGCAGCAGTTCCTCGAGAGTTGCGGTCATCCCGCGCTTGAGCAGGACGGGCCGTCCACATTTGCCGAGCGCTTCCAGCAGCGCGTAATTTTCCATGCTGCGGGTACCGACCTGCATGATGTCGGCGTACTCCGCGATCAGCTCGACATCGTCCTCGCTCATCGCCTCAGTGACGATGGCAAGACCGGTTGCTTCCCGCGCTTTGCGCAGAATCTTCAGACCTTCGAGGCCGAGACCTTGAAATGCATAGGGAGAAGAACGCGGCTTGTAGGCTCCGCCACGAAGGATGCGTGCTCCCGCTTCGGCGACCGCTTCGGCGGTCTGCAGCAGTTGACTTTCCGATTCGACGGCACATGGTCCTGCCATGACAACGAATTCGCTGCCGCCAATTTCAATGTCACGGATTTGCACAGTGCTGCGCGTGCGCACGTCGGTTTTCGCGACTAAATCGAAGCAGGAGAACTGACCGTTCCACTTCGGATTCATAAGCGCCGCCATTTTATTAATGAGTGTTTCGGCGATCACTAATACGAAACTGTTAGAACACGCGAAATAAGCGCGTAAACACTGAACACAATGCAGATCTGCTGTTGCTAACTCTTTTGTATCGATGAAGAAGCGAGAGGCTTGTGATTGCAATCACGCTTGTGCGAGACGGCGCGCACACAATGCATCCGTTCCGTGCTCATTTCGAGGTGAGAAGACGAACTGAAGCTTATCAGCGTGATGTTGTCCGTTCCATTGATTTGTGTCGTGTTGGAAACGCCGACAACATATGTTGGGAAATCCAACGTTCTTCGCAGGTAATTCTTTGCAACTCATTGAATTCACGTATTGGTCATTGGCTTGCATTTATCTGGTTGGCCTAAGTTTCCATTGGCTAGGAGGTCAATCGTCATGGCTGGAGAGAATTGGACCATGTGGCTTAACATCACGAACTTTGCACTGGGACTCGTTACCCTGATCGCGCTGCTGTTTGTGTTCTTCGCCGTGGGCTGGGATCTGCTGGTTCGCAAAACTGGCCGCGTTCCGAGCGTGAGCTTCAACAACATTGATGCGGAACTGAAAGCGCTGCTGCACAGTGGCTCGCACAGCCTGACTGTTCCCGAACTTGGGTTGACTATGGCGGATGGGGGCGAGCGGATCGACTCCAAACCAGAGTCTGAGAAGAAGTCCTAAGGAGCACGTTATGGCTTGCCCATTTCTGAGAGAAGGCCGGGCACGCTACTGCCACGCGGCTCCAGTGCGAAAACTGATTCTGGATGGGCCGGGTGCGAGCGAGGGCGGACGTTGCGCCTCGGCGCGCTATGTCGAATGCGAACTGGCGGATAAGCACGGGGCGCGGCAGGAGCGGTGTCCGCATCTGGAAGAAATCCGCGTGCAGTATTGCGGAGTTTCCGCCATCCCAAAGCTGGTGCCGTTCAGCGAATCGCGACTTTCGAGTTGCACGAGCGATAACTATCGCTATTGCGATTCTTACTTGCACCTCGCGCAACCACACGCAACCAAACCGCCGGCTAATCTTTCGTATTCGTCCAACCATTTCTGGCTTGATGCGGAAGAGTCGGGACTGTGCCACATCGGTATCGACGGCTTTGCCGCGGATGTTGCGGGAAACGTCGACGGCGTCACCTTTGTCACGGCGCATGGAACTCACTGCCCGGCGCTCGCGCTTACGATTCACGGTGTCGAGTGGCCGATGAGCTTTCCCAATCCCGTGATGATTCAAAAGGTAAACAGCCGGCTGCGCAGTGATCCCAGTCGCCTGACTGCCGATCCCTACGGCGCCGGATGGCTGTTCGAGGGCTGGGAGGTCCCTGGGCGCACCCGTGCTGGGCTGATTTCTGGTCCGCGAGCCATGGCATGGCAGGAAGAACAACGCGCGCGGCTCACAGATGAAATCCATGAAAGGCACGCTCCGGGCTGCGATGGCGGAGCGCCGGTTCGTGGTGTCGCTCAATTCCTGTCGCGTCCGGATCTCGTGTGCCTGTTCCAGCATTTTTTCTCGAAGACAGACTGGACGGTAGAGAAATGAGAACTGGCCGTATTGCCATTGCGTTCACCGTTGGCGTTCTTGTCGCCCTGGTTCTGGGGTGGGTTGTGTTTCCGCGCGTTCTCTATGTGAAGAAAAATCAGCCAGTCGATTTCCTGCACAAGACGCATGCCGACAAATCCGGAATAGCGGACTGCAGCGAATGCCACGTCATTCGCGATGATGGAACGTTCGCCGGACTTCCACCCATGGAGAAATGCGCTGCTTGTCACGCCGACAAGATCGGCGACAGCAAAGCAGAAGCGATTCTCGTGAACAACTACATCAAGACTAGCGAGGAAACTCCGTGGCTTGTGTATTCCCAGCAGCCGGCGAATGTCTGGTTCTCACATGCGATTCATGTGAAACGGGCCAATCTTGCCTGCAGCGAATGCCATTCCAACTATGGCGAGTCGGACCAGATACGTCCATACGAGGTCAATCGCATCAGTGGATACAGCCGCGACATCTGGGGGCACTCGATGTCGAGGCTGAGACGAGCGCCGCACGAAGGCATGAAGATGAGCGACTGCGAAAATTGCCACCAAAAGCACGGCGTGGAGGCCGGGTGCCTGGGTTGCCACGAATGAAGGGAGAAGCATGAAGCTTACTCGGCGGGATCTGCTGGCATGGAGCGCGGGAGCCGCAGCCGGTCTCATCGTTACACCCATTCCATGGAAGATTCTCGACGATACCTCGATATGGAGCCAGAACTGGCCCTGGATCCCGCAGCCGGCGCGTGTTCCAGTCGAAATCCGTCAATCTCATTGCACGTTGTGCCCGAAGGGATGCGGGCTGCGAGTGCGGATGGCTGCTGGATGGGCAGTGGGTGTTGCGGGCATGAAGACGCACCCGACCAGCCACGGAGCTTTGTGTCCGCTTGGCTTTGGAGCGCACCAGCTGAATTGGCATCCGCAACGGCTGCGCGAAGTGCGGCACCGCGGCAATGCTTCTTCTTGGAACGAAGCCCACGCGGCATTCGCAAGAGCGAGTAGCGAAGGGCCAGTGGTCATCATCGATGGATATCCGGGGCGCGCTGCGTCGTCGGTTTACGAGAGCTTCGCTGAGAAGAATCATGGGGAGTATCGAGTTTTTCGAGGCACGGAACTTCGCTCTCTCAACCCTTACGAATCTTGGACGGGCGTGCCTGTTACTTCCCTTGGATACGACCTCGAAAATACTCAGACGCTTATCAGCTTCGGGGCTCCTCTCCTCGACGGGTGGGGAACGCCCGGCTATGTGACACGGCTTTGGTCAGAGAAATCGGGCGGGGTAGATGATCCTCAATTGCGGATCATTCAGATTGAGCCGTCGCTGTCACGAACAGCGGCGCGGGCACGGCAGTGGTTGCGGATTCACGAAGGTTCGGAATCGGCATTGGCTTCGGGATTGGCTCGTGTGCTGATGGAACAGAACTTGGTTCCCGCACACCCTCCGATCCCGGCAATCACGATCTCTGATGCTGCCGCCCGCACTGGATTGTCGGAAGATGCGATCCAGGAGCTGGCACGGACTCTGGTGTCGCGACCGCCCGCGTTGGCAATCGCTGCGAACGAAAATCCCACGGTTGCGGCGTTGAACGTCCTGCTCGGGTCTGTGGGGGCTCGTGGGGGGATTGTGCGCAAAGAGAAAATATCCCATGCGTACGTCTCTGCGAGCGCGGCGATTTCGACTGCTCGAGCAGTTCTGATTGACTCTTCCGTGCCATGGGATTTTGCACCGCAAACTGACGCTGAAATCTTCCGGTTCGCTGCCTGGAACGGTGGTCCTACAAAGGCCGATTGGTTGCTCCCGGCCCCGGGATTTCTCGAAGAACTCACGGATGTACCGACCGCGCCGGCATTGCCCGTGGAGACTTATGCCGTCGCACCGGCGCTGGTCAAGACAACATTCGAACTTCAAAGCGCTGCGCAGTTTCTCGTTGGCATTGACTCCAGCCTGACTCCGCCAGAAAAAACGATTCATGATCGCTGCGCGGATCTATTCAAGAATCGCTCGGGAACATTGCACGCTCCAGAGTCCATTGCGATTGCGAAGATCGAATCAGTGCAACAACTGAAAGAGCAGCTCTGGAAAGGGGCGGTGTGGGTCGGCGAAGCATCCCCTCCAGGAGGTCTAAAGTGCGAGCTGAAGGAATGGCCGCCGGAACCAATCCCGGCCACTGCAGCTGGCTGGGCTGACTCATGGCAGGCGCCGGTGCTCCCACCCTTGGCCTCGAAGCTCTACATCGAGTCGAACTTACGGGACGCCCCGGAGAGGAGGAATGCATGAGCGCCCGGTACGGCATGGTGATCGATCTGGATCGCTGCACGGGGTGTGGCTCGTGCATGATTGCCTGCGCGTCTGAGAACAATGTTCCTTCCCTGCCGCAAGCCACGGCCCGAACCGGGTTGACTCCCTTGCTCGTCCGCAAAGTATCGAATGGCGAGGATGGAGAGCGACGGCGCGCGGCGTTCATCCCGATCATGTGCGCCCACTGTGAGCACGACACCCCGTGTGTGAAAGTCTGTCCGCAGCAGGCGGTTGAAGTCGACAAAGCTACCGGAATCGTGATGCAGATGCCGCAACGTTGCCTGGGCTGCCGATACTGCATGACGGCGTGCCCGTATCACGCGCGGTACTTCAACTGGTGGGATCCAGCCTGGCCGAAGGGGATGGAGAAGAGTCTGAACCCGGGAGTCGCGGTCCGTATGCGGGGAGTTGTGGAGAAGTGCAATCTATGCCATGCGCGCCTGCACGCCGCAGAAGAGAAGGCTGCCGCTGCCGGAAAACGCGAAATCGATCCTGCCGATTACGAGCCGGCGTGTGTGGAGGCGTGTCCGACGGGAGCGATCCGGTTTGGCAATTTGGCGGATCCGGACGATCCAGTCTCTAAGGAAGCGCGTTCGCCCGAAGCCTTCCGGTTACTCGCGGAGCTGGGAACCGAACCAAAGCTTTATTACAAGTCAAAGGAGGCATGGGTGAGAGCGTTGGCGGAATCGAATTCCGCGCGGAATTCGGAGGTTCAACATGGCTAGCTCGACTCTCATGGATGCCCGATGGATCGCGCGCGGCGAAGAGCGGGCTCCGCTCTCGCGCTTTCTGCTGTGGCTGGCGCCCTGGATTGTGCTGCTCGCGATCGGCATGTACGCAGCCGGGCTCTGCCTCTACTACGGCCTCAATCAGACCAACATGGATAATCGCTTCGCCTTCGGGCTGTGGATCTTCCTGGATCTCGGGATTATCGCGCTGGGGGCAGGAGCGTTCTTTACCGGATTTCTTGTCTACATATTAGGGAGAACGGAACTCAAGCCGATTCTGAATACTGCCGTGGTTGTCGGATTCATCTGCTACAGCGGCGCTGTGTCGATTTTGATGATCGATGTGGGACAGCCACTTCGGGCGTGGTTCACATTCTGGCACCCCAACACGCACTCGATGCTCACAGAGGTCACCTTCTGTATTTCCTGTTACCTTCTGGTGCTGAGCCTGGAATACATTCCGCTCCTGTTGCGGAACCGGCAGCTCAAGCAACTGCCGTCATTTTTTGTGTTCGAGCATCAATTGCACAAGCTCGTGCCCGTGCTCGCCGCGGTCGGCACCCTGCTCTCTTTCTTTCACCAGGGATCCCTTGGTGGACTTTACGGCGTGCTCCGCGGACGACCTTTCGCATTCCGCACGGGATTCCTCATCTGGCCTTCGACATTCTTCTTGTTCATTTTGTCGGCGATCGCGTCGGGGCCGAGCTTTCTGATTCTGATAACGGCGACGGTGGAGAAAGTGACCGGGAAGAAGCTGGTTGCCGACAGAGTCTTTCGCCGCCTGGGCTACATCTCCGGACTTCTCCTGGCCCTGTATGTCGCGGCGAAATCAATCGACACATTGGTTTGGCTGAACTTTACCTCCCGGTCCGAAGGATTCGCGCCGTGGCAGTTCTACTCGCATAAGCCGTTTGGCACGCCGATCCTATTTGCCGAAATCGTAGTGCTGGGTTTGCTGCCGGCTTGCTTGCTGATTCCTGAAACCACAAGACGACGGCGCTGGATCCTGCTTTGTGCAGCCGCGATGGCGTGTTCAGGCGTCTTGCTGAACCGTTTCGTGCTGACCGTTCAGACCCTCGCGTTGCCGACCCTGCCCTTCGATGATTTCCTGCAATACAGGCCAAGCTGGCAGGAGATCGCGAGCTTCGGCGGCGTGATCGCCTACGGCGTCATTCTCTACTCGCTCTCCTATCGTTATCTTCCGCTGTTTGCAGCTCCGAAAGAAGGAGATCCTCCTCATGTTTCCGGGCATTGATGGTTTTCACTGGACATTTGGCCATATTCTTTTCCTGTCGCTGTTCTTCGTCGTCGCCTTGACCATCCTGACGACAGTAGCCTCGGCCGTTTGGCGCACGGCCAAGGATTTCCGTACTCACAAAGCCATCGATTTCTACTGGAAAGAAAATTTTTCTGAACTGCCCGAAAGAGACCGACGATGCCGGCATGAACTTGCGGGGAGAGTTATCTCGAGAGTCTGCGACAATGCATTCGATTGCCGACACTGCGAGAACTATGCGCAATTTGTGGTCCTGCCAGCGACTGGCCACGTGAATTCACTCGGCCTCAATTATTCTGACGATCGCTATTATCACCGGGGACACACGTGGCTAAAGCCGGAGCAGGATGGAACGGTCGCAATCGGGCTCGATGATCTCGTGGAGCACTTGGTCGGCGATCCAGATTCTGTCCGGATGCCGGAGATAGGCGAAGAACTCGAACTCAACCAGGTTGCGTGGCGTATGCGCAAGAATGATAAAGAGATTCAGGTGCGGGCACCGCTGGAAGGAACAGTAATTGCCGTCGGCGGACCCCGCGAGGGATGGTATTTGAGGCTCCAACCCAGGCTCGATCTCCACAATCTTCTGACCTTTCGTCATCTTCTGCGCGGACCGGAAGTTCGAGGCTGGGTGGCGCGCGAGGCAGAACGCCTGCAGCTTCAATTGCGTGCGCCGAACACTCCTGCCGCCCTGGCCGACGGCGGAGTACTTATGCCCGATCTGATGAGCGCGATCCCGGAAGCCGATTGGGACACGGTGCTCGCAGACACATTCCTGCAGACATGATCGAACTGGGTCAGTGCGATATCTCGTACCGCTTGAGCTTGTCGTAAAGCGTCGAGCGATCGATTCCGAGCGCGGTAGAGGCCTCTTTCACATTCCCGTGTTTTCGCTCTAAGGCTGCGACAATCGCCCGGCGCTCGAGCTCACCAAGAGGAATATCGGGAACCTCCCAGCTTTGCGCCTGTACTCCACTGTGTTGCAACCACGAGAAATCCTGCTCGTCCAGCATGCCGTTATGGCAGGTGACGATGGCGCGCTCGATCACATTTTCGAGTTCGCGGACATTGCCGGCCCAGTCGTGAGCGATCAGCAATTTCAGCGCTGCTCCTGAGATCCCACTCACATCCTTGCCCAGTTCCGATGAAATCCGCTGGACGAAATGTTCCGCCAGCAAAGGGATATCTTCGCGGCGTTCCCGGAGCGGCGGAAGTTGAATTTCAATTACATTCAGGCGGTAATACAAATCTTCACGAAACTTTCCTTGCTGGACTTCTTCGGCAAGGTTCTTATTGGTTGCGGCGATGACTCGGACGTCGACTTCGATCTCCTCATTGCCGCCAACCCGATAAAAGCGACGCTCCTGCAACACCCGCAACAGATCCGCCTGAAGCTTGGGAGAAATATCACCGATCTCATCGAGAAAGATTGTGCCGCGATCGGCAAGTTCGAATTTACCTTTCGCCTGCCCGCTTGCGCCGGTAAAGGCTCCCTTTTCATAGCCGAACAGTTCGCTTTCGAGAAGAGTCTCGGTAAGAGCGGCGCAGCTGACGGCGATGAACGGCTTGTCGGCCCGATTTCCGGAAAAATGCACGGCGCGGGCGACCAATTCTTTTCCCGTCCCGCTTTCGCCGCGAATTAAGACTGTGCTGCGCAGGCTGGCAACTTCCTGAGTCAGAGTCAGGATCTCTTCCATGCGCGGATTCTTGGTGATGATGTCGTGATGACGGTATTGCCGGGTCAGCTTCTTGCGCAAAATTGCATTCTCAGTCTGCAGCTTCTTCAGCTTCAAAATGCGCGAGACCAGCATGGAGATTTCCTGCGGGTTGCACGGCTTGACAATGTATTCCTGCGCGCCTTCTTTCATGGCCTGGATGGCGGTATCGACGGTGGCGTAAGCCGTAATAATAATGATCGAGGCATCTGAGCGGATGCGATGAATCTCCATCATCGTTTCAATTCCATCCATGCCGCCGGGCATCTTCAGATCGACGAAGCAGATCGCATAATCGGTTGCACGAGCCAGTTCCAGCGCCTTTTGGCCGTTCGAAGCCGTATCGACGCGATAGCCGTCCTCACGCAGCCACGCCGCCATCGATTCACACATCACGTCTTCGTCGTCGACAACGAGAATGGGCCAATTCTTTTTCATACTCCTCCCTATCGCGAAAACCTCTCCACCAGCTGCAGGCCGCAACGCGCGCAGTATTGTTCTGCCTTGGCGTCGACCAGTTCAATATGAGTCGCCAAGCTCATGGCGCACTTGGGCTCGGAACAATGGACAAGCCCGAAGGTATGTCCGAGCTCATGAAGCACTTCCTTGACGGTCCGTTCACGTAACAAGTTCTCTTGCCTTGGGAGACCGTAGAATTCCTGATGCAATCGGCACAGCGACACCACTGCCACCGGCCCGTCGAACTGCGCCTGTCCAAACAGGAAGCTCAACATCGGGATGGACAAGTCAACATCCGTCACGCCGAGAATTCGGGAGGCATCGCGCGGTATGACTTGCGACAGCATTTTCATGATCTCCACCGATTGATACTGTCCTCGTTTTTCGTCAAATGCTCGCTGGGGGATCGGCAATGCCTCCAGACGCCGGATTGGAAGCGGGAACCATTCCGCCGCAGCGTTCTCGATCCAGTCCAAGGCAGCTCCGGGCAAATTTCCAATCGGCACCAGACAGAGATCGTTCACACACCTTGTACCTGCACTTCCCTCGATTCCGTTGCGGGAGTTCGCGACTTCAGCGGAAGCGTAACTGTGAACGTCGTTCCTTCATTGCGCTGGCTTACGACTTCAACTTCACCTTCATGAGCTTTCACAATCCCGTAAAGGACGGCGAGACCGAGTCCAACGCCCTTGCCTTCGGCTTTCGTGGTGAAAAAGGGATCGAAAATCTTGGACAGATTTTCCGGGGCAACCCCTTCCCCTGTGTCCTGAACACAGAGTTCGACGCTCTCTTCCTGCGGAATCAGCCGGGTGCGGATGGTCAGCTTACCTCCGCCGTGCGGCTGCATCGCTTGCGCACCGTTGAGCACCAGATTGAGAATGACCTGCTGGATCTGCGAGGAATCGCATTCGACTGCAGGCAGGTTCTCCTGCAGATCGAGAACGACCTCAGCGCTAATCAGCTTTAGCTTGTGGTCCGCCAGGCCAATAGTCGTTCGGACTAGCTTATTCAGGTCAGCCGGCGCGCGCTGCGGCTTTGACCGCCGCGAGAAAGCGAGTAGATCGGAGACGATACGTCCAACACGAGCCGTCTCGGTGGAGATCAAGCTCAAATACTTCCGGAACTCGGCTTCGCGGCCCGGTGGATACGATCCGCTAGCCATGAGCCGCTCGAGCAACATAGAGAGGTTCAGCACTCCGGAGACAGGATTGTTAATTTCATGAGCAACACTCGCGGCAAGTTGTCCGAGGGTAGCCAAACGGTCGGACTGAACCAGCTTTCGCTGCGCCGCTTTCAATTGTTGCGTGCGCTCGTCCACCTTGCTTTCCAGCGTTTGCTGCATGTCATTCAACTCAGAGACGGCAAGCTTCAATCGCTCGCGCATCTTGTTGAATGAGTCCACTAATTCGTCGAGTTCCTGGCTGCCGCGGGCGTTGCCGATATCGATCGGCGTATCGAGATCCATGGCGCTCACGGCTTTGGTTCCGGCGATAAGTTCCTGGATGGGGGTCGCGACAAAATGCCGCGTGAATACGATTACAAAAGCGGCGCCTATTCCAACTTCCAGCAGCGTCCAAAGAATGGTCTGGAGCGTGATCGCGCGTGTCTGTTTCTGGACCGGGTCCAATCGCAGAGCGACGTCGACGACCCCCAGCACTTTGGTGGAAGCGTTATGAGCATGGCAACTGGCATTGCTGCACGAGGGCTCGTTATAGATAGGCGCGACCATATTGATGGTCTTGACTCCGTTTGGAGACGTGGCATAACGAACTCGCGCATCCTCGGTGGGGCGGTTGCGGACGGCGTCCTTGCTATGACAACTCGCGCAGACTTCATTCGCTGAGTTCGTCGAACGGAGTTGCTCAGAGGCATCGGTGGAAAATACCAGCCGACCTTCGCGGTTGAACATGCGGATGCGATCCACACCCTGCTTGTCAGCAATGACGCGCATGATTTCGTACGCAGCCTTACGGTCATCGTCAAGCATGGCGTGCCAGGTCGCTCCGGTGATTCCGCGCGAAAGCTGGTCTGCGCCCAGAATCATGGTTTCGACCAACTGCTTCTTTTGGCTTCGGAAGTTCAGGTATCCGCTGACACCGCTGATCGCGACAATGAGGATGGTGAGGGAAAGAATAAGTTTGGGGCCGAGTTTGCGAGGCATGGTGGCGATCTCGCACCCACTGGCCGCATTCGACAGACGGCAGATGGTGAGCCGAGAGTGCTCCTGATAAAGCCTAGACAGCCTCTTGGAAGCCGACTGTGATTGTCACCTCCTTCACCCGTGATTCAAATCACGCAAGGTTGGAAAACGATTCAAGAGCGAGCGGTTAGCGGCTGCAGAACTCGGGATAGGCAGTCCAGGGAAAGAAGGATTGAGGGTACCGGAAAGAACAAGAGTGCCCCAAGATCAGGCGACGTTTCCCGGATTGCTGCGGAAACGGTCGGGATCACAAAGCTCAACCACGCTGAGGCGATCTGCGGCTCCCACCTTACGCAAGATGTTGTGGACATGATTCTTGACGGTTTGCTCGGAGAGATTAAGTTGCGCGGCAATCTCTTTATTCGTCAGGCGCTCCCTTAATAGTTCCAGAAGTTCCTGTTCGCGGCGGCTCAACCCAAGGTCTGTTCTCCAGTTGGAAGCCGACGGACTGGGCTGCTGAGACACGAAACGGAAAAGGGCGATCGATAAAGCAGGAGGACAAACGGCCTCGCCCCCGGCGACGGCACGAATCGTAGCTGCGACCTCCAGGGCCGAAGCATCTTTGAGCACGTACCCGACGACACCCTCGCGGACTGCGCGCAGAAATTTATGCTCGTCGGATTCCATATCGACCATGACAATCTTGACGTCGGTGATGGAAGTTTGGAGGGTCGAAATCAGGCTGGAATTGGAGAAAGCGAGGCCACTAGAGTCGAGAACGATGATGCCAGGTTCCTTTTCGATGATCTCTTCAAGCGCAGCATCCGAATAAGGACTGGCACCCACCACTCGAATGTCTTTCTTGGCGAGAAGGCGCACCAGGGCTTCACGTAAGAGGCGATTCTCCGCAAGCAGGTAAACTTCGGCGATGTACTTCGGACTCATCCGGACTCCGTACGAAACGCGAGTATCTCGCGCTACTCATTACTGCTTTCGCGGACCGTCCGGCGAAATGCTGGTCGGGGCAAAAGCTGACTAAGCCCCCTACAAATGAATGCTGAACCTGATTCAAAAATGCGTGTCGTGGCGCCTGTGTTACACCTTAGAACTCGGGACGGAAGATAAAGTTGCTCCGAAACTGATGAATCATTGCAAATTAACATCAAATTAAAACATCTAGGAGTTTCAAGATCGAAGAGATTTCAGGCACTATCAGCCTCACGCGAACTCAGAATTGCCGTAACGAAACGATAAATCGATTTAGTCCGGCGCGTCGAAAATTCTTGACGCCTTGGAAATCCCGACTTCGCCTATCCCTTGAGCTCCCGCGTCGAATGGCTAGGCAGGCCAAGGTTAATCTAAAGTCGCGGGTCGCTCCGAGCATATACAGCATTTCTTGTAGCGGCTCGTGATTGCAATGCAAGGGAACAATTGGGCCTGAAGAGTTTTGTGCGCCTGACAGGGGGCGAGTGTAAGTTCGGAGGCTACCGGAACTCGTTTGTCTGGCTAAGAGTTTTCCTCAGAAACGGTCCTCGTTATTACCGAAGCATCATTGTTTTTCGAGGTAATCGAAGGGAAATCGCGCTGCAGAGTTCGTTCTTCACCGAGGTTCAGCCATCCAATTTTGTAGCACAGTTGTTTACGGCACGTTTCCGGAGGACTGAACATGAAGAACATCGACACATCTCAGACAGGTAGTCGAGTTACCAGCGGTCCCGTTTGCGAACACTGTCATGCCGCAGGTGAACATGAACCCTGGTGCATTACAAGAGATCCGAACGTTCTTTACGCCTACCGCATCGTAGCCGAGCCGAAGATGCTTTCGCTTGAGGATACGTTGATTCTGCATTCGTTGGGCGTGCAATGGAGCGTGACGCAGAAGTGAGTCTTGTCGCTAGCCCCCTGCGGTCTAGACGTGCTGTGTAAGTCCTGCGTTGTGTCTCAGAGGGCCTGCGCAGCTGAGCGCGATGGAAAACGTGGGAGGACGACCTTCACGGAACATCCCGTGCCGCCGGGACGGTTGCCGATTTCGATGCTCCCCCCATGGGCCTCAGCAATTTGACGTGAAAGCACGAGCCCAACTCCGCTACCCGTCGGCTTTGTCGTGTAGAAGGGGGTAAAAACGTTCGCAGGATTCAGAAGGCCATGGCCTTCGTCCTCAATCGTCAATACAACATCTTCTGGACGCGCATCCCAGCGCACGAGGACTCCATTTGAGTCGGCAGCACAAATCTTTGGGTTCTCTCCTGTTCGTGTTTCCAGAACTGCGTCGGCGGCGTTGCGGAGCAGATTAATCAGCATTTGCTCAAGTTGGTCGGGATCGGCCTGAAATGCGACGTCCGGTCCCGGTTGGACACAGACCTTGACTCTCGTTTCGAGTCGCGCTGCCCGAGAAATCAGCGGCCCCAGAGTGATCTCCCGCAATACCGGTGCCGGCATCTGCGCGAGACGCCGATAGGCCTCAAGGAACCGGTGGAGCGATGCCGAACGCGCTTCGATAATCTCCAACCCGCGCTGCAAATCGCTGCGGACTTCGTCATCCATCGGGGTGGAAGAAACCCGTGAACTCAGGCTTCCGGCGATCGATTTGATCGGAGCCAGTGAATTGCTAAGCTCGTGTCCGAGGACGCGTATGAGCCGCTGCCACGCCCTTCTCTCTTCTTCCCGCAAAGCGCGGCTCACGTCGGAGAGAACCAATAGCGTGTGAGGAATTCCGTGCTGCCGGAACGAGCTGCGCCGCAGCAGCCATCGCGCGTGCGATTCACGAAGATGCAGTTCGACGAGGCTCTCGTTGTCACCGGTCAGGCAGGGTTCCAGTCCGAGTTCAGCTGCGCTGCGTCCCAGCAGGCGAGGTTTCACGTCATGCATCAGGCGCTCTCCGGCGGGGTTTACAAGACGCAGTTTCCGCCCGAGATCGAAGGCAAACAGCGGCGCGTCGATCTCATCGACAACCCGCTGCAGAAGCGCCGTGGCCTCAATGGCGCGGACTTTCTGATCGGAAAGCATGTCCGCCAATGCATTCACTTCCAACGACAGTTCGCCGAGTGCATCTTCCGGAGCGGCGTTGCGCGCCCGGAAAGAATAGTCTTCGTCGCGCAGCGATCCAATTACATTTGCGAGAGTTTGCAGAGGCCGGGTTGTTTGTTCCTGAAGTGCCAGGGCAAGCAGCCACCACACGAAGAGTTCGGCGCCAAGCAGAGCGAGACGAGATCCTAGAGTCCACGGCTGCTCCCATACGAGAATGGCGCTCACAATCAGTCCGGGAAGAGCAACGAGCAACGAGTACAGGCTGATGCGGTGTTCATACAGCAATTTGGCTCGCCTCCGCCGCTGAGCTTTCGGAGGAGAGCTAGACTCCATACTTCTCCATGCGACGGTAGAGCGCTCCGCGGCTGAGTCCGAGAGCTTCGGCAGCCTGGCTGACATTTCCCTGGAATCGTTGAAGGGCTTTGCGGACAAGCACGGCCTCGACCGCCTCAAGACTGAGGTCCTCTAGATTCTGCGACTGCGGGCGGCTGGAGTTCAAGGAGAGATCGGCGGGCTGAATCTCAGCCGTACGGCACATCAGAACTGCGCGTTCAATTGTGTGTTCGAGTTCGCGGACGTTTCCGGGCCACGAATATTGCTTCATGGCGTGCAGGGCGGCAGGATCAAACCTCTGCACGCCGCGCCGATACCGGCTCGCGTAGCGCGAAAGGAAATGCGTCGCGAGAAGAGGAATATCTTCGCGGCGATCCCGCAACGCCGGAACATGAATCTCGACAGTGTTCAGACGGAACAGCAGATCCTCCCGAAACTGGCCGGAGCCGCACGCGGTGGAAAGGTCCGTATTGGTGGCCGAAAGAACGCGCACGTTGATACGGCGAGATCGTGACGAACCCACGCGTTCGATCTCCCCCGACTCGAGAACTCGCAGCAGTTTTGCCTGCTGGCGAAGCGGAACGTTGCCAATTTCGTCCAGAAAGATCGTGCCACCGTCGGCCAGTTCGAAACGTCCGATCCGGTCGGTACGCGCGTCGGTAAACGCGCCTTTCACATGCCCGAAGAGTTCACTCTCGAAAACTCCGTCGGGGATCGCTCCGGTATTCACGGCTACCAGAGCGCGGGATGCGCGCGCGCTGAGCGCGTGCAAGGTCTGCGCAACTACTTCTTTTCCCGTACCGTGCTCGCCTGTAATCAGGACGTTCGCATCGGACGGTCCCACACGCGAGATGGTATCGAGCACCGGCTGCATAGCAGGCGCACTGGCGAGAAACTCCGGACGTCCCTCCGCCCGGAGCAGGCGGTTCTCCGCTTCAAGGCGCGCCGCTTGCTGGAGGGCCCGATGCAACTCAATCTGCGTGCGGAGAATCGAGACGAGGCGCTCGTTTTCCCACGGCTTTTGTATGAAATCCCTCGCTCCGCGCCGCATTGCTTCGACTGCCAGCTCAACATTGGCCCAGGCGGTCATCACGATTACCGGAACTGTGGCGTCGAGACCGACGATCTCCGAGAGCAGGTCGAGACCCTCCTGTCCTGAAGTTGTGTCTCGGGTGTAGTTCAGGTCGATCAGAGCCGCATCATACGAGTTGCTGGCAAGGGCTTCTCTGACCAGCGCAGGAGAGCGAACTTTATCAACCCGGTATCCCTGCGGACGGAGCAGGAATTCGAGGGCTTCCAGAATGTGCTCCTGATCATCGGCGGCCAGCACGCGGACGGGCGCGACGGATTCGGAGCGAAATGGCTTAAGATCCGCTTCTCCGGGTTTGACCGAGATTGGCATGGTCACTAGGGCGAATGGGCAGGTACTACACCACTTACCGCGTCCTGAATCAGTATGCCATTATGTTCCAAAGTCGTGCCCGTTGCGCGGTCCAGCTCCACTTTAGCCTTCGCGTAAACCGTCATTGCGCTCACCAAGTCCAGTTCGGCAAGGGCCAGGTCGCGTTGAGCTGAGAGCGTCTGATAGCTTGAGCCGGCTCCGAGTTCCTGCTCCTTTTTCGTGATCTCGAAGGTGCGCTGGGCAAGATCGCGCGCCTTCCGCGCCGCTTCGACTCTAGCGCCGGTCTGATCGAGCGCGTACTGAGCATTTCGCACTTCGATGCGAACCTGCTTCTTCAGTTGTTCCAACCGCAGTTCGGCTTGGCGATACTCGAGTTCGGAGCGGAACTGATCAGCCTTCGCCACACGATTGCGAATGGGAATGTTCAAATTGAGGCCGACGTAATAATCCGGAGAAGTGTTGTTGAAGGAGTTCAGCATCGCTCCGCCGAAATCGGTTGGCACATTCGAAACATTCGGTCCAAGGCTGTACACAGGATTCAGCGGACCCGCAAGTCCAGATCCGCCATAGAATCCGATCAGCGAAAGCGACGGCAGCAGCGCATTGCGGGCGGCACGACGACTGATTTGCCGGTTCACGAGATCGATATCGGATTCGGCAAGCTCCGGGCGATCGTGTTCGGCTTCCGTGATGAGGTCCTGAATCGGCTGCGCAATCGCGATGTTGACCGTCTGCATGCGGTCCGTTGGAATGACCGGCATCGCTTGCAACAAAGGATCGTCCAGGCTCCGGGTGACTGCATTTTTCATCAATGTTTCTTGTAGCTCAAGATTCGTCTTTGCCACGGTCAAATCCTGATCGCGCTTGGAAACTTCGGCTTCGGCGCGCATGACGTCGAGCGCCGGAACGGCCTCCAGTTTCAACTGTTTCTTTGTGTTCTGGAGCGTCTGCTGGGCAAAATCAAAGGATTGTTGGTCGACTCGGGTTTGTTCGTAAGCGCTGACCAGATCCCAGTACATGTTCTCGATCTGCGTAACCGTCGCGATTACCTGGTCTTTGAAAGCGATATCAGAAATCTTCTTGTTGTTTTTCGCAATCCGCAGGTAGCGCAGATTTGGGCCGAAACCGAAGCCGGCCAGCAGCTCCTGCTGAATCTGGAATCGGAACATGGAACTCAGCGTCGGAGACAGGTTGAAAAAAGGGCTGTTCGTCGTCTGGCGCAGATTGTCGAACGCAAAACTGATGCTCGTTCCCGTAGGAAAGGACTGGCTGTAAAGAGCGTTCACCTGCACCGTATTAGCCTGCAATGACGGAACACCGTAAATCTGCCGGTTCGCTTCAGGCGAGGTCTGGTGCTCATCGCCTCCGTTCAGGCTGATGAAAGGATCATAGGATGAAACGTTCGTTCCGGTACCTAGCGTCGACTGCACCAGACCGGACGCACCTGCGCCCGCGCCGCCTGCTCCACCCGTTGTGCCTCCCACGTTGCTACCACTGCCGAATCCTCCAACTCCGCCGCCGGGAGTTCCCTGTACTACTCCGGTATTCACTCCCCGAAAAAATCCACCCGCCTGCGTGCGCAAGATGTCGGTGTTCGCAATCGGAAGGTTATAGCGGGCTATCGCAAGATCAAGGTTGTTTTCCAGCGCAAGATCGAGCGCATCTTTCAAAGAAATGTACAGCTTGCCGTCATGAATCGACTGGTCCAGGCGAGAGGAGTTGCTGAGTACCGGCTCAGGAACCGTGTCGCCCTCATAGGCATTGAATGGATCATGTGATTTCGGCATCTCGAACTGAGTCGGAGTCTTCAGTTGAAGCGCCGAAATCCCCTGAGCGCTCCCATGATTCGATGTCACAGTTTGGGCAAACAAACTCGTGGTGAGCGCAAGATGCCAACCGACCACCAATACTTTCCGCAGGCTCGGGGCTAACACGCTCACGATGCGCTGACCTCCGTCGGCTGAGTAACGGATGAATTTGCGGTGTCGCTAACGAGCCATCCGTCGCGCAATTGGATCGTTCGGTTGCCGTAGCCGGCGTTCATCTCCGAATGCGTAACCTGTACGATCGTGGTTCCCTGCTGATTCAGATCGCGAAAGAGTTCCATGATCACCTTGGCCTGCCCGGAGTGAAGATTGCCGGTCGGCTCGTCGGCCAACAGGAGCGGCGGCTTGTGAATTACCGCACGCGCAATTCCCACGAGCTGCTGCTGGCCTCCGGAAAGCTGGTTAGGATAAAGGTCCTTTTTGCCGACAATCTGAAAGCGGTCAAGCGTATCCGCGACCAGACTCTGGCGCTCGCGGCGAGGGATGTCTTTGTAAGAGAGCGGCAGATCGATGTTCTCCTGCACTGTAAGATCGTCGAGCAAGTGATAGCTCTGGAAAACCATGCCGACATTTTTTTTCGCCAGCTCAGCGCGTTGTTTGCGCTTCATCGCGTGCGCGGCCTGACCGCGAAACCAGTACTCACCTTCCCATCCGTCATCCAGCAAAGCCAGGACATTCAAGAGTGACGACTTCCCTGCTCCCGAAGGCCCCATGATCGTGATGAATTCGCCTTCACGAATATTCAGGTTGACGCGCCGCAACACCCAGCTCTGTCCAGCGGGAGTCTTGTAACTGCGTTCGAGATCTTTCAACTCAATCATCTGCACTCTCCAACAATTTATTCGTAGCGCAACGCGGCCATGGGATCGATCCTTGCTGCGCGCCGAGCGGGGATGTAACTGGCTAACGCCGCGGTTCCTACAAGAGCAATCGCGACCACGGCAAACGTGAGCGGATCCGTGGCGCTGATCCCGTACAGCAAACTGGCCATGAAACGGCTCAGGAGAAGTGCGGCGGCCAGCCCGATGGCCGTCCCCAGACCCGCCAGCCAAAGCCCGCTCGTGACAACCAGTCCGACAATTTCCCTGCGCTCTGCACCTAGTGCCAGACGGATGCCTAATTCGCGAGTCCGTCGCACCGTTGTATAGGAGATCACTCCAAACAGCCCAATCGCGGTAAGAAGAAACGCGAGGCCAGCGAAAATCCCGAGCAGGATAGCCTCGAATTTTGTGCCGGCAATCGAATCATCCACATATTGCTCGAGCGGTTTGACATTCAGGAGCGGAAGATCCTTATCCAGCGACTGCACCTGCTTTGTTAGTGTCGGGACCATCCCCTCCGGGCCAAGCACAGTCCGCACAAGAACTGACATCGGGGCAAACGGCAACTGCGCATAGGGCACATACGACTCGGGAATCGCCGGAGCGGAAAGGCCCTCCGCTTTCACATCACCCACAACTCCGACGACCCGGCGCATCGGTGCGGCTGCGTTTCCGCTGGAAATATTCGGCTGGATTCGTTTACCGATTGGATCGACGCCGGGAAAAACTTGTTTGGCGAGGTCTTCGCTGATCACGACGACCGGAGTTGCTTGCGGATCGTCATCGTGCGCGTCGAACGCGCGTCCTCGAAGCAGTGGAATACCAAGAGCATGAAAATAGTCGTTATCAACAACGTGAAGCGTCGTAACCGGGCGCGCGGATTCCTTCCTCGGCTGGCCTTCAACATCGAAACTCGTCTTCACGTCGTCTGCGGATAATGGCAGCGGAAAGGCGGCGCTCGCCGACTGTACGCCTGGGAGGTTTCGAATTTGAGCAAGTAATTGTTGATAGAACTGCACCCGCTGCACGTGTCCATATCTAGACGGCAGGTCCAAACCGAAGGTGATGACGTGATCTTTCGCGAATCCGGGATCAACTTTTCCCAGACCAACCAGGGTTCGCGAAAGAAGACCCGCACCAGCAAGCAGCACGACCGCGAGCGCACTCTGTGCGATTACAAAACTATTGGAGAGCCGTCGTCGTCCACGCGTCTCGGTCCCGCTTCGTCCGACTTCATTCAGAGAACTCGCGAGGCCCGCGCTCGTCGCATGGATAGCCGGAACGAGCCCGAACAGAACACTGGTCAGGACCGCAGTAGCAGCCGTGAATCCCAGTACTCGTAGATTCAGGCCACTGTCGAGAATTCTCGGCAACTCCGCCGGGGACAGTCTGGTCAGCAGCCGAATCGACCAGACGGCAAACACGAGGCCGACCGCCGCTCCCGCTCCGGCGAGCAGAAGGCTTTCCATAGTCAGTTGGCGAACAAGGCTCCAACGGGTTGCCCCCAACGCACGGCGGACGGTGATCTCTCTTTGTCGTGTCAGCGCTTTGGCCAAGAAGAGATTCGAAATGTTGGCGCAGGCAATGAGAAGTACAAACCCGACAGCTCCGAGCAGGATCAGCAACCCGGAGCGCGCGCTTCCAACTACGTCATCGATTTCAGGAACGATGGCAATTCCCTTTGGGCGGTTCTCCGGATACTGCCGGTTGATCGAATCTTGAATGGCGCTCATCTCACTCTGTGCCTGCGAAAGCAAGATGTAAGGTTTCAGTCTGGCAAGGACATCCAGATAGGAGACGCCGCGTTGCGAAGATAGGGGAGGCCCACCATTCATCGGCCGCGCGTCCAGGGCGAGCGTTGTCCAAAAGTCGATCCCGTTTGCTTGGACGGGGAACTGAAATCCCGCTGGCATCACGCCGACAATGGTGAAGACCTGGCTGCTGATCGTGAGTGTCTGGCCCAGAATTCCTGGATCGGACGCGAAACGATCCCGCCAAAGATGATCGCTTAAGATGACCGGCAGGCCAGTGCTGAGGGGCTGGTCCTCATCGGGCAGAAAGTTGCGGCCAAGCAGTGGGGAAACTCCTAACAAAGAGAACGTGTTTGCGGACACTACCCCCCCAAACAAGTGGGCTGCCTCGCCTTTGCCGGTCAGAGTGAAATCATCTTCGCGAAATGCAGAGAGTCCTTCAAAAACGTGGTTTCGATTTCTCCAATCGAGGAATGCGGGGTAGGAAACGCCGATGTCGTCCCGGCGGCCGGGCTCAGTGGTTCTTACCGCCACCAATTGTTTCGGCTCGCGAAATGGGAGCGGTCGCAGCAAAACCGCGTCTACGACGCTGAACATTGCTGTATTCGCGCCGATTCCTAATCCGAGAGTGAGGAGCGCAACGAGCGTGAATCCCGGATTGCTCCGCAATTGCCGGAGCGCATAACGCACGTCTCGAGTGAGTTTACTCATCACTAGCGATCTCCATGTTGAAGCTCATTCGTAGCGCAGCGCGGTAATCGGCTGCACGCGCACAGCGCGCCGGGCAGGGACGGTCGCGGCCAGCATGGCCAGTACACCGATCGCGAGTGTCACTAGTAACAGCGTCGCCGGATCCCGGTAGGAAATTCCGAACAGCTGGCTCCTCACAAAGCTCGCCAGCGCAACCGAAACGGGCACGGCGATTGCGACGCTCCATCCCGTGACCGTGAGTACTTCACGCAAGACCATACCGACAACCGCCTTTCGAGTGGCGCCGAGCGCCATCCGAATGCCGATCTCCCGCGTGCGTTGCGCGATCGAGTATGCCAGCACTCCATACAGGCCGATTGCAGCAAAGAAAGCTGCGACGGCTCCAAAGCTGCTCGCAAGGAAGGAGAGCAATCGTTCGGAAGTGAGGGTCGTGTCGATTTCCGAAGTCATAGACTGCAACGAATCCACCACGAGCTTCGAATCGATGCCAGTGACGGCCGCGCGAACGCCGCTGCCTGCCGCTTCCGGCGCCTGCGAAGTCCGAACGTATACGCCAACCGAGTTTGGTTCGGTCTCCTGAAAGATGGGGGTATAGAAGATCGGAACCGGTGGTGCGTGGAGATTGGTATGCTTGGCGTTTTTGACGACGCCGACGACCGTCAACGGCTTGTCCTTCATTCCTCCGACGGTAAACGTCTTTCCGAGAGCCTGCTCCGGAGTGCCGAAGAATCTCCGCACGAAACTCTCGTTGACAGCGACAACTCTTAGGCTCGTCTGACTATCTCCGTCCGTGAAACCTCGTCCCGCGACCACTGGAAGATGCAACGTTGAAAAATAGCCGGGAGTCACGCGCTCCCATTCGAAACTATTGCGCTCGCCTTCCTGAGCCTGATATCCGGGGATATTGATGTTAAAAGTGTCATTCGAATTTGCGAGCACCGGATCGTCTGTCATCCCTACCGACTGCACTCCCGGTAGTGAGCTGAGCGTTTCGATCAGGCGCTTGTACAGAGGCGTGACAGCGCTGGACGGATATCCGGCGAGATGCGGATCGAGTTGAAATGTCAGCAAGTGTTCGGGGACGAAGCCCACATCGACCGATTTCAAGTTGGTCAAAGTACGCCCAAATAATCCCGCACCGACGAGCAGCAAGAGACTCAGCCCGATCTGCATTCCTACGGTCAGACGGCGAAATCTGGCATGCCCCCGTTCCGCTGTGCCGGTTTGCTGTTTGAGCGCAGGCGTAACCTGCGGACGATAGAACTGAATGATCGGAGCGAGGCTGAACAGCAGACTCGCTGCGATTGAAACCGCGAAAGAAAACAAAATCACCCGGTAGTCCGGCGTTGCCGCGAGCGCGCTCATTCCCCCTGCGGCAGCGGTAGGATTCACCAGCGTGATGAGCGTTTTTGCCAGCAAGGGCGAGAGCGCGACCCCGCAGGCTCCTCCCACAAGGCCGAGAGCGAGACCTTCGATCAGCAGTTGGCGGATAACTCTTCCACGGCTCGCCCCGAGCGAATAGCGCACCGCGATCTCACGATTCCGGCCGGCTGCGCGTACGAGCAAAAGACTACCAACATTCGCCGTCGCCATTAGCGTCAACAGTCCAACCATGCCTAAAAGGATCAGCAACGGAACACGCATGTTCTCGCGCATCGGAGAAAATCCCTTTGAGCCATCCAGCAATATGAGAGAACTTTTCGCGACAAACTGCTCGCGGAACTGATCGCTGCGGCCGGAGATGCTTCGAAGTTCCACGGCTCGCAGCGACTTCCAAAGAGGATTGATCCCCGCTTGCGCCTGCTCCACAGTGACGCCCCGTTTCAATCGGGCAATGATGGTCAGCCATTTCGACCGATGATCCTCGAGTTCGTCCCATTGCGGAGTCATCTGCGCTTTCATCGTGATCGGGGCAAAGAAGTCCGGAACCGTTCCTCCAATCACGCTATTGAAACCGGGCTGCGCCACGCCGACGATCGTGAACGGATTTCCGTTGATCAGAATTCCTTGATTCACAACGGATGGATCGGAATCGAAATGTTGCGTCCAGTAGCGGTACCCTAGGACAACGAACGGCTCAGCGCCTCGCGCCGCGGCGTCTTCGGGAATGAAAAGGCGCCCGATTGCGGGTTTGAGCCCCAGCACGGAAAAGTAATTCCCGCTCACGAGTTCGCTGTTTGCCAGGCTTGGCGTGTTGTGCCACTGCACGCCCACCTGCGTGGGGAACATCGCCACCATGCCTTCGAATACTGTGTTCTGATCGCGCAGGTCGCGGTACATGGGATACGAGAAATATTCCTGTTCGCTTCCCCCGTAAGAATCAGTGTGTCCCGTGTCCGAGCCGGTGAACTTTAACATGACGAGACGGTCGGGTTCGGCGACTGGGAGGCGTTTCAGCAGAACCTGATCGACGAGAGAGAAGATCGCCGCATTCGCTCCAATGCCGACTGCGAGCGTAAGCACAGCGATTGCAGTGAATCCCGGATGCTTGCGCAGTTGCCGTAGCGCATACTGAACATCTTGCATGAGACCGTTCATGCCTGGACATCCGCCAGCAATTTCTTCAATTCTTCTTCGGCGACGACTTTCCCGTCGAACAAGTGCACTTCCCGTTGCGCATGCTTGGCAAACCTTGGATCGTGCGTAACCATGCAGATCGTCGCTCCCTCCCGATGAAGTTCAGCCAGAAGCTCCATGACGGCTTCGCCATTGCGCGAATCGAGGTTTCCAGTGGGCTCGTCGGCGAGCAGAATCGACGGCTTACCGCCAAGCGCCCGAGCAACTGCCACCCGCTGCTGTTGTCCCCCAGAAAGCTGCGAAGGATAATGGCGCACCCGATGCGCCATCCCGACGCGCTCCAGAGCCTCCATAACCCGCCCCTTCCGCTCCGCGGAAGGCATTCGCTGCCGGTAGGTCAATGGCAGTTCGACATTCTCGTAGACCGTGAGATCGCCAATCAGATTGAAGCTCTGGAAGATGAATCCGATTTCCTGATTTCGAATTCGCGCCCGCTCGGCAAAATCGAGATTTTCGACGGGCTTTCCATTCAGGAAATATCTGCCGGCGGTGGGGGTATCGAGCAGCCCAATGATCGACAGAAGCGTCGACTTTCCGCAGCCGGATGGCCCGGACATCGCGACATACTCTCCCCTGTTTACGGCGAGGTGTACACCTGAGAGCGCGTGGGTTTCGATTTCGTCGGTATAGAAGACCTTCGTTAAGTCGCTGATCTGGATCAGTGATTGATTCGGCTCAGTCATGAATCGTATGCCTCAAGTTTTCTAGTCTTAGGAATCCCGAAATTCTTATTCTTGTAACCGGATGCGGTCCGTGTTATCCCAGCGCGACATGTCTGACAGGACGACAGTGTCGCCCTCGTGCAGTCCTTCGAGCACCTGGATCGAATTCACCGAAGCCCGTCCCACTTTTACCGGAACTCGCACGGCATCCTGTCCATTCGCTTCCAGCTTGAAAAGGCTAATGGTGCTGTTCTCTTGTCCGAAGGCCGGGCGACCGACATATAAAACGTTCTCAAGGCGCTCGAGGTCGATAGTGCCATCGACGCTCAGATCGGGCCGCGCCCCCTTGGGCAGATCGCCTGTGAGTTTGACGTCGACAGTGACCGTTCCGTTTTGCACAGCCGGATCAACCCGCATCACAGTGCCGGCGATCAGGCCGTTGTGGGTATCGATCGACGATGGCTCTCCGATCTGAACGTCCCGTGCCTGAGTTTCGGGAATCTTCAGCTCCGCCATCAGATGATTCGGCTGCACCACTTTGGCGAGCATCGTTCCTGGCAATACATGCTCTCCGACGTGAAGAGGCAACTCGACCAAGACACCTTCGATTCCGGCCCGAACCTTGAGAGCACCGAGCTGTTTCTGCTTCAGATCGGATAGAACTTTCATCTCCTCGACTTTGGCTTGCTCCTCGGCAAGCTGCGAATCAATGGCCTTTTGGCCGCTCACCAGCCGCTGGTCTTCGAGCCCATTGCGGATGGTGAGTTCGTCGGCCTTCCCCTTCGACGCCTTGTATGCCAGACCTGAAATGACTCCGAGGTCGTAGAGAGCCTTATCCGTCTCCGACTGTCGCTCGGCCTGCGCATAATCGGCCTGAACCGTGGCCGCGCCAGCTTTCTGGTTCATGTAATCGCTTTCGAGCTTCATGCGCTGGCTTTGGTACTCCGCTTCCGCCGCCTTCCATTGCAGATGTGCATCGATCGCCGCCTGTTCGACCTGCGGATTGCTCATCTCGAGCAAGATGGTGTCGGGCTTGACCAGCGAACCAGGTAGCATTCGGATACGAACGACGGTCGCATCCGTCTCGGCCGGAATCTGCAGCACTGCTTCCTGTGAGGGCATGAGAGAGCCGATCCCTCGCACCTGCCGCAGCATCGACCCTCGTTTGACGGTGTCCGTCCACACGGTTCCTCTCTCGACAACCGGCGCGGCAGGCCGCAAGCGATAGACGAGGACGGTCAAAACGACAATCACCACCACAACGAGTAACGCCAACGCGATCTGCCGGCGGCGTTTGCGCTCCTTGAATTCTGGGCGGGCGATATCCATTCGCTTCGGGTATCCGCAACTATCCGGCCAATGGAGCGTTCAAGGCAAGTGCTTGCAGCAAAGCATGATGCCGTGTTTATGTTTCTGTTGTGCCAGAGGCCGAAATGTTCGAGGCAGGACTTCACTGTCCAAGAATGGACACCTATGGGAGACTTGGATCGATATCGGCTCTCACTATCGAACCAAAAAAAAAAGGCAGAACTCTGACGAGTCCTGCCTTACCCAGAACATCTTTAGAAGCTCAGAGCGAACCCAGGAACGCGAGCAAGTTCGAGGAATCCGTCTTATCCAGCGCTTCATAGTTCGAAACGACGGTTGCGGCTTCTCCGCCATGACGGCGGATCGCCTTATCGATTGTGGCTGAGCCATTGTCGTGCATGAGCCCGCCAGCTTTCGTCAGGATGTTGGAGAGCCCCCACAGCGGAGCAGTTCGCCACATCGTCAATGTAGCTTGACCGGTCCCGTGTGGCTGGAACGGAATGCCGCCCGAATCCCCCGATCCCATGTCGTGAAGCAGGAAATCCGAATAAGGAGTAAACGTCACGTTGCTCAGCGAAGGGATCACGGCCGTCTTGCTGCCATTGGTCGTCGGGAGAGTGACGTTCTGCTGCGTCGTGTAACTTTCAATGTGGCAAACGTTGCAGCCGATATTTTGGAAAACCGTCTCACCCGCCGTCGTCGAAGACGTAGGAGGCTGAGGCGGAATCGGCGCCAGCAGAGCTTCAAACTGGGTCATCTTGATCATGTTGACCTGTTTGACATCCTGCGGGCTGTTCTTGTCCGACTGACAAGCAGACGGAAATGCCAAGCCCTGAGGATTATGCTCGGTCGGATTGAACTCCCCAGACACTCCGAACAGGCTGTTGCTGGTGGTGATTCCGAGTTCGTTAAACTCGGCGTTCGCTGTGAACTGGAAGAGAGTGACCGTATCGAGCTTCTGTCCAAATTTCCCGGGACGCGAAACGCCGTTTTCGTCGTCAATCATATTGGCAACGCCGGTTATTCCATACTTCTTCGAGGCGGCGGCATTGGCCAAAATATCGGAATCGGGAATGTTGTCAATCAGGCCCAAGCCAAACAGCTGCGGAGAGCGAACCGTGCTGACCACGGTGGCATCACTGGGGACCACTTCATGCGGCAGATTCTGAGCGGTTCCTCCTCCCGATGATTTCAGCCCGGAACTGTTCGCGGTATAGGTAAACGTAGTGGTCGAGGGAATGCTCGCGATCGGGAACTGCCCGTTGTAGCCACTCACTCCAACTCCAAGGACTTGCACTTCCTGACCGGCCTTGAAGCCGTGCGCCGCCTTCGTGGTTATCGTAACGGTCGTTCCCGATTCCGTCGCTCCGCTGGAGGCGATCGAAGCCTGGTTGCATCCCGGCAACGTTCCGAAAGTCGCGTTGGAGATGCCATGGACAATCGGGCCGCCCTCGTTCTCAGGAGAGGTCCCGGTGCCGTCAAGGTAGTTGAAGGTGTTGTCCTTGTTCCACTTTCCATACCGCGTTCCAGTTGTATTACTCGTATCGCCGGCCGTGCCGGTCAATACATCGACTCCTGCGCCATGACAGGTGAAACATCCCGTCTTGGTTGAAACTGGCCCCAACCCGCGAACCGGATCCCACTTGATAACAAATGTCCCATATCCCCCATTGAATAAGTTGGTAATGGTGGTCGAAAGCCCCGCAAGCGGTCCGCCGAATTGACCGACCGTCGGTGGCGGCGGCGGCGGTGGCGGACAGGTCGAGCAGACAGCATCCACTCTTTTCACGTAGTGTGACGGCACCGCAAGGATGCACAGTCCGGCCAGTAGACAAAGTACAATTGGCGCAAAACAACGTTTCATAGGTGCTCCTTAACTGCTTCTTCTTCTAAATTGGACTTTTTTTATCTTCGCGGAGGGGGGAGAGCGCGAAGTTGCGTGCTCTTTTAAGGTAGCCCTGGGATCGTAAACAGTTGCCCTGAATCGTCGAACGTTGGTCTATTGCTGTGGCCCGGAAGTCTTACAGCAGCTTGGACAACAAAAGCCTGCCTGTCAAGATGAAACTCAATGCACTTTGTGGAAAAATCGGTTGCATCTGGCTGGGACAGACGGAACTGGCCCCTCCGCCAATCCCCATTCGGGAAAATCATGGCGTGAAATTCCGCCGAGGCTGCGCAGAATCCGTGCTGGGGGGGTAATGACTTCCCGCGCGGAGGGAATCTCGAAAATCTCCACTTTTGGCAAAACCGGCGAAAACGGCGCGCTGCCCCTGCTTTTACAATTCAACGATTGAATTTTGGAGTGCGGATTCGCGGCAACGAGCTGCGATGCGGCTCATCCGGCGGCACTTGAGGCAATGACAAGTGGAGTGCATTGCGCCGGGTGATGCGGCGTGACCGCAGCAGCAGCAGATGAAGCGTTTCTTGCCAGGCTGCCGAAACATCGGACGAAATTCGTTTCCCAGAACGCAGTACGGACATCGCACCGCCAGTTCAGACATCTTCGAGCGTTCTCCTTAGTTCTGAGCGCAGCTGTGTCCGATGAAATCTTCAGCGATGGGGGTCTCGCGGGAGGAGCGGAAGCGTTCAGGGTCCTGTTTGACGAAACAGTACTGGGCCGCGAACAAATTACTTTAGTGGAGTTACCGGCCGACGAAAATGGCTCGATCGTTCAGGAAGGATGGCCCAATGGTGGGTCGTTAAGGCGCAAGACTGGGCAGTTCCAAGTCTCGCCAAGGCGACCAGACGTGAGACATCCCTCTTACGGCGAAATCGAGCTGCTATTGGATGGAACTAGCAACATTAGAAAAGACGTTGTTCGAGTTCGATCCGACGAGACGGATGGTGCCGACAACGATGACGAGGATGACGGCCAACATAACAGCGTATTCCGCTATGTCTTGTCCGTGGTCGTCATTCCAGAGGTTGCGCAATAGGACTTTCATGAATCCCCCAATCTCCGACGAAGCGCGTAGCCTGTTTCGATTAGCGGGAATTGTATCAGGGGACGGGAGATCGTGCTCGGTGGAAAACAAGACGTGATGGCCGGGCTAATTACCCCTTTTTTTTCGGCTTGACGGTCGAGCGTGAGGTGAGTAAAACGCAGGGTGGTTTCAAAACTATTTTTTGAGGAACGATGATGAAACGGCTTCGTCGCATTGGTTTGTTTCTGCTGGTGTTGGCTGGTTCGTGCCTGATGGCGCAGACCGATGGCGCGCCGCTCATTTACCCGACGGCGAAGAAAGTCGATCAGGTCGACGATTATCACGGAGTGAAGGTTGCCGATCCGTACCGTTGGCTTGAAGACACGGATTCGGCCGAGACGAAGGATTGGGTGGAGGCGGAGAACAAGCTGACCTTCAGCTATCTCGAAAAGATTCCTTATCGCGAGGCGATTCGCAAAAGGATGACGAAGCTGTGGAACTACGAGCGGTTCACGGTGCCGGAGCTGGAGGGCGGGAGATATTTCTTTCAGCACAATGACGGATTGCAGAACCAGAACGAGTTGTTCGTCGCCGACTCGCTGACGGCGGAACCGCGGATGCTGCTCGATCCAAATACTCTGTCGGCGGATGGGACCGTTGCGCTTTCGGGAACGGCGATAACCGAGGACGGAAAGCTGATGGCGTATGGTACAGCGGCCTCGGGGTCGGATTGGCAGGAGTGGCATGTCCGCGATGTGAGCACGGGGAAAGATCTGCCGGACCTGATCAAGTGGGTGAAATTTTCGGGCGCGTCGTGGACGAAAGACGGCAAGGGATTTTTCTACAGCCGGTATGACGAGCCGAAGGACGCGGCGCTGCGCGAGGCGAATTATTTTCAGAAGCTCTACTACCACCGGCTGGGTACTCAGCAGTCGGAGGATGCGATGATCTACAACCGTCCGGATAATAAAGAGCTGGGATTCGGCGGCGGGGTGACCGACGACGGAAAGTATCTGGTGATCTCAGTGTGGCAGGGGACGTCTCCGAAGAACCGGCTTTACTACAAGGATCTGTCGAAGCCGGATTCGCCGGTGGTGAAGCTGCTGGACGAGTTCGACGCGCAGTATCAGTTCATCGACAACGACGGTCCGGTGTTCTGGATTCAGACGGATCTGGATGCTCCGCGCGGGAAGTTGATTGCGATCGATACAAGGCATCCGGAAAAGAGTAACTGGAAGACGGTTATCCCTGAGGGAAAAGACAAGCTGGAACATACAGGCGTGATCGACAACGTGTTCCTGCTGAGCTATCTGAAGGACGCGCAGGCTGAAGTGCGTGTGTACGACCTCAAGGGAAAATTTCTGCGGAACGTCGATCTGCCGGGGATTGGAACGGCGGACGGGTTCAACGGAAAGCGCACGGACAAAGAAACGTTTTACGCATACACGAGCTTTATTTCGCCGACGACGATTTACAGATACGAGCCGGCGACGGGAAAAAGTTCGGTGTTCCGCAAGCCGAAGGTAGATTTCGATGCTTCACAGTACGAGACGAAGCAGGTGTTCTATCACAGCAAAGATGGAACGCGGGTGCCGATGTTCCTGACGTACAAGAAAGGATTGAAGCTGGACGGGCAGAATCCGACGCTGCTGTATGCGTATGGAGGATTCGATATCTCGCTGACACCGTTTTTCTCGGTGCCGAACCTGGTGTGGCTGGAGATGGGCGGAATTTATGCGCAGCCGAATTTGCGCGGCGGCGGCGAATATGGCGAGGAGTGGCATCTGGCAGGAACGAAGACGCACAAGCAGAACGTGTTTGACGATTTTATTGCGGCGGCGCAGTGGTTGATCGCCAATAAATATACGTCGACGCCGAAGCTGGCGATTCGCGGGGCAAGCAATGGCGGGCTGCTGATTGGCGCGTGCCTGACGCAGCGTCCGGATCTGTATGGCGTGACCCTGCCTCACGTGGGCGTGATGGACATGCTGCGGTTCCAGAAATTCACGATTGGGTGGGCGTGGACTTCGGATTACGGATCGTCGGATAACGCGGAGGACTTCAAATATCTGTATGCGTATTCTCCGCTGCATAATCTGAAGCCGGGGACGAAGTATCCGCCGACGCTGATTTCGACGGCGGATCATGATGACCGCGTGGTGCCGGGGCATAGCTTCAAGTTTGCGGCCACGATGCAGGTGGACCAGGCAGGTCCGGCGCCGGTGCTGATCCGGATTCAGACGAAGGCAGGACACGGCGCGGGAAAACCCATCTCGAAGATCATCGAGGAGACGGCGGACGAGTGGGCGTTTACGGCTAAGAATTTGGGGATGGAGGTGCGGGTGGAGTAGAAAAATTCCATGGCTCTCTTTTATACGGATTCCCTCGTTCTAGCTTATTCCGACGTCGAAGCAGCCAAGCGATGGTGGATGGGGGCGTTCGACTGCAAGGTGGTGAAAGTGCCAGCGGATTGGGACTCTCGGATGGCTTCGGATGTCGGCTTGCAACTTCCGGGAAATGAGGGGCCCACGATTCTTCTGAACTCGAAGGCCGAGGTCGAGCAAGCTGGCTACAGCAAGCCGTCGTCGCTGGAGTGTGTCATCTTCTGCCGGAAATTGAAGAAGGGACATGAGCAGCTCACGCAACGGGGAGTGCAGGCTGGCCCGATTCAGGATGGCGGGGACACAGAGTATTTCGAGATTCGCGACTGTGAAGGGAATGTGATTCAGGTGTGTAGGGAGCCGTAGCACTCCTGGGCCAACAGGCTAAGTGCCTGTCGCTACGCAAATCATGCAGGGATCCTTCGACTGCGCACGCCGGCTCTTCGCCGGCCTGCTTCGCTCAAGATGACAATTGCTGGGGGCGACCGAATGAGGATGTGTCGAGGAAGGCTAACGCCTGGCTGCTCTTCCGTTCCAAAAGTAAAGCCGGAAAAAGACAGCGGCAAGTATCACCATCGAGATGCCAAGCGCCCAAGAGTGCTTCGCGACGGCGACGCCGGTAAGTCTTAGCACAAACTCCAGCCCAAAGAGCATTCCGAGGATTACGCCCGCAACGCCTAGCTTCTGTAACGAAAACTGCTTCTCGCGTTCCGTCAAATATGACGCTTGGATTGTCCGGGTTTCGAAATCATAGCCACAGTCACATCTCGTGGCCGAGGGCGGATTCACGAGTTTGCAGTTTGGACAGTCCATTGGAATAGATTTTAATGCGTATTCGGGAAGGCCCACCCTCCCGCACAAAACGCGGGAAGGGTGGGGCAACCTGTCTTCATCTTGATCTCAGGCGCAGATCGGTATAGGTTTTCCTGTTCGTAAAACTACATCCCAATCTCTCGAGGGAATCCGTGCGGAAAATTCTGGTGGTGGCATTTTTTCTGACGCTTACTTCTTTTTGTGTCGCGCAGAATGATGCGGCTTCGTTTGCTGCGGAGCTGTTCCGGTATGAGGTGCATCCGAATATCGTGTATCACACGGCGAATAATTATCAGGACAAGCTCGACGTGTATGTGCCAGCGGGTGAGAGCGCGCCGACGCCGGTGGTGATCGTGATTCATGGTGGAGGATGGGTCGAGGGCACGAAGGAAGAGCGCGTACTCGAGATGATGCCCTACTTGCAGATGGGATTTGCAGCGGTGAATGTGGAGTACCGGCTGGGGCGGGTGTCGCTGGCTCCGGCGGCGGTGGAGGATTGCCGGTGCGCGCTGCACTGGGTGTTTGCGAATGCGAAGAAATATAACTTCGATCCGCAGCGGGTGGTGGTGCAGGGCGGATCGGCAGGCGGACACCTGGCGCTGATAACCGGGATGCTAACGCCGGCCGCGGGATTCGATCGCACGTGCGTGACACCGACGGAGGATTATTGGACCCAGAGTCCGGGGACGAACGGCGATCCGAAGGTGGCGGCGATTGTGAACTGGTTCGGGATCACGGATGTGCTGGATGAGTTGCACGGCGCGGACGCGAAGGGATATGCGGTGGTGTGGGTGGGCGATCAGCCGAATGCGGACGAGATCGCGAAGAGGGTGTCCCCGATTAATTATGTGACGGGGCAGGTGCCTCCGATTATTACGATCCACGGTGATCATGATGCGCTGGTGCCGTATTCGCAGGCGGTGCGGCTGCATAAGGCGCTGGATGCGGCGAAGGTTCCAAATGAGTTGTATACCGTGCCGGGCGGGAATCATGGTGGGTTCACGGCGGAGCAAAATCAGAAGGCTTGGGCGGAAGTGAGGAAGTTTTTGCGGGACCATGTGAAGGGGGTGGAGTAGTCAACTGAAAGCTTCAAGGGTCCAAAGATCGAAAATTAGGGGCAGCTCGCGCATCTGGAGTGCTGCACACCCCCCCGGGTCTCGCAACTGCGGCGAGACGTGGGCACCCCCCTTCTTACTCTTAGATCGCCAAGTCAAAAACCCCACCCTGTCGCACACATCGCGACAAGGGTGGGGCAACCCGCTTTTAATTAGGATTCGTGGTAAGATTCTCGGGTTTTGGGCTGGATGCCTTGTTCTGCGGGCTGTTCCGGCTTTGACCTACTGCTGGGAGGTGTTCCGATGCGGTCTCGTTCCCTGCTGTTTCTCTCGTCCGTTTGCCTCAGTTCCCTTCTTGTTTTCATCTTTGTTGGCAGTGCTGCCGCTCAGCGGGCTTTACCCAATCATCTGACGAAGCGCGTTGTGGGCGATTACGGGTATTGGAGCAAGTATCAGACGCCGGCTTATGGGGCGGCGCAGATTCCGTATCACGAGCTGACGCATATCAATCATGCGGGAGTGTCGTTTGATGCGAGTGGCACGCTGTCAGTGCCGGATGGATTCATCGAGCCGGAGTTGAACAACATGGCTCATGCGGCGGGAGTGAAGGTCTTGCTGCTGCTGGGCGGAGATTTTAACGGGCTCGAGGCGAGTGGGTTGGATCAGACGCTCGTCGATAATCTCGCAGCGTTTGAGAGGCAGTACGGATATGACGGCATGGATATGGACTGGGAATATCCTGAGACGAGCGGAGACCGGTTTTTCCTGGCCGAGTTGATGGCGAAGCTAAGGGCGTCGAATCCGGATTATGTGCTGTCGATCGACGCCGCGCCGTGGGGCGGGTATGGATACGACTTGCAGCAGCTGAAACATTCGCTCGATTACGTGAACATCATGATGTATGACTGCGCGGGCCCGTGGACACAGTATGGGCAGCTGAATTCTCCGATCTTCTGGGACAATCACGATCCGGCGCCATGGGAATGCCAGCCTGGCGGGAGCGCGTTCAACACCGCCAATCTATTCCTCAAGATGATGCCGGGATCTCAGCTGAATATGGGCACGCCGTTTTATGGGTACAAGTATCTGAATATCAAGAAGGAGTTTGGGCTGTGTCCGAATTCGGCGTGGACGCCCGATGGCGATTGCGACAACGCGGTGCAGAGCGGAAATTATGGTCCGAACTACAAACCACTCATTAATAACGGGGTATGGCATACGGTGTACGATCCGATCGCGCTGGTGCCGTATATGTTGAAAGACGACGGGAGCGACGGGTACATCACGTATGACGATGCGCAGTCGACGTATTACCGCGTGTGGTATTCGGATTGGGTGCGCGGGCTCGGCGGGACATTCATGTGGTCGCTGGACGCGGATTATGACGGGCATTCGCAGGATCTAATGACGGCGATGTATAACGCCTCGGTGGGGCATTGAGCTGCGGGGGGCTTCGCTCCGCGGAACAGCCGAGGCGCCTGCCCCACATGGTTAGCGGTTAGTGCAGAGGTGTGTGGGCACTGTGCCCGCGCGACAGCCGGCGGGGCGCCGGCGCTACTTATAAATCCTGCAAAAACGATACTTTGCCCGAATTGGGAAGGGTGTCGCGATTTCCAGGACATATCCCCCGTCTGTGGGTTTGACCCGCCTTATCCGACGTGTTATAAATGCCCGTTTTGCGCTGGTGTGCCGGAGCTAGAGACTTATTTCTCTAGTCCCCTTTTAGACGGCATGCAGGTTCAGTCATAGCTGGCGTAGAACCCGACGCGGCCAAGCTCCAACCCTCCTCAGGTCTTGCGGTGGAAGCGTGTTCGGAAAAGCTCCCTTTTCTCGGAAAAGAAAGGTGGGCGCCTGATTTCCGGAAAAGAAAGAACCTAAACACGTTTTGATATTCCTAGAAAGCGCACTATTACGGAGGATTTCTATGCGTACCTGGCTTGCCACTGCTGCGTTTTTCAGCAGCAGAATGGTGATGAAAATTTCAGCCGTTGCGGCGCTGATGACGTTGGGCGCGGCAGCGGCTTTTGCACAACCGGCCGGCGAACCCGGCGGTGAAGCTTCCCTGAAGCTGCCCGATCTGTCGTCGGTCAACTTTTTCAACGGCGCGATCAACGGCCACAAACTGCTTCTGTTCGGCATTATTTTCTGCATTCTGGGCTTGCTGTTCGGGCTGGCGATCTACATGCGGCTGAAGAACCTGCCGGTGCACCGCTCGATGCGGGAGATCTCGGATCTGATTTATGAGACTTGCAAGACGTACTTGTTGACGCAGGGCAAGTTCATTCTGTTCCTGTGGGTGTTTGTGGCGGTCATCATCGGCGCGTATTTCGGGTTGCTGGCGCCGGTGCCGGGCAAACCGGTTTCGTTGACCCTGCCGATCATTCTTGGGTTCAGCCTTGTCGGGATTGCGGGCAGTTACGGAGTGGCCTGGTTCGGAATCCGCGTGAACACGTTTGCGAATTCGCGGACGGCGTTCGCTTCCCTGCCGGGCAAACCATATCCGGTATATGCGATTCCGCTCGAAGCGGGCATGAGCATCGGCATGATGCTGATCTCGGTCGAACTGATCATGATGCTGATCATTCTGCTGTTCGTTCCGGGAGATTACGCGGGGCCGTGCTTCATTGGATTCGCGATTGGCGAATCGCTGGGAGCGGCGGCACTGCGAATTGCGGGCGGCATCTTCACGAAGATTGCCGACATCGGGTCAGATCTGATGAAGATCGTGTTCAAGATCAAGGAAGACGACGCGCGCAACCCTGGCGTGATTGCCGATTGCACGGGCGACAACGCGGGCGACTCGGTTGGGCCGTCAGCCGACGGATTCGAAACGTACGGCGTGACGGGCGTGGCGCTGATCACGTTCATCCTGCTGGGCGTAAAGGATCCTTCGGTACAGGTTCAGTTGCTGGTGTGGATCTTCGTAATGCGCGTGATGATGCTGGTTTCGAGTTCAGGAGCGTACTTCCTGAATAGCCTGATTGCGAGGTCGAAGTACGGATCGTCGGACGAGATGAATTTCGAAGCGCCGCTGACTTCGCTGGTGTGGATTACGTCGCTGGTGTCGATCGGGCTGACGTACCTGGTTTCGTATTACACAATTCCGCTGCTGGGAGCGGATGGCTCGCAGTGGTGGAAGCTTTCGACGATCATCTCGTGCGGCACGCTGGCGGGAGCGCTGATTCCGGAACTGGTGAAGGTGTTCACGTCGGTGGAATCGCGGCACGTGAAGGAAGTCGTGGTATCGGCACAGGAAGGCGGAGCGTCATTGGGAATCCTGTCGGGATTCGTGGCGGGCAACTTCTCGGGCTACTACCTGGGTCTGGCAATGATGATGCTGATGGCGATTGCCTATTCCATGAGCACGATGGGACTGGCGGTAGCTGCAGGAATGCTGGCTCCGGCGGTCTTCGCGTTCGGACTGGTGGCGTTCGGATTCCTGGGAATGGGTCCGGTGACGATCGCGGTGGACTCGTATGGTCCGGTGACGGACAATGCGCAGTCGGTGTATGAGCTGTCGCTGATCGAATCGGTTCCGAACGTTGAGGCCGAAATCGAGAAGGACTTCAAACTGAAGGTGAACTTTGACCGTGCGAAACACCTGCTGGAAGCGAATGACGGCGCGGGCAACACGTTCAAGGCGACGGCGAAACCGGTGCTGATCGGAACGGCGGTGGTGGGCGCTACGACGATGATTTTCTCGATCATCATGGCACTGACCGGCGGACTCACTGAGAACGTGAGCAATCTGTCACTGCTATATGCCCCGTTTTTCTTAGGCCTGATCACGGGCGGCGCGATGATTTACTGGTTCACGGGTGCGGCAACGCAGGCGGTGACGACCGGAGCGTATCGGGCGGTGGAGTTCATCAAGGCGAACATCAAGCTCGAGGGCGTAGAGAAGGCCTCGGTGGAGGACAGCAAGAAGGTAGTGGAAATCTGCACTCAGTATGCGCAAAAAGGCATGCTGAACATCTTCATCGCAGTGTTTTTTGGCACCTTAGCCTTCGCCTTCGTGGATCCATTCTTCTTCGTGGGCTACCTGATCTCGATCGCGATCTTTGGGTTGTATCAGGCGATCTTTATGGCGAACGCCGGCGCGGCCTGGGACAACGCGAAGAAAATCGTCGAGGTCGAACTGAAGCAGAAAGGAACGCCTCTGCACGATGCGACGGTGATCGGAGATACCGTGGGCGATCCGTTCAAGGATACGTCTTCGGTGGCGTTGAATCCGGTGATCAAGTTCACGACGCTGTTTGGATTGTTGGCGGTGGAACTGGCGGTAACGCTGTCCGCAAACAACAGCACGCTAACCAGAGGACTGGCGCTGGGATTCTTTCTCGTGTCCCTGTTCTTCGTGCATAAGTCGTTTTACGGAATGCGGATTAAGTCGGCAATGGCGAAGTAGAGCGGGCTTCCGCTATTCGGCTTTCGGGCTTTTCAGTTCACGCCATCCGGTTTAGGCCGGGTGGCGTTTTTTTTGGCACACGGTCGAGCTTCGCTCGACGGACAGCCGAGGCTGCTGTCCCCACATAGTGGCAGCTACCATTCCCACTTCATTTCTGTTTTCTGATTAGTTCGGCCCGCGCATTTTGTCTTTGACGCTCTTGGCCAGTTTTTCGATTTCGTCGGCTTTCTTGATGACGTCAAGGGACATGACGTTTTCGTTGGATTTGTCAACGTAGGCCTTGAGTTCAGTCGAGAGCTTGAGGAGTTTGTCGGTGTCGCTCTTAATAGCAGCGACGCGTTCTTTGGCGGCTCTCTTTTCCATATCGTGTTCGAGACGGGAGCGCATTTCGTCGGCGTCGGAGTTGGGAGGGTTGATGTCGTGCGTCGGCATCTGGATTTGTCCCGGCGAGTTTTGAGCGAAGGATGGGAACGCGAAGAGCAAGAATAGTAAAGGGAGCAGGAAGTGGGATCGCACGGGAACCTCGCGGACGCGAACTTTGATCTTCTAAAATTATACGTCTGAGCGGTTCTTGCGAGAATTCAACTTTCTTCTCGCAAGGCCAAAACAAATCAACCCAGAAGGACACGAAGTTAGACGAAGGGGAACAGAAGGTCCCTCCACGCGCGAACGGATCAGCATTCGCTGATCCGTTCACTTGGTCGGCATGACAGGTTTATTGGTCGGGATGACAGAGGTTCTGGCCCGGATGACAGACGGGGCTAGAGCGCGCTCATGTTGGCGAGGAATTCGCTGTTCGATTTGGTCTTGCTTAGTTTGTCGATCAGCAGTTCCATGGCTTCGACTGGGGACAGCGGGTTGAGCACTTTGCGGAGAACCCAGATTCTGGAGAGATCTTCTTTCGGGATCAGGAGTTCTTCTTTACGGGTGCCAGAGCGCTGAATGTCGATGGCCGGGAAGACGCGCTTATCGACGAGTTTGCGCTCGAGAATGATTTCGCTGTTACCCGTGCCTTTGAATTCTTCGAAGATCACGTCGTCCATGCGGGACCCGGTATCGATGAGGGCTGTCGCAATGATGGTGAGCGATCCGCCTTCTTCGATGTTGCGGGCCGATCCGAAGAATCGCTTCGGGCGCTGCAATGCGTTGGAGTCCACGCCGCCAGAGAGCACTTTACCCGAGGGTGGAACGATCGTATTGTAGGCGCGCGCGAGACGCGTGATCGAGTCGAGCAGGATAACGACGTCGCGCTTGTGCTCGACCAGGCGCTTCGCCTTTTCGATCACCATTTCAGCGACCTGGACGTGACGAGCGGCGGGCTCGTCGAAGGTCGAGGAGATGACTTCGCCCTTGACTGAGCGTTGCATGTCGGTAACTTCTTCCGGGCGCTCATCGATCAGCAGGACCATCAGAACGACTTCCGGATGGTTGGTGGTGATCGAATTAGCGACGTTCTGGAGAAGCATCGTTTTGCCGGCGCGCGGCGGAGAAACGATCAGTCCGCGCTGGCCTTTGCCGAGGGGCGTGAGCAGATCCATCACGCGGGCGCTGGCGTTATCGCGGGTAGTTTCGAGTTTCACGCGCTCCTGCGGATAGAGGGGCGTCAAGTTGTCGAAGAGAATCTTGTTACGGGCTTCGTCGGGAGACTCGAAGTTAACGGCCTCGATCTTTACGAGCGCGAAGTATTTCTCGCCTTCGTGCGGGGGGCGCACCTGTCCGCTGATGGTGTCGCCGGTCTTGAGATCGAATTTACGGATCTGGGACGGGGAGACGTAGATATCGTCGGGGCCCGGGAGGTAATTGTAGTCGGGAGAGCGAAGGAAGCCGTAGCCGTCGGGCAGGATTTCAAGGACGCCCTCGGCGAAGATGTGGCCTTCTTTTTCGCTTTGCGCCTGGAGGATCTTGAAGATCAGGTCCTGCTTGCGCATCCCGCTGGCACCGGGAAGATCCAAGGTCCTTGCGATCTTGGTCAACTCGGTGATGTTTTTTTCTTTCAGTTCTGCAATGGTCATGATTCACCTGAACCCGTGCACTAGAGCGTATTCGGTAGTGTCAACGGGAGATTTTCAAAAGGAGGGGACACAGGAAAGACGTGACAACAACGCCGGGCAGGAAGGGCGGGACTGGGTTAAGCAGCCCGCCGTTGTGCTTCGGCAACGTTCTCTGGTTCCGACAAAACTTCTTGCCGCTCCGAGTCAGCGATCCGGTCCAACACGCCGTTCATGGTTTCCTGGATGCGGGTACTGGGCCGGTGGAACTTCCGCGTGGCCTTGGAGGCAAGCTGACACAGCATATAACGGTTGCGTAAAGTCTGTAAAGCGTCAAACACACGATCAGAGCGCATGTGTCGTAGTTCTCCTTACTTTATGATTGTGGCCTTCCGCCTTCTTCCTTCCGCCACGGGAGGTGACCGGAAACCCCAGAGTCCGACCTAAGTCACTGATTCCTAGTAGGTTGTAAAGGAGTAAGCGTAAAACACACCCAACTGAATAGATGCTGGACCGGGTGCCTAAGATGCTCCATTTTTAGGGGCTTAGCTTCTACGAACTCGCGGTGGAAGCTTCCGGCGGTCCTTTGGAACACGCTAATCTATCCGCAAGAGAAGATGCGGTCAAGTGTTTATTTGTAAAGCGGGCTGCAAACTAGTGGATCGAGCTGACCATTTTGGTACAAGCGACTGGAGATAAAGGGGTTAGTGCGAGTTAGCTGGAAGGGCGGTTTTGGAATTGTGGGCGGGTGCGAGGGCGAGAAGCCCACGCTACGGAATGCGGGCTTCCGGTTTTCGCAGGCCTGCGCCTCGCTGCGCTCGATTGGACAGCCGGGGCGGCTCTCTCCAGGCGATCATTCTTCTGAGACAATTGGCGGATGAATGGCGTGCGGATGGATGCGTGGCT
>DATJOA010000158.1:0-7909 GCA_035507635.1 Candidatus Acidiferrales bacterium
GATTTCCGCGAGCGCTGGGGCCGCCTTGGCCATCCCAACCTCAGTCCATGCCGCTATTCCCTCCCGGATGATCGGCATCCAGGTCGGAGCCGTTTCCTTTGTAGATGAAGGCACTGAAAAAGTTCTCGATGTGCTTCAGGAGCGCGCCGGAGTAAATACTCTTTTTCTCGCGGTTTTCACCTATGGTCGTGGCATCGCAGGAAGACAGATTCCGGGCCAGCCGCTCCCCGATCACGGTAAGCAGGAGTACGATCTCAATTTTCACGGCGGAAATTTTGCCACTCCTCATCCTCAGTACTACCAGAACACAGTTCTCAAAGACACACGCGCGCCCGACCATGGAGATCTCGATATCCTTGCTGAGGTTCTCCCCGTGGCAAAGAAGCGCGGCATGAAGGTCATCTGCTGGCTCGAGGATGTCTTCCGCAGCGACTTGCCCAATGTTGAGAAACTACAGGAGCGAGATTTATACGGCCGGAACGCCGACACCCTATGCGTTAACAATCCCGACTACCGGAATTTCTTGACCGGCTTGGTAGAGGACTACACGCGTTCCTACGACATCGACGGAATCATGTGGGGATCGGAACGGCAAGGCGCACTTTGCGATAGCCTCGAACTCACGCACGACACGCCTCCCATTGATCCTGGCAAGGTCACTTGCTTTTGCCAGTTTTGTCAGAGCAAAGCCAAAGATCGCGGCATTAGAGTGGACCGAGCCCGCGAGGGTTTCCTGGAACTCGAAAAATTTGTTCGCGCCTCACGCGGCGGAAAGCGTCCCGTGGACGGTTACTACGTTCAATTCTGGCGGCTGCTATTGCGTTATCCCGAACTGGCCGCATGGGAAATGCTCTGGACCGATAGCCTGCGCGAGACCTACTCAGAGATTTACAAAACGGTAAAGACCGCGAAGCCGGACGTGCCCGTGGGCTGGCACATCTGGCACAACAATTCTTTCAATCCGATCTACCGCGCCGAGCAAGACCTTCATGAGCTCTCGAATTACTCTGATTTCATAAAGGTCGTCATGTACAACAACTGCGGGGGCGAGCGCATGGCATTGTATGTAGACAATGCTGGATCGACTCTCTGTGCCGATCTCTCAAAACAGGGCCTGCTCGATTTCAATTACTCCGTGATGGGGTTGAAGGAGGGCAGCTATGATCAGATTCCGCACACCGGACTTTCTCCGGATTACGTCTCTCGCGAGACAAAACGCGCGCTCGATGGCGTGACCGGCACCAATACCCTGATCTGGCCCGGCATTGATATTGATATTCCCACTGAGGCTGGCAACAGCAAGTGCACACCGCAAAGCGTGAAACAAGCGGTCATGGCTGCTTTCCGCGCTGGCGCGCCCGGTGTGATTCTCTCTCGCAAGTATTCTGAGATGCGGCTTGCCAATCTCGGTGGTGCCGGCGAGGCCATTCGCGAGTTGAAATCTTAAGGCGAATGCTGCGCGCGAGCGAGACGCCTGTCTGGGTTAAGGGCGGCAATCAGTCTTGTCACCCTCTCTGCATTGCTCAAATCATTTCCTCGCGATATCCTCATCCACCCATGGAGGATTTATGCTCGGGTCTCTTGCTCGCGCCTGTGCTTCGTCCGCGATCTTTCTGTTCTTCCCAGTGTTCGTCCATGCACAGGCTTCCTCGTTTTCTGTGGGGACTGCCACTGCCGCACCTGGCCAAAAATCAACGGGTTATTTGGAAGTACCCGCTGGTATCGACGCTGCGACTAATATTCCTGTCATCGTCATCAACGGCGAAAAGCCTGGACCCGTCTTGGCTCTTGTCTCTGGCGCTCACGGCACTGAATACACATCGATCATCGCGGTTGAAAAACTGATCAACCTACTTGATCCCTCACAGATCGCCGGCACTGTCATCCTTGTGCCGCTCGTCAACATTCAATCCTTCGAACAAAAGGTTCCGCATGTCAATCCCATCGATAACAAGAGCATGAATCGCTTCTACCCTGGGAAAGCTGATGGAACACAAACTGAACGTGTGTCCTTCCTGATCACCAAACAGATCGTCGACCGATGTGATTATCTGATCGACTACCATGGCGGCGATCTCGACGAGAGCCTCCGTCCTTATGCCTATTGGGCGCCTACCGGCAAGGATGCGCAAGACCGTACCTCCAAAGAAATGGTCCTTGCCTTTGGACTCGACCACATCATCATTTGGCGCGACCGTCCTGCCGATCTCGGCGCCACTCGCTACCTCGACAACACGTCTAGCGCTCGTGGCAAACCTTCCATCGTTGTCGAAGCTGGATATGCCGGCAGCGTCGAAGCAGATGACGTGGCTCTTCTTGTCAACGGGACATTCAGCACCATGCGTGCTCTCAAGATGCTTCCCGGAGACCCTCGGCCCATCGAGAATCCCGTCTGGCTCGACAAAGTCGTGGACGTCTTATCCGACGGCCCTGGCATTTGGTACCCGATTGTGAAGCGTGGCACGTACGTTCAGCAAGGAATGAAAATCGGCTTTGTCACCGATTACTTCGGTAAAGTGATACTCGAAACCCGTGCTCCGGTCTCCGGTGTCATCCTGCACATCAATGCCGTCCCCTCTCTCAAGAAAGGCGACAACATTGCAGACATCGGCACGATTGCGGCCTACGCTCCCTAATCTGGCCGTTGGATGGTGAAATGTTCGGGCAATTCTTTGTTTGGATTTAGTTCCGGCCAGGCGAAGAGTTCGTGCTCACCGAAACTAGCGGTGTTGCCAATCCGAGCTGCTGGTCCAGGTAAGTGGTGATCTGGCGCGGCGTTTCGTATTTCAACAAGTGCTCGCGGAAGTCTTCGTCGTCTAATCGTCTCGCGAGAGACGAAAACACCTGCATGTGACTGTTGGCCCCGTCGGAGCTGCGCATTGCCAGCAGGACGACCACGCGAACACGTTCACCCTGAATCGAGTCCCACTCGATCGGTTCTTTGAGCCGCAGAATGCAAATGGAATTGGCAGTCACGGCATCGGTCTTGCAATGTGGAATCGCAAAGGCATGTCCGAGCCCTGTGGAGTATTCGGCTTCACGAGCCCAAAGCGCTTCCTCCATCGCGTCGCGGTCAGCCGTCCGATTATGAACGTAAAAGGCGTCGACCATCTCTTGAATAACTTCTTCTTTCGTTCGGCTCGTGCTTTCAAGCAGCACGAGTTCTTCGCTAAGTAATGGCGCAGGCTGTCCGACGGACTGCGGAACTAAGAGCTCTTCTACCTCTTTAGCTTCGGCACAGGCGAGAGCCCGAGACAGAAGCGAGCGGCCTTGTTCTGCAGAAAGTGCTGCGATCTTTTGTTTGAGCTCCTGTATTTCCGCCGCGGGTACGCTCAATTCATCGAGTCCCAAGCCCAGAAGAAGGGGCAAATTGCATGGCTCCGCCGCCATTGCGCCGCACATTCCAACCCATTTCCCAGCTGCATGAATCTGTTCCACGATTTGCTGCAAGAACCGCAGGAATGCCGGATGACGAACGGAGAATGATGAAGAAACGGCGGAGTTCGTGCGATCGGCAGCAAAAAAATATTGAGTGAGGTCGTTGGTCCCAATGCTGAAGAAATCAACCTCTTCACAAAACTTGTCGAGGGCGAACGCGACGGATGGAACTTCAATCATGATCCCGATCTTGATGTTGGGCCGAAAGGGGATTTCTTTGTCGGACAGATTTTGAGAGGCTCGCGAAACTGCAACTTTGAATTCGCGGAATTCCTCAATGGAGGCGACCATGGGAGCCATGATCTGGATCGGCCCTTCGGCAGACGCGCGAAGGATTGCTCGCAACTGTGACTGCAATAGTTCGCTATGCCGGGCATAGATCCGAATCCCTCGGTAACCCAGAAACGGATTATCTTCTTTTTGCAGCGAGAGATACGGGACCTTCTTGTCGCCGCCGATATCAAAGGTGCGAATGATGACCGGTTTCCCGTTTGCGCTGTGCACGGCCTCTGCATAGATCGCGACCTGTTCTTCTTCGGAAGGCGGTTCCTGCCGGCCGAGGAAAATCATCTCGGTGCGGAACAACCCGATACCGTCCGCCTGGTTTTCGAATGCAGCGTTTATCTCCTCTCCCGAAGAAGCGTTGGCTCCAACTTCGATGGTCTTTCTATGTGGGATGCCGGAATCCCTGCCGCGCTCGACGGACGCTTGCCTGCGGCGCCTGAAAGTTTCGCGTTCACGTTCGTAGAACCTCTTCACTGCCGGAGAGAGTGGGACCACGAAGCCCCGATTAGCATCCACAAGGACTTCGTCACCTGGCATGAGTGACTGCCGGGCATTTCTAACGCCGACTAGAGTAGGAATGCCGAGCGAACGCGCGAGGATAGCCGCGTGCGAAGTTGTTGCGGATTGTTCGAGTATCAAAGCCTTCAGCCACCGTCGGTGGATTCCAAGAAGTTGCTGGGGCCCGATGGTTTCGGCTACCAAGACAGAAGGTTCCTGCAAGTCGATCGTCGATTCAGGAAGACCGCCACATAGCTCCTCGATCAGCTGCAGGCATATCTCCTCGATATCAGCCCCGCGTTGTCGGACATACTCGTTCTCGGACCGCCCTAGCAGATCAATGAAGAATTCGGCCGCTCGGGTCACAGCTCGAGGTGCAGAGGTGCCCTGCCGAACTTCATCCTCAAGCTTCTGCCGCAAAAATACGTCGCCAGCCATCGCCAGCTCCGCCTGAAGTACAGCGGAACCTGTCGGAGTGATGCAGTATTTGATTTTCTCTCCAATCCGCTCGCGGACCGCTTCCAGTGCACCCTTGACTTTCTCCAATTCGACTTGAACATCCACTTGTGTCGGCGTACCTATATCGCGAGGCAAAGCAATCCGACTGAGGATTACAGTCTTGCCTTGGCCGATACCACGGCTGAGCGGAGTGCCGAAAACACAAGAGACATGCGCCCGGCGCAAAGCTCGCGGGAGAGTATCGCTCAGCTTCGAGCCGTCAAGAGGGGCAAGTGGAACATCGCAACTGGAGAGGGACTCTTCTACGAACCGCTGAATCGCTAAAGTTGCAACCGATGCTTCCGTTCCACTGACGTGCACTGCACAGCGATCACTCTCTCGCACGTCTGCCGCAATGATGCCAAGCACGCTTTTGCAGTTCGCCACGAGCCCATTTCTTAGGTTGGTCAGCGTACATTCGCATTCGAATCGGTTCGCTACTTCCGCGAGATGACTGGCGGGGCGAGCGTGCAGGCCGCTGGCCAGTGGACAGGAAAACGTGAACTGCATCGAATTTGCTTCGCCCGATATCATCCTTAACGTTGAATCTTCGAAAAAATTCCTTCCGGATTCTTTAGCGCCTCTTGCAGCGGAACCTGGATTACCTTCACCCCATTGAACCTTTCGCGACCCTCAACCTCGATATCGACTGCGAAGATGGCTATCTGTGCTTGACGGATATCATTCTCGGTAAGTTTGTTTTCGATTCCCATCGCGCCTTGGGTCTCTACTTTGATCTCATGCCCGAAGGTCTTGGCAACTTTTTCCAGCCTCGCGGCCGCCATATAAGTATGAGCAATACCGGTGGGACACGCAGTTACAGCGACGAGCTTCATGAGTACTCCTTCCCGTTCTGTTGCAGTTCAGTGGCCTTTCGCTTTAGTAAGAGAATAAGAGCCGCAGTTACGGCCGTCCCCACCGTGATAGCAAGTATGTAAGCGATTCTATGGTCAACGACAGGCAAAACGATTGGGCCGCCGTGGGGGGCGTGATCTCCCACTCGTGCCGTCATGGCTATGGCAGCTGCAACGGCGGAACCTGCAACAATACTTGGAATCACGCGGATGGGATCGGCGGCTGCGAACGGAATCGCTCCCTCGGTGATGCCTATTAATCCCATAGCGATCGCTGCCAGACCGGCCTCGCGTTCTTCGGTGCTCCAAACATTTTTGCGGACCAGGGTGGCGAGGCCCATGCCTAGCGGCGGCGTGCAAATGGCGGCCGCGCAAGCACCCATTATCTGGAAATTGCCCTCACGAATCATGGCAGCGCCAAAGAAGAATGCCGTCTTGTTAACCGGCCCCCCCATGTCGAAAGCGATCATCGATCCGAGGATCAGAGCCAGAATCACGTCGTTTCCCGTGCTCATCGATAACAGGGCGTGATTGGCGTGATCCATGAGCGACGCGATCGGCACTCCGATGACCTTGATCATTAGCACGCCGACGATGCCGCCGGATATGATCGGGATCACCAGGATCGGCATGATCGGGCGAAGATACTTCGAGACGGGGACCCTCTTGAGAGCTTGCACTAAGTATCCGGCAACGAGGCCGGCGAGAATCGCGCCTAGGAAACCAGCCTTTACTTCCCCTGCCAAATATCCGCCGAGAAAGCCCGGAACAAGTCCTGGCTTGTCAGCAATTGAGTAAGAGATGTATCCCGCTAGTACGGGAAGCATCAGAAGCAGGGATGTCGTGCCGATATCGAGAATCAGCTTCAGTCTGGGAGAACCCGAAAAATCAGGTCCAGCAGGAGTCATCGGTGCGAAAGCAATCGCGCAGGCGATCAGGATGCCTCCGCATGCGATGAAGGGAATCGCGTACGAAACCCCCGTCAGCAAGTGCTTCCTCAAGCTGTGGAGTGATTCAACCATTTGGAGTTAGGACAGGCCCAAAGGACGCGTGCCTTGTAGCCTCCAAGCACGCTCGACCTCTCTACCTCTCCAGTTTGACCTCCGGAGCTGTTCGATTCAAAACATACGGAAATCTGTCCGCACTTTGCATATGGATTTCAAGCGCAAGCGTGCTTCGCCCGAGTGGAAATCACTGCCCCGGTGAGCAGTCCCGTAGTATGTGTGATCCGTCCTATTGAGCGAAACAGGAGAGATGGAACGTTTATTGTACTGGAGTAACATTAGCTTGGGGAGCGTTTGCTTGATATCAAGCCGAGACTTGGGTTGCGTTGTTGGATCGGTACTCCGTCGGCGTCACTTTGCAGATCTTCTTAAATACCCGGCAGAAATATGCTGGATCGCCATAACAACAACTCGCCGCGATTTCCTTCAGGGTCATGTTGTAGTTCTGCAGCATAAACTTGGCTCGGTTCACCCGCACTAGATTGAGGTAGTCGTTGAATCGCATGAATCCTTCCTTTCGGAAGAGCCTGGAAACGTGGTTCGGCGCTAGCCCAAAATGATGTGCCACGCTCTCGCGAGTAATCGGTTCATGAAAGTTCTCCTGAACATAAAGGCAGATGGACTCGTACGTTCGAACTGCCTTACGAGGTTTCTGTTTCTCGGGCGTTTTCAAAAGCCGCAGGCAGGCATGCAGCAGCGATTCCGTCAGAAGTCGTGCCAATGGCCCCTTCGAGTCGTCCGCGGCCATTACCATCAAGGCGGCCAGGATGCTATGCGTGGGCACGTCATATCCGCCATGGACGCTGGCCTTCACCGCCCTTGCCGGGACCTCCGAACCGCCATTGTGCCGCACGAGGCTGATACCAATCTGTTTGACTCCGAATAAAAAAGTAAGAACGTCGACGCGATCTGACCAATCGGGCTTGTTCCAGGCGTGATCGGGGATCAAAACAGCGTGGCCGCGAATCGGTCGAATCGTTTCGGTGCGCCCACCGTGCGCCAGTTCCATCGTGTGGCAACCCGAAATCGGAATCGACAAACGCGGGAAATTCGTGACGTATGCCAGAGGCGGAGGAACTGTACTGCCGTCTCCGAAGTGAACATGGCGAATCCTGGTTTGCCGCAGGTATTCATCGAGTTCGTGGACGATAAGTCGTGCACCCGAGATCGATCGCAAACCAGGAGAGTGGGCGGGCGGCGTCACGGAAAGTTACGTTAGTGCAATTAATGTTAAATGTCTACTATTTCTTTTGCGACTCACATTCTCCATACTTGCCAACCGAACCGAAGATCGCCGCACGCGAAAACACTGGATTGTGCGGGCGCTGAGTG
>DATJOA010000159.1:0-4618 GCA_035507635.1 Candidatus Acidiferrales bacterium
TGGCTGCTTCGTCCGCAGGAACAACTGTTCGCCGCTCGTGACGGGCAGACTATTGAGGAATTCAACCAGGCCGACGAAGAATAGGACGATCGCCGTGCCACCGAACGCCCAGCGCCAACTGATCTCCGCAAATGAGAACAAGGGCCGTCGAAACGCGGTGCGGAATCCTTCAGCCGTAGGCGAGAAAGACATGCGCTGTCAGGATAACTCACACGCGCAAACTGCAAAACAGACGATCAAGGAGCGACCGTCATTCCGAGCGGGGAAGCTCGTTCACGCAGGGAACGAGCACCGCAGTGGAGGAACCCCATGTCCAGCTTGCGCCAATCCGTAGTGACGTCCTCGGGCCCAGAGTAGGTTGTCATTCCGAGCGAAGCGAGGAATCTGACTGTGCGCGTCCTGAGATCGATGCTAAAGTGCCCTACTTCACGACCAGATTCACCATCTTGCCCGGCACATAAATCTTCTTCACGATCTGCTTGCCCGCGAGCGCGGCCCTAACTTTCTCATCCGCCAGCGCCTGCTCGATCACATACTCCTCACTCGAATCCGCAGGCACAACGATGCGGCTGCGCAGTTTGCCATTGATCTGCACTGGAATCTCTATTTCCTCTTCCTTCGCGAGCGCCGGATCAAACTTCGGCCAGGCCGCCCGCAGCAGACTTCCCTTCTGTCCCGTCATCTCCCACAATTCATGCGCGAGGTAGGGAGCGAACGGAGCCAGCAACAAAACCAGGTCACGTTGCACCTCGGCTAAAAATGCCGGGGGAACAGCCTTCCGCGCAATCGCATCTTCCGCGCCGTAGAGTGTATTGACCAACTCCATGATCGCCGAGATGCAGGTATTGAAATGCCAGCGACCCTGGAAATCGTCGCTCACACGCTTGATCGTCTGGTGCAACTTTCGCTGAATCGCGCGCGCCTCCGGCGTTAGAGCAACGATTACGTCATCCACTTTCTTGGCATCCGCGTCTGCCCGGGGAGAACAATTCTGGTCCGCATTCTTCACAAAGAACCGATACACTCTTCCCAAAAACCGCTGAATCCCCTCGATTCCCGAATCCTGCCAGTCCAAATCACGGTCCGGCGGAGCCGCAAACAAGCTATACAAGCGCGCCGCATCGGCCCCATACCGCGCCACCATCTCGTCCGGCGAGACGACGTTGCCCAGATTCTTGGACATCTTCCGCCCGTCTTTGATCACCATGCCTTGCGTGAAGAGGCGCTCGACCGGCTCGTCGTTGGTGATCATGCCCAGATCGCGCATGAACTTCGTCCAGAATCGTGAATAGATCAGGTGCAAAATCGCATGCTCGACGCCGCCAATGTATTGATCGATCCCGCGATCGCCGAACCAGTACTGCGCGACCTTGCTGTCGAAAGGCGCTCGGTCATTGCACGCGTCGGTATAACGGTAGAAGTACCATGACGAATCGACGAACGTATCCATCGTGTCCGTCTCTCGCCGCGCCGGGCCTCCGCACTTCGGACAAGTCGCGTTGACGAACTCCGGCACATCGGCAAGTGGCGATCCCCCAGCGAGTGTGATCTTCACGTTTTCAGGCAAAAGTACGGGCAAATCTTTTTCCGGGACGGGAACAATGCCGTCTTTCTCGCAATACAGCATCGGGATCGGCGTTCCCCAATAGCGCTGCCGCGAGATGCCCCAGTCCTTTAGCCGATACGTGACCGTAGCCTTGCCGAATCCCTTTTCCTCCGCATACGCCGACATTTTCTTGATCGCGTCGGCACAGCTCAATCCGCTGAATGGCCCGGAGTTGATCGTCATCCCTTGATGCGCGACGAAGGGCAGCTGTGGCTCCGTCATGGTTTCTTCCGGATCATTCGAGACAGGAAGGATGACGAGCCGTATCTCCAGCTTGTACTTCTTCGCGAAATCGTAGTCGCGCTCGTCATGCGCCGGCACGCTCATAATCGCACCCGTGCCGTAATCCGTCAGGATGTAATTCGCAATCCAGATGGGAACTTTTTCCCCGCTGAAGGGATTGATCGCGAACCGGTGGGTATTGACACCATGTTTTTCGATCTCTCCGATGTCGCCCGCTTCTTTCGCCTTGCGCTGCTCGGCAATCATCTGTTTGACCGCATCGCCGAGCGGCTGGTTATAGCGCGTGAAGTCAGCGACCAGCGGATGTTCCGGAGCAAGCTGCACCGAAGTCGCGCCGTAAATCGTATCGACGCGCGTCGTAAATACGCTGATCGTCGATCCCGCTGGTCCTGCATTGCCTTCGAGCTTGAAATCGACGAGCGTGCCTTCACTGCGCCCGATCCAGTTGCGCTGCATGGTGCGGACTTTGTCGGGCCAGCCATCCAGCTTGTCGAGATCGTTCAGCAATTCTTCGGCATACTTCGTCGTACGCACGAACCACTGCTCCAACTCGCGCTGCTCCACAAGCGTGTCCTCGTGGCGCCAGCAGCATCCATTGCCCAGCACTTGCTCATTCGCCAACACAGTCGCGCACTTCGGACACCAGTTCACCTTGCTCTTCTTGCGATAGACCAACCCGCGCTCATAGAGCTTCAGAAAGAACCACTGGTTCCACCGGTAGTATTCGGGGAAGCATGTGGTCACTTCGCGCGACCAGTCATATGCGAACCCGAGCCGCTTCATCTGCGCCTTCATGTTCGCGATGTTGCGCAGCGTCCATTCCCGCGGCGGGGTGTTATTTGAAATGGCCGCATTCTCCGCCGGCAATCCAAACGAATCCCATCCCATCGGATGCAGCACGTTGTAGCCGTTCATCCACATATAGCGCGCCAGCGCGTCGCCGATCGAGTAGTTGCGCACATGCCCCATATGCAGCGCGCCCGACGGATACGGCAGCATTTCCAGCACGTAATATTTCTTCTTCGTCGAGTCGACCTCGGCGGCATAAAGCGACGCATCCTGCTGCCAGCGCTCGAACCATTTCATCTCCACGCGCTGGGCATCGTAGCGTTCGTCATTGGGACGATCGGCTTGGGTCATAGTGGCTTTGGATTTTTCTTCGGATGGCATACGGGTCTGCGACGAAAAGCTGAAACCTAGATTCTACAATGCCCCCCGTTGAGACGGGGCAAGCTAGGTTTCTAAGACCAGTTTCTTCAACGCCTCCACATTCCTTCGATCGTCTCCAGGACGATCAATCGGCGTCTCAGCAATGAACGCCGCATGGGCCAACCGCAAGTCATTCAGCAACATCCGGAACGTCTCCTTCCCGATCGTTCCCTTCCCGATGTGCTGATGCCGGTCGAGCTTCGATCCGCGCGCAGCCTTGGCGTCATTGCAGTGCCACACCTTAACCCGGCTCAGCCCAATCGTCGCGTCGAGACCCAACAGCGTCTCGTAAAGCCCTTCTTTGCTGACGATGTCATACCCGGCCACATGCGTATGGCACGTATCGATGCAGGCCCCAACCGGGACAATCCCGTCCAAGCGCTGCAGCACCTCCGCAACCTGCTCGAAGCTGCCGCCCAGCGAGAACTCTGCTCCAGCGGTGTTCTCGATCAGGATCGTCAATCCGCCCTTCGCCAGATGAAGCCCCTGCGTCGACGCCGCAATCGCGGCCGCAGTGCGCAGCAATCCCTGCTCGCGGTCTGCCCCGCGAAACGATCCCGGATGCAAGACAAGATAATCTGCACACAATGCCAGCGCCCGCTCGACTTCGCCGCGGAAAGCCTCCATCGACTTATGCAAGAACAGTTCGTTTGACGAAGCCAGATTCACCAGGTAGTTCGTATGAATCACCAGCGGCTTCAGACCGTATCGAGCGCGCAGGCGATTCATCTCATCGCATCGCGGCGCCCCCAGTTCATGCGGAGCCCATTGCCGCGGGCTCGACGAAAAAATCTGCAGCGTGTTGCATCCCAGCCGGTACGCGCGTTCGGCCGCATTCTGCACACCTCCCGCCGACGACGTATGAATCCCAACCCGCCGGGACGTCAGTTTCGGCGCCCGTTTCGGCGCCGGCAATTTCAGAATGTCCTTTTCCCCAGCCATGGGTGTACCCACAAAAAATCGTGGGGACGTGAAACGCCCCCACGATCCATGTCGTACGACGTCTCGATTTTACCGTTTCACGTCCGCCAACTTCCGGAACTCCTCGCTCGTCAGCCGCAACGACGCAGCGGCGAGATTCTCCTCAAGATGCTTCACCGAAGACGTCCCCGGAATCGGCAGCATCATCGGCGACCTCTGCAACAGCCACGCCAATGCCACCTGGAGCGGTGTCGCCCCATGCGCCTTCGCGACCGCGGTCAGCGCCTCATGCGCAGCCTTGCCTGCTCCGAGCGGGAACCACGGAATAAAGGCAATTCCATTCTCCGTGCAATAGTCGACCAAAGAATCCCATTCGCGATCGGCGAAGCTGTAGCGGTTCTGCACCGACGCAATCGGCACAATCTTCTGAGCCCGCTCCACGTGTTCGCGCGTGACGTTGGACAATCCCACCAGCCGGATCTTCCCTTCTTTCTGCAAATCCGCCAGCGCCCCCACCGAATCGTCGAACGGAGTCACCGGCGCCGGAGCATGCAGCTGATACAGATCGATCCGCTCCAGCCGCAGTCGCTTCAAACTTCCATCGATCGCCTCCCGCAGATGTTCAGGCGTCGCATCATG
>DATJOA010000160.1:0-3646 GCA_035507635.1 Candidatus Acidiferrales bacterium
CAGCGGATAATTCCAGGGAATAATCTGTCCGGCAACTCCAACAGGCTCCTTCAGCGACAACGATAACGCGTTATCCGGAACGGGATTTACGGACCCAGTGATTTTCGTCGCAAGACCGCCGTAATACTCAAAGCAAGTCGCCACGTCAGTGAGGTCGAATTCCGCTTCGACGATCGGCTTGCCCGTGTTGCGGCATTCGAGTTCCGCGAGCGCGTTGAGATTCTGTCGAACTTTGTCGGCCATGCGGAACAGCACGCGGCCACGCTCCTGCGCGGTCGTTGTGGCCCACGGGCCTTCCTCGAATGCCGCTTTGGCCGCGGCAACCGCGTGGTTCACATCCTCGGCGCCGGCATCCGGAACCTGCGCGATCACTTCTTCGGTCGAAGGATCGTACACAGGAAAGGTCTTTGCAGACTTGCTCGCTACCCACTCGCCATTGATGAACATCTGATAAGTTTTGACTTCGGTCTGAACACCGCTAGGCATCATGGCCTCCTGCGTGGGGCTAAAGCCCGTTGAGTTTTCCCGTAAACTTCTTACCGCAGCGCTTCAAGCGCTACGCTACCCAAATTCAATGGCGAGCTTCGCTTGCCTGGACAGCCGAGGCGGCTGTCGCTACATGAAGCGGTGACACTATCTTTCGGCGGCCATAGACGAAATAGAAAAAGGCTGCGAGACCGACGAAGAACAGCGTGCCGCCGAACATCCATGCTTCGTACTGCCACAGCGATGTAATCTGCTGGGCCGGAAAAAACACGAGAGCGATGCCGAGAATGGTCGTCAACAATCCGCTCGATCCCGCAAGAAACATCGTCAGGCGACTGTACTGGCCTATCGCTGTGGATTCTGTGACCGCGAACTTCACCAGCGCGCCGAACATGTAAATAAATGGGACCAACTGCAATACGACGGCGAGCGACAGAAGTTTTTGAAACGTCTCCTGCACGCCGGCTCCGGCGAAATTTAGAATCACCAGAACTCCCGAGACGATCCCCTGCACGATCAGGGCCGCGTAAGGCGTCGCGTAGCGCGGATGTACCTTGCCGAGCCACGACGGCATATACGAATCGAGCCCGGCGACGAACGGAATGCGTGCCGAACCTCCCATCCACGCCGATCCTATACCTGCGATCGAAAGGCTGAGCATCAAGGCAAATGGAATCGTGATCCAGTTCAATCGAACCTGTGCAGCCATGTGCGAGACTGCCTGCACGATTCCCTGCAGAACATTCACGTTCTTTCCAACCGCAATCAGCAAAGTTAGCGTCGCACCGATATAAAGCGCTCCAGAGAGAATCCCTCCCCACGCCACCGCGCCGGGTAGCGTGCGACGCGGATCTTTGATTTCGTCTCCCATCACCGACGCGAGTTCGAGGCCAACGAGTCCGAAGCAAATCACGCCAAAAGAATTCAGCACAAATTTCGGATTTGCGGGGATCTTGAAATCCGCCGCGGTGATCGTCGTTCCAAAGCGCGACCACATCACGAAGCCGAGCCCGATCAGCACCGCCGCGGCAATGAATGTTCCAATCGCCCCGAGATTGTTGATCCACTTGCCGACACCGAGCCCGAGAATATTGAACAGTGTCAGCAGTGCAAGAAGCGTCAACGATGCAATCGATGCGAAGATCTTGTTGTCGCCGAGCGCCTGATGTCCGGGACCGAGCACATAAACCGATACACCGACGAAATAGAGCATCACCGTCGGCACGTAGAGCATGTTATTAGTCCAGTAACACCAGCCCGAGAGGAATCCGTGAAAATCACCAAAAACTTCTTTCGCCCAGAGATACACGCCGCCTTCTCCGGGATAGCGATGGGCCAACTCAATCACAGCGATGCCCTGCGGCCAGAAAAAAAGCAGCAGCGAAATGATCCACAGCCAGACGGTGACGCCGCCGTTGGCCGCGATCGATGGAACCACGTTGAGATTAAAGACGGCAACCACAAAAAGCAGCACGAGATCGCGACGCCCAAGGGCGCGGATCAGGTGCGGCTGTGCTTCGGATTGTGGAATCGTGGACAAGTCCGTCGTCAGTCATCCGTCATCAGTCATCAGACCCGGTGTTCCTGCCACGAACAAACTGAGAACTGACAACTGACGACCGATGACAAATTTCTCAATGTGCGACTTCGGCCGGCTCAGCCGCGCCGCGCTCCTGCTGCGCCTTGGCAAGCGAAGCAGCGATGTCGTCGAATGCGGCGAGGTGCTTATCGATATCGGCCTCGGTGTGCTGAACCGAGATCGTCCACTGCTCATCCCACCAGTAAGGCTGTGCCATCACGCCACGGTTGACCATGCCGAACCAGTAGTGACGCCACAAGTCGATGTCGATCGTGGTCCAGTCACGGTAGTTGCGAATTTCCCTCGGATAGAGCATCAAGGCGCCATTCGCTCCCGCATCGGCAATGTAAGCCTGCAGGCCGACCTTCGCGATGATCTTGCGATATCCGTCCGCGAGTTTCTTGCTGAGTTTGTCGACATGCGCATAGTTCTCGCGGGTAAGGACTTCGCGGAACGTCGCCAGCCCCGCAGCCATCGAGACGGGATTCGTGTTGTAGGTTCCGCCGTGGAAGACTTTGTGCTGGCTGATCAGGTCCATGACGGACTTGTGCGTGCCGAAAGCCGCCAGCGGCAGGCCGCCGCCGATCGATTTCGCCAGGCAGATCATGTCGGGAGCGACGCCGAAATATTCGCTCGCGCCGCCCCATCCGAGCTTCGCACCTGTCTTCACTTCGTCGAAGATCAATAGCGCGCCACTCTTCGTGCAGATATCGCGGAGGCCTTTCAGGAAGCCCGGTTCCGGCAGGCACAGGCCAACGTTCATCAGGATCGGCTCCAGAATGATCGCCGCAATCTCGCCGGGATTTTCTCTGAATCGCCGCTCAACGGTATTCAGGTCATTGAACGTCGCGATCTTCACATTTTCAATCGCAGCTTTGGGAACGCCGAGTCCGCCGGGAACGGAAGTTGGAGCGTTGATATCGCCATACTCTGGCGCATGCGGCTTCACGCTGACCAACGCGCTGTCGTGCAAGCCGTGATACGCGCCCTCGAACTTAATGATCTTGTCGCGCCCGGTGGCTGCACGCGCCAAACGCACAGCATGCATAGTGGCTTCGGTTCCGCTGTTGCTGAAGCGGCACATCTCGACCGGAAAGCGGTTGCAGATTTCTTCGGCGAGTTCCCACTCCATGTCGTGCGGCATGCCGAACATGGTTCCGGTGGAGAGACGCTTTTCGACCGCCTTCATCACTGCCGGATGGCAGTGTCCCGCCATGAGCGCGCCGAAACATAGATTGTGATCGATGTACTCGTTGCCATCGAGATCGCGAAATTTGCTGCCGCTGCCTTCTTTCACGAAGATCGGCCACGGATCATACGCGCGATAATTGCTGGCAACGCCAAGAGGAATCCGCTTGAGATTTTTTTTATGAGCCTCGGCGGACTTCGGGGTCCGACGCTCGAACGTGGAGAGTTCTTTCTGCAGATCGGGGTACATCGAATTGCTCCAGGAAACTCAGGCCGGCTCAAGGCGGGCCATTAGAGTGCCGGGCGGCGGAAGCCGCCCGGGATGAAACTGTTCCTACTCTACTCCTTCGCTCAGAAGTAGAACTTCAACGCAAACTGCACCAGGCGCGGATC
>DATJOA010000161.1:0-7056 GCA_035507635.1 Candidatus Acidiferrales bacterium
TCGTGGAATCTCGACAACTATAAAGAGCTGCAGAAGCCGGTGTATTACGAGACGCTGCTGCGTTCGATGTGGATCGCCGCCCGCGTCATGCTCTTCTCCTTATTACTGGGATATCCTCTGGCATATTTCTTGTCTTTCGGCGCGGGCAAGCGAAAAGACCTTCTCTATCAGTTGGTGATTATTCCCCTGTGGGTCAGTTATCTGGTGCGCGCGTATGCCTGGAAAACCATCCTCGGCTCCGACGGCGTCCTGAATACGCTTTTGCAGTACGTGCATATCACGAAGCATCCGTTGGAATTCCTGCTCTATAGCCCATTCGCGGTCGTGCTTACGTTGACGCACATCTATACGCCGTTCACGATCCTGCCGATCTATGCCGCACTCGAGCACATCCCGCGCAATCTGGTCGAGGCCTCGCACGACCTGGGGGCCACTCCCGCGCAAACGTTCTGGAAAGTGATCTTCCCGCTCTCGATTCCCGGCGTTGTGGCGGGAGCGACCTTTGCCTTCGTGTTGAGTCTCGGAGACTTTCTCGCGCCTCTGCTCCTGGGCGGCCCGAGCGGGATCATGATTTCCAACATCGTCGTGAGTTTGTTCGGCGCAGCTTACAACTGGCCTCTCGGGGCGGCCATTTCTCTTGGAATGCTCCTGATCGTCGTCAGCCTGCTGTTTCTTTCCGAACGGCTGGAAAAGAAATGGAGTTTCTCATGAGCGGTCACGCGAATCACGAACCTCGCTCGCGATGGCTCCGGGCGCACACGACGGCAGTCTTCGCATTTCTCTATCTGCCAATCGCTGTCCTTATCCTTTATTCGTTCAACCGCGACGGCGTCGGCGGTTTTCCTCCGCATCACCTGACCCTCGACTGGTACCGCATCCTCTTTTCCGACGGCGCGATCTGGGATTCGGTCGTCAACAGCCTGAAAGTCGCGTTCGCGGCGATGGCCATCTCGCTCGCGCTGGGGATCCCGGCAGCGCTTGCTCTTGACCGCGCGCAATTCCCCGGCAAAGCGCTATTTCGCCGGCTCGTGCTGTTGCCGCTGATTCTGCCGGGTATCATCACGGGACTCTCGCTGCTCATGTTGTTTGATCTGACTCACACAAGGCTGAGCCTGCTGACCATCATCCTCGGACACGGCACTGCGCTGATCTCTGTCGCAACCACCGAAGTTTTCGCCGGATTGCAGAAACTCGACCGCGCTCAGGAGGAGGCTTCTCTCGATCTCGGCGCAAATTATTGGCAGACGTTCTGGCGCGTGACCGTGCCGAACCTGAAGCTGCCGATCATCGGCGCCGCGCTCCTGATCTTCACCCTCTCAATGGACGAGATCGCCGTCAGCTTCTTCCTGATCGGCCGTGACAACACGCTTCCGCTCGAAATCTGGGGACGCCTCCGCCGCGGCATCACCCCAGAGATCAACGCCATCTCGACCATCATCTTTCTGTTTTCGCTGGTAACGATCGTGGTGTGGTACCGGCTGAGAGTAAGGGACGAGGGTAGCGCTGAAGTCGGAGCTGAACTTCTCGAAACGCAAGAAAGTTACGATGCCTTAACGCGATAGAAGACTTGTTCTCCGAATAGAAATGACGGTGAGAGAACTTCGTCTAGCTGAATATACTTCTGGTCAAGCTGTGGTTTCGACCAGTTTCCTGCCCACACCCCATAAATTTCGAACGAGCCACCGCCGTTCCCGCGCAACAGCCGCACCAGTCTTTTCGCATTTTCGGTATTGGTTTGTTTCTGATCTTCCTCCCGTCCGTCGAATCCATCGGCGGGCGGTTCTCCGTTAAACAGAATCCAGTGAGGGAAATCGCAGCCGCAGCCTGCAGTTGAGCCGACATACTGTACAAGCGGCTTTGAAAAGTGGGGCTTAATCCTTTCCTCATCGCCTGAAAGACTCCGCACGCAGATATCGGGAGCGTCCCTTCTCCACTCCTTTAACGGCAGTGGCTTATCGGTTCCGACGAAAAGCATGAAGCACATATCAGCATCGTACATCGAGTCAGCTTCGAGTGGTCGCGCCTGATCTCCGCATAGTACATTGGTAGTACCCATAAATTTAGAAAGGTTCCCTTTTGAGTTCCAGCATTCGCAACATCGCCATCATCGCGCACGTCGATCACGGCAAAACCACGCTGGTCGACGCCATGCTGCAACAGAGCGGCACTTTCCGCGCCAACGAACATCACGTCGACCGCGTCATGGACTCCAACGAGCTCGAGCGCGAGCGCGGCATTACCATCCTCGCAAAGAATACGGCGATCTTCTATCACGACGTCAAAATCAATATCGTCGATACGCCCGGCCACAGCGATTTCGGCGGAGAAGTCGAGCGCGCCCTCAAGATGGTCGACGGCGTCATGCTGCTCGTCGATGCCAGCGAAGGACCGCTGCCGCAAACGCGCTACGTTCTTGGCAAGGCGCTCGAAGCCAAGCTGCCGCCTATCGTCGTCATCAACAAGATCGACCGCGCCGACGCCCGCGCGCAGGAAGTCCTGAACGAGATCTACGATCTCTTCATCGATCTCGACGCGAAAGAAGAACAGCTCGACTTTCCCGTGCTCTACACGAACGCGAAGATCGGCACGGCATCTACCGACATCAAGATACCCGGCGAAAACTTGCGTCCGCTCTTCGACGCGATTCTGAAGACAATTCCTCCGCCGCAGGGAGATCTCGCCGGCCCACTGCAGATTCTCGTCGCCAACCTCGACTACAGCGACTATCTGGGCCGGCTCGCCATCGCGCGCGTCTTCAACGGCAAGATGTTCACCGGAGAAGAAGTCGCGATCGCCAAGCTCGACGGCGCGATGCAGAAGACAAAGATCACGAAGCTGTTTTCCTTCTCCGGCCTCAAGCGCACCGACATCACCGAAACCGAACTCGGAGACATCGTCGCCGTCGCGGGCGTCGAGGGCATCACGATCGGCGAAACTATTACCGACGTAGAGAATCCCGCTCCGCTTCCTCCTATCGCGATCGACGAGCCGACCATCGCGATGCTCTTCACGGTCAATACGTCGCCCTTCGCGGGCAAAGACGGCACGTACGTAACGAGCCGCAATCTTCGCGAGCGCCTCGAGAAAGAATTGCTGACGAATGTTTCTCTCCGCGTTGAAGAAACGGGCACAACCGATTCCTTCAAAGTCCTCGGCCGTGGTGAACTCCAGCTTTCGATCCTCATCGAGATGATGCGCCGCGAAGGCTACGAACTCATGGTCGGCAAGCCGGAGATCGTCACGAAACGCATCGACGGCAAGCTTATGGAGCCGGTTGAACATCTGACCATCGACGTCCCCGAAGACTTCGTGGGCGTTGTCATGGAGCAACTCGGCTCGCGCAAGGGTGAAGTCACCAACATGCACAATCACGGCTACGGACGCGTGCGCATCGAATTCCGGGTTCCCAGCCGCGGACTGATCGGACTTCGCAGCCAGCTCCTCACCGACACGCGCGGCACCATCGTCATGAATTCTCTTTTCGATGGATACACCCAGTGGCAAGGCGAGATTCCACATCGGCTGACCGGAGCGCTCATCGCCGACCGTCCCGGCACTTCGACTGCCTACGCTCTCTGGGGCCTGCAAGAGCGCGGCGAACTTTTCGTCGGCCCCGGCATCGATCTCTACGAGGGCATGATCATCGGCGAGAATGCGAAAGATACCGATCTCGACGTCAATGCCGTCCGCGAAAAGAAGCTGACCAACATGCGCGCCTCGACCGCGGACGAAGCCATTCGCCTCGTTCCCTTCAAGCCTCTGAATCTCGAGCAGGCCATCGAATTCATTGCCGACGACGAATTCGTGGAAATCACGCCGAAATCGCTGCGCCTGCGCAAGAAAATCCTTCAAGCGAACAGACGCAAGAAGAGTACGATGGCAGTAGTCGAAGAGTCATGAAAAGAACCCGTAGCGCCGGCGCCTCGCAGTCTGTCGCGGGGGCCTTTCGTCGCGGATCGTCGAAGGCGAATCGCCCGACGAAAATTCCCGATTACTCGCATCAATCTTTCCGCATGTTCCTCGTCCCGTGCAGTTGCGGGACCACCTTCGCCGTCGCCGAGAACTACGACCGTCAAGGCACAGCCTGGAGCCGCTACATGGTCTGCCCCGGATGCGGCAAACACCACGATCCGAAGAACCGCCTGCTACAGATGGGATTCCAGAGCGACGGATACTGGAAGGTTGACCAGTGCTAGAGGGTTGCGGAGGGACAGCCGCCTGGAGTGTCCCGGCGCGCCCGCACTGGCCTCAACTTTTGACACGCGATTGGCCGAACCCTGCTATACTTCCCGCGCAATTGACTGTTGCCAGCTCCGGTTTCGATTTCCAGGGACGGCCCTCCCGACCTGATAGTCCGCCGATTCGCTCGCACTTCCGACAGTTCAATGCAGAGGCAGACGCGTGAAGAATATTTTCGTGGGAAACCTGAGCTTCAATACCAACGAAGACGAACTGCGGCAACTTTTTGAAGGCTATGGACAGGTCGATCGCGTCAGCATCATGACCGATCGCGATACCGGACGTTCCCGCGGCTTCGGATTCGTCGAGATGAACAGCAACGAAGACGGCGAGAAAGCCATCGCCGCGCTCAACGGATCTCAAATCGGCGGACGCACCATCAACGTGAATGAAGCTCGCCCCAAGGCCGAACGCGGCGGCGGTGGTGGCGGCGGTGGCTTCCGCGATCGCGGAGACCGCGGCAATCGCGGTGGAGGCGGACGGCGCGACCGCTGGTAAGAACGTGGCTAGTGATCAGCGCTTAGCGGGCTGACTTACCGGGAACCACGGAACGCTGAACTCTGGCCGCCAGTTTCTATCCCCTAACCGCTGCGTGCGCTCCGTTGCCGCTCTTTGCCACGGCATGTAGACTAGAAACACCCGTGTGCGCCCGTAGCTCAGATGGATAGAGCGGTTGCCTCCGGAGCAACAGGTCGGGAGTTCGAATCTCTCCGGGCGCACCATTCCCGCAACTTTCCCCCAGGGTCGTGCTTTTCTCGGACAGATCCACCTATCAAGGCCGCCAAGCGTGGTAGGCTTCTGATCGATTTTCTTCTTTGGAGGGCGGTGCTCTTGCAGTTTCGAAGTATGAGAGGCATCCTCGGTGTTGCGGCCTGCGCTCTGCCGATGATCTTTGCCGCGCAGCTATCAGCCCAGACCGTTCTCCTGCGCCTCACCTCCGACGTCAATTCGAAGATGAAAACAGGAACTCCCTTCGAAGCTCGCGACCTCACCGGCAAAATCTATCATGGCCACCTGGTCACCCATCGCGCGCGCCGCATGATGCGCAATGGATCAATGGTTCTCGTGTTCGACGAGAAAGTGAAAGCCATTACGAAAGATCCCGAGGGAGTGTTCCACGGCGGCAACAAAGTCCGCCTGCTCAAGCTGGGCGGATCTCTCGGCCTGGCCAAGCTGGCCGACGACTCGGTCGACGGCACGATCGGAGCCTCCAAGGCTCGATACGTCGGGGCTGCCGCTGCCATCGGATTCCTCCTCTTCACCAAAGGCGAAGAAGCCAGGCTGCACGCCGGCGATACCATCGAAGTCGCCCCGGGACGTTGAAGCCGTTCGGCCGCCCGGACTTCGGCCCCGCACTCGACCGCTGAGGATAAGGGAATCGGTATAGTACCGACATGAGATTGGCGTTCGCGCTGCTGGCTTGTCTTGCGTGCATAAATCTCAAATCGTCGTTCGCCCAGGATGCCGTTACCGATTTCCGCTGGCCTGACTCGCACCAGGTAACTGTTCCCACCACCAAGGGAGTGGTCTTCGAGGCGATGATCAACGGCAAGGGTCCATTCCAGTTGATCTTCGACACGGGCGCCGGCGTTAACGTCCTCAACCCTGCCGTTATCGCCCGGCTCGGGCTGACAGCCGATGGCGGACCCATCACCGTTCCCGCAATCGGCGGACCGCTCAACGCAAAGGCCTTCCGCACCGACGAGGTGCGCATCGGCGATCTCACGCTGCATCGCCAGAAATTTTTCTCCATCCAGATGCCCTGGCCCGACGGCACCGGACCGGTCGGCGCGGTCGGCTATGAAGTCTTGCGACAGCTGGTGGTAGCGATCGATTATGGGCGGCAGCATCTGACGTTTTTCGATCCCAACTCATTTTCCTATCGCGGCCGCGGCGAGAAAATTTCGCTCGAGCAAGACCCGACCGAGGTAGTCGTAAAAGCTGGCGTGAACGCCCGGGTTCAGGGAGATTTTGTTGTCGACACGGGAGCTTTCGGCGGCATCAGCATCAGCGATTGGTTCGTGAAGAAGGCTGCCATCCTCGATCACGTGCATCATCAATATCACGGAGTGTTCGGAGGAGGTGCGGGCGGCGACTCTCCCCCAGGTTGGATCGCTCGTATCAAGACCGTCTGCATCGAAAATAATTGCGTGCATCACATCATCGGATATCTCAGCGATGGCCAGGCTTCATGGGATCAGCACGCAGGAACAATCGGCGACGACATTCTCAAGAGATTCACCGTTACCGTCGATTGGCCGCACCACGCGCTCTACCTCGAAAGGAACGTGGGACGCCCAAAACCGGACGTCTTTACCCGCACCGGGATTCTCGATGACTTCGATGACAGCGGCAAAGGCCTCAAGATCGTCGGCGTACTCCCCAACAGTCCCGGCGACAAGGCCGGAGTGAAGGTTGGCGACCGCATCATCCAGATCGACCACCAGCCGCCCGTCGCACCCTGGGCCGAGGAAGAACCCGCCTTTATCAAGCCGGCGGGCACGGTTGTGTCCGTTACCATCCAGCGCGGCCCCCTCGTACAGGAAGTCAAAATCCGTTTGAAGAATTTGCTGTAGGAAATGCCCCCTCGGCCCTCTATCCCAGGCGTAGCCGAAGGGGTGGCGTCCTAAGTAGTGCGTTGCTGAGGGTTAGCCGGGTGGTTCCATACAGGCGCGGATCAGGATCAGGCCGATCAAGGTGAGGAGGGCGATGATGGCTACCTTGAGGGCGTCGCGACGGAATGGATGCTGCTTAATCAAGGGGCACCACCCCTCAAGGGCAGAGCATACACCGGAATGGAAAGAATGCAAATCTAGG
>DATJOA010000162.1:0-2611 GCA_035507635.1 Candidatus Acidiferrales bacterium
GGATGACACACAACCGCCGCGTGTGTTGCATTCTCGGCCCCGGCGTTCAGCAGCGCTTCAAGGCGTCCCGCAGGCCCGTCGAGGAAGAGAGATCGAATGGAGGAATTGGATGAGAGCACGGATACAGATTACACAATGGGAGGAACGTCGTCCGTCGTCCGCGTCCGTCGCTGGTCGCTGGTCGTTGGTCATTTGCCGTTAGGCCCTCGCGATCAATGCATGTTTCGAAGGCATGCAGCCGAATGCCGGAGGCCGAAAAGGGAGAGCCTGAGGTCTGACGTCCAAGGTCCGAGGTCCGCTTTTGCTATTCTCTCCTGCATGGACGCAATCACGCTCACGCGGCAACTCGTGGATATCGAATCGATCTCGGGCAACGAGACTGCGGTCGGAAATTATCTTTACGGCGAGCTTTGCCGCATCGGCTATCACACCCGGAAGATGCCCGTGGAAGGTGACCGCTTCAACGTCTATGCCAAGCACGAAGAGCAGAGTGATCCGGCGATAACTTTCTCCACGCACATGGATACCGTGCCACCATTCATTCCCTCGTCAGAAGACGAAGCCAACATTTACGGACGCGGTTCGTGCGACGCCAAGGGGATCATCGCCGCCCAGATCGCAGCCGCGGAGCGCTTGCGGCGCGAAGGAATCTATGTGGGACTGCTGTTCGTCGTCGGCGAAGAGCGCGACAGCCTCGGCGCCAAAATCGCGAACGATCATGCCCCGCGCGGCTGCAAATTCTTAGTGAACGGCGAGCCGACAGAAAATCGTATCGCGTTAGCCTCGAAAGGAACCTTGCGCGTCGAGGTGACCGCCCGGGGAAAGATGGCACACTCGGCGTATCCGGAACTAGGCGACTCGGCAATCGACAAGCTGATTCCCGCGCTCACGCGCCTGCGTGCGATGCCCTTGCCTTCTGATCCTCAAGTCGGTCCATGCACGCTGAATATCGGATTGATTGAAGGCGGCCGCGCTCCAAACGTCATCCCCGACTACGCCCACGCCGATCTGCTCTATCGGCTGATCGGTCCGACGCAGGAATTACGCAAGCAGATTCTCACGACCGCCGGAGATCAGGTTGAAGTAATGTTCCCTCTCGAACTTCCCTTTCTGCGATTTCGTACGGTCGACGGCTTGCCGACCATGATCGCCAAATTCACTACGGATATTCCGCGGCTGACGAAGTGGGGAGACCCGCTGCTGGTCGGTCCGGGATCAATTCACGTGGCTCACACTGAAGGCGAGTACATCCCCAAAAAACAGCTGCACGATTCTATCGATCTCTATTACCGAATTGCGAAGCAACTGCAGGAGTAGAGCCCATACAGGATTTCCCGTCCCCAGCTGAGAACTTCCGCCAACCTACCTCTCCGCCGAATTCCGCACCTGAGTTGAGCATTCTGCTCCCGCGCGAAGTCGGGAGATTGGACTCGTCGAAGATGAACAGTGTCAGAGGGTCGGCGGAGGACACCAGGCCGTGAAGTTCAGATTTTTACTGTTTCTCTGAATGAAGCTGAAGTGATCTACGCCGATCCAGAGTCCAAACGGCGCATTGGTCAGCGCTTCGCCTTCAAGAAATTCTCGATCTCCCGCCAATATTTTCGCGTGATGTAATCCGTGCTGATGTGCCCGCCGCGCTGGAGAGTCTTCAGCTTGCTGCCCGTGATCTCGGCAAATTCCCTGGTGCGTTCGTAAGGCACGTTCGGATCGTCCTTGGCGTGGAACAGCAGCACCTTGGAGGCATCGATTTCGTTTCGGTGGTGCCACGGATTGTAGAACGTACCCCGGCGCAGTTTCTTCCAGTTCGCATCGGAAAGCCGGTAAGCATTGCCGAATGCCTGCCGGATGTATTCAGCATAGTTCGGATTTGACGTCTCGGCTTTCTCGGCATCGCTCAGGATGCTCCAGTCCACGACCGGGCAATTCGCGACGACGCGAGTGACACGCGAATCGAGCGACAACAAGATCGCTGCCGCGCCACCGAAGCTGCCTCCGATGACGAAAACCTGGTCCGGCGTCAGCCGGAAACGCTGACCAAACGCAATGTCTTCCAGATCCCCGGGCAATTCGTCGAGAACGTCGAGAATGTCTTTGTGCGGAGAATTCCGGAGAAACTCGCCGCCGCTCTCCCACGCGCCGCGGTAGCGGGGATAGATGACCCAGAAGCCTTTGCGAGCGAGGAACTCGGAAAGCGATTGTTTGCGGGGAATGGACGGCATTCCGTCGCACAGGATGATGAGCTTCTGTTTTTTGCTGGATCGCAAAGGAGGCAGGAATTCTGCGACGATTTCGTTCTTGAACCGGGTCCGGAACATGAAAGTTTGGTTGATTGAAAAAGAAGGAATTTGGTGGGCAGTGCAGGACTCGAACCTGCGACCTCCTGCTTGTAAGGCAGGCGCTCTAACCAGCTGAGCTAACCGCCCCCTTGGATTCGCATGATCGCGGGGAATGCCGGAGCGAGATCTGTGAGATGCGCGCGACTCGCTTCTGCGAGTATACGTGAGCGGCAAAAATTGGGTCAAAATAGAATCGCGCTTCGCGCAATGGACAGCCGAGGCCGCTGCCCCACATGGTCTACTTCGGCGTCAGTGTGGCGATCCGCCCGGATGCT
>DATJOA010000163.1:0-32588 GCA_035507635.1 Candidatus Acidiferrales bacterium
ATTCCACTCTGATTTCGTCACATCGACCGGGAGCAGTTTCAGGCCGTGACGCTGGGCGTCTTTGACGATCGTTGCCGGCGAATAAAATCCCATGGGCTGATTGTTCAACAGCGCGGCGGTGAAGGCGGCGAGATAGTGGCATTTCAGATAGGCGCTCGCATAGGCGATCAGGGCGAAGCTGGCGGCGTGCGATTCGGGGAATCCGTAAAGCGCAAAGGAAGTGATCGAGAGGATGATTTCTTCCTGCGCTTTTGGAGAGATTCCGTTGGTGGTCATGCCGGCGCGGAGTTTGGTTTCAATCTCGCGCATGCGGGCCTGCGAGCGCTTGAATCCCATGGCGCGGCGAAGATCCTCGGCTTCGCCTCCGGTGAAGTTGGCGGCGACCATGGCGATGCGCAGCAGTTGTTCCTGAAAAAGCGGCACGCCGAGCGTGCGCTCGAGAATTGGTTTCAAAGATGGGTGCGCGTAGGTGACGTCCTGGCGTCCTTGCCTGCGCTCTAGAAATGGATTCACCATCTGCCCGACAATCGGGCCGGGACGAATGATCGCGACTTGTACGACTACGTCATAGAAGCGCACGGGGCGAAGGCGCGGCAGGCAGGACATCTGCGCGCGGCTTTCAACTTGAAACATTCCGACGGTGTCGGCTTGCTGCAAAGTTGAATAGACTTGCGAATCGTCCGCCGGAAGATGCGCGAGATCGACTTTCTCGTGATAGTGATCGCGGATGAGTTCGATGGAATCCTTAAGCACGGCCATCATGCCGAGACCGAGCAGATCGACTTTGATGATGCCCATGTCGGCGCAATCTTCCTTGTCCCATTGCACGACGACGCGGCTGGGCATAGAGGCGGGCTCGAGCGGGACGACGGAATCGAGTTGTCCCTGGCAGATGACCATGCCGCCGGAGTGCTGTCCGAGATGGCGCGGCAGGTCCTGCACGGCGAGGCAGAGTTCGTAATATTTGCGCAGGCGGGGATGCGTGAGATCGAGCCCGGCATCGCGGAAGCGGCGGTCGAGCGCGTCGTTTTCGTCGCGGAATTCCCAAGTGGCGACGGCCGCGGAAATTTTGGCAAGCGTTTCGGGATCGAATCCGAGGGCCTTGCCCATTTCGCGCGCGGCCATGCGGTTGCGATAGGTGATCACATTGGCGGTCATAGCCGCGCCGCGCTCACCGTATTTCTTGTAGAGATATTGGATGACTTTTTCGCGCTCGTCGCCCGAGGGCAGATCGAGATCGATATCGGGCCACTCGCCGCGCTCTTCCGAAAGAAATCGTTCGAAGAGAAGCTCCATGCCGACGGCATCGACGGCGGTGATGCCAAGCGAGTAGCAGACGGCGCTGTTGGCGGCCGACCCGCGACCCTGCACAAGAATGTTTTCTGCGCGGCAGAAACGGACGAGATCCCAGACGATGAGGAAGTATCCGGCGAGTCTAAGCTTTTCGATCAGCGCGAGTTCTTTTTCGATTTGACGGCGAGCCTTGGATTGCATTTCCTGCGAGGCGCGTCCGTAGCGGTTGCGGAAGCCGATCCAGGACTGTTCGCGCAAGTAAGAATCCATCGTCTCGCCTTCGGGCACGGGATAGCGCGGGAATTCGTAGCCAAGATTGTCGAGCGTGAATTCGAGGCGATTGGAAAGTTCGACGGTGTTGCTGATGGCCTCCGGCAGGTCGGAGAAAAGTTGCTGCATTTCCGCGGGGGATTTCACGTGGCGTTCGGAGTTGCGGGCGAGGAGGCGTCCAGCGGTAGAAAGAGTTTTGTGATGGCGGATCGCGGTGAAGGCATCGCAGAGTTCACGAGCCTTGGGTGTGGCGTAGTTCACGCCATTTGTAGCAAGCAGCGGCAGGTTGAATGAACGGGCAAGATCGATAGCGATGCGGTTGCGGGATTCCTCTTCGCGATGAAAGTGGCGCTGGAGTTCGACGTAGACGTTCTTCGGCCCGAAGATTCCGACGAGTTGATCGAGGTGACGGCCGGCTTCATCGGGACTGCTTTTCAATGCTGCGGCGAGCGGCCCTTCGTCGCCACCGGTGAGGCAGATGAGTCCTTCGGCGTGTTCTTCGAGCTCTTGTCTGGTGACTGCGCCTTCGCCCTTCTTCTTCGCGCGCAGCTTCATTTTGGTGATCAGGCGGCAGAGGTTCTGGTAGCCGGTGCGGGATGCGACGAGCAGGGGAAGGCGGAATTCGCCGTAAGATTTTTGATCGTTAATTGTTGATTGTTGAATTTTCTCTGTGGCTCTGTGGCCCTGTGGTGAAAAGTTGACTGAAGCCTCTGCGCCGATGTGGGCTTTGATCTTGGCTTTATTGGCGGCGAGGTGGAAGCGCGGCGAACCGTAGACGCCGTCGGTGTCGAGCAGCGCCATGGCCGGCATGCCGAAGTGCTGGCACACGCCGACTAATTCCTCGGGCAGGGAAGCACCTTCGAGGAAGCTGAATGCGGAACGGGCGTGAAGTTCGATAAACATTGAGTCATTGCGCGATTGAGCCATTGGGTGATTTGGTTAAATGAACAATCGCCACAATCACTTAATCGCACGATGGCTCAATTCCTTTAGTCGTACGTTCCTTCCACAAACCATCCGCCGCCAAGCAAGTCGTGTATGAGGCGGTAGAAGGCGATGGTTTCTCCATTGCGCAGGGCGAGGTCCCACTCGTCGCGCGACCAGGCATCGCGATCCCACCAGTCGGCGGAAAAGCGCCAGGGACCGGCCTTCCAGAGGACTTCGCCCTGCACTTCTTTTTTTTTCGGACAATACAGACGCAGCGGCTGACCGTTCTCTAACGTTACGTTGGCACGCAGCGGCGGACGGAGTCGGCGCAGGGCTGTAACGGCCGATTGCGCCTTCACCGAATCGGGAGTTTTTTTCTGCGGAGCTTTGCGCGCAACTTCGGCGACAAAGCGGCGCATGCGGAATCCTTCGGGATGGTGCGTGTCGAGCAACTCGACGGCGCCGACTCTCTGCTCGCCGACGATTCCGGCGATGCGGGCGAGAGTCAGTTCCAGCTTCTCCGGTTCGGGCGATGGAGGCAGGAACAGGCCGCCTTGAGCGGAGCGGGGACGCGCCGGTTCGGCGGCGAGATGGATTTTGATGATCGGCGCTCCGGGAGGGTGCGCGTTCAGATCAAGTTGCAGCAGCTTCAAAAAAACTTTGGCGTCGAGCATGGGAAGAGGCAGAGAAAGTTTGCGGACGAAACTTGTCTGGCGGCGAGCTTGTGGAGCTTTGCTTTGCCGACACTGGTCCGTTGAAGACGGAGAGTCAAAACCCCCATCCTGTCGCACAAAACGCGACAAGGATGGGGGAACCTGTTTCAACATAGCTTTGTCATTCCCGTCACTCTCGCTGGGAATGCCGATGTTCTCAAATTCGTCCTCTAACCCTGTCAGATTTGAGAGTTCCAGCGTGAGTCGCAATTCCTGGGTGGCCAGCGCGCGTGAGCCCAGGCGCGCGCAGAGCTGATCGAGTAGGCGGTTTAGCAGGAAGGCCAGCGGTTCGAGCAGGACGATGGGATGCTCGAGTTCAACGGCTTCTTCAAAAATGAGCGGCGCTTCGACAGGAACGATCGTGCGGGAGGCGGCTCCGCGAGCCATTTTTTGCAGGTGCAAGCCTTGCTGTCCGAGGCGCTCGCTCAATGCGACTTCCGGCAGCGCCGCCAATGCGCGCAGGCTGCGAATGCCCCAGCGGTTGAGCGTTTCAAGTAGTCGGTCGGCGGAATCTTTCTCGTCGCCCTCGAGGCGATCGCTGAACAGAACCTTTGTCGGCAGCGACCCCAGTAGCTCAGCTTCTTTGCCTACAGGAATGATCGTGACGCCCGGGAAACCTCGGGCGGTGATGAGGGCCGCGTCGGGATTGGAGGCTGCCGCGATATTTGCTTTGAGGCCGAGAGTGCTGGCGCGGTCTGCGATGGCCTGCGAGATTTTGGAGAGCGATCCGAATAACGATCCCATGCCGGAAAGATCGAAGATGGCTGTGTCGCAGGCAGTGTCTTCCACGCACGGAGAGAATGATCGTGCGCAGTCGAGCATCGCGGCATGAGTAGACGCTTCTTGCAACGGAGAGCGGGAACGCAAGACGAGTTCGGAGCAGAGTTCGGCCTGGGCTTTGGTCATGCCGGGAGCGATGCTCAGCTGTGCCGCATATTCATTGACCGCGATTATTTTTTCGAGAGGAGGCTTGCCTTCAAAGACAGCGATTGGGCGGTCCTGCAGTTCCGGCTCAGCGCGGAGCACCGCCGCGATGGAAAAATTCGGAACGTAGATGCAGGCGAAAGACATGGCTCATTGGGTAATTGGGTAATTTGGTAATTGAGTAATTTTTTTCATTCATCCTGCCCAGGCAGTCTTGGTTTCGAATGCAATCGAGCATGCCGGTTTGCGGTCTACGCGCGAGCGGGCTAGCTCCACGTTAATTTCGAGACCTGTCAGCAAATGTGCGTGCGTTGGACGCGTGCTTCGAGCGCTTGTACATTCAGCACCAGCAACTTGCCTTCGTGAACTGAGAACTGAGAACGGAGAACTGGGAACTTTCAGCTGCAGCAGCAGCGACGAGCAGCTTCCGGCGATGGGCTGGTGCTCGATTGCGAGCAGGATCGTGGGCTTGTGCTCGACAGCGCGTCGGAAGCGGAACCATGTCGTCAGCGGGATGCGGCGGGCTACCTGGAGAGTCACGTCGGCGAGATCGAGAACGATCATGCCGAAGCCTCCGCTTTCGAGAAGCAGATCGGTGGCCTTGAGCAGTTGCTCGAGACGGTGTTCTGCAGGATTCGTTTTTTCCGATGGTCTGAAACTCTTTTTCGTTGATGGATGTGCCGGCGAATCTTCTCCGCAGCGGACCCAGAGCAGGCGGTCGAGATCGATTCCGCTCGCGGCTAAAGATTGGGCGTCGAGCGCATCGCTGGCGTCGATGAGAGCGCAATATTCCCCGCGGCGGGTGGCGGCCGCCAGGGCGGAAAGGAGTACCGTGGTGCGTCCGGAAGACGCGGGGCCGCAGATTTCGGTGAGGCATCCGCGGGGAAGGCCTCCAGTGAGGGCGTCGAACTCGGCGATGCCGCTCGGAGCCATTTCCGGCATGGGGCGAATCGCTAGCTGCGAGGCCGGGAGAATGTTCGCAAAGCGGGGGTCGGAAGAAGGTAGAGATCCTTCGACTCCACGAGGACTGCGCTTCGCGCCGTCCCCGCTCCGCTCAGGATGACAGTTGGGCTCGAGATCGGCATCAAAAATAAAAGGGCGGCCCAGGGCCGCCGAAGTGGAAACCACCGCGGAAGACATAGAATCCTCAAGAATTTCAGGGAACGCGACGGCTTTCCGAGTCGTGAAGCCGTAGAGGCGGACTTACTTATTTTCGCTTTTTATTCGCCTATTGAAATTCTGCTCCGGCGGGAGGCATTTGTCAAGAGTCATGGTTCGGGGCGTGTTAAAGGATTTCTCCTACTGAGTGGCCGCGCTTTACTCCGCGCTGCCGCGAAGACCAGTCACCGAGCTGACGAGGATACGGAAGAAGATAGGCTTGATTTCCTGATCCGTTAACTCGTTCCGGCGTTCGGCCATCGCGTTCAGCCACCATTGATGGCGTTTTTCGAGGAGCTTGCGCGCATGAGCGCGCTCGTCGGTGAATTGCGGCTCGGGGAGTTCCTGGAATTCGCCGTTGGCAATCACGCTGATCCAATCGGATTGCCCCTTCGACTCGTCGGCCTGAATACAGACCTTGGGATTGGAGCGCATCCACTTGATCTTTTTTCCCAAGGTCGAGAAGACGTAAATGTAGTCCTCTTCGTATGCAATGCCCACGGGCACGACGTAGGGTTGATCGTTGAGCGAGCAGCCCAGCCGGGCGATCGAGACCCCCTGCAGGAACTGGCGGCATTCTTTCTCAGTCATTTCGGTGATGAGCATAGGCGTATGTTCATCGTACTAGAAAATTGACCGGCTCCGGAGCCGCCTCGCGAGTTGAAACCCCGTGACGATTTTTCCCTTCATCGCGGCGGTAAAAGCGCTGATCTTCCACGTTGCGGTCGGCAATGCTCACCTCATTCTTGCCTGCGCGTCTAAGCGCAACAGCACGTGTACGTGTCTTCCATTGGGGCTTTCCAATTCAGGTTCTGAAGATGCCCGCTCTCGGGCAGAGAGAAGGAGAATTCCATGCACAAAGGTCGTCTGCTTGCCTTGTTGTCTGTTGTTTTGTTGGTTCCGTGCGTGAGCCCGGCGCAAACCGCGACGGGCGAAACGCTGATGCTCAATCTGCCTCGCGCTAGTCAGCATGCCACGGTGATACAGCGAATTGGCATTACCGATATCACGATTAACTATCATCGGCCGCTGGCGAATGGGCGGCAGATCTGGGGCAAATTGGTTCCGTACGGGCAGGTCTGGCGCGCCGGAGCGAACGAGAATACGACGATCACATTCACTGATCCGGTGACCGTTGAAGGGCAGCCGCTGGAGAAGGGCACGTACGGGCTGCACATGATCCCGGGCGAGAATCAATGGACCATCATCTTCTCGAAGGATTCGACTGCCTGGGGAAGCTTCAGCTACAAGCAGGATGAAGATGCGCTGCGAGTCAACGTGAAACCGCAGATAGCCGGCGACAATAATGCATTGGCCTATGACTTTGATGACGTCACGCCGGACTCTGCCGTCGTGACCATGAGCTGGGCTAAGGTTGCGGTTCCGTTCAAGGTGCACGTTAACGTGAATGAGATCGTTACGGCGAGCGTCCATCGGCAACTCTACGGGCTAAATCAGTATTACTGGGAAGGTTGGGACGACGCCGCGGGATATTTTCTCGCAAACAAGATCCATCTCGACGATGCGCTGAAGTATGAGGATCAATCGATCCAATCCGAAGAGCGCTACGACAATCTGATGAACAAATCGAAGGTCCTCGAGGCGATGGGACGCACGCAGGATGCGGAGATGTTCCGTTCGAAGGCGCTCGATAAGGCGAGTGCTTTGCAGCTGTATTTCTACGGACGGCAGTTGCAGGGAGACAAGAAGCAGGAAGAAGCGATGGCGATCTTCCGTTCGAATGCGAAGAAGTTTCCTGATTACTGGACCTCCCATCTGGGCATGGCGCGGGTCTACAGCTCGCAAGGGGACTTCGACAACGCGGTGAAGGAAGTCAAACTGTCGATGGCAGGAGCGCCGGAGTCGAATAAGAACGCGCTGGAGGGTTATATGAAGCGGCTGGAGAATAAGGAGGACATCAACCGGTAGCAGTGAGGGTAGCCGCGGGGGCGAGTTGCCCCCGCGACAGCCGCCGGGACGGCGGCGCTACATCAATTACCAGACGCGGCAGGCATTGGCGCGGACCATCTTTTGTCCTGCCTTGCAGCTGAAGGCCTGCTCAAATTCCGGCATGTTCGACACGACGTTGTCGATGCGGAAGATGGGCAGCGAGTGCGGATCGCTGGTTACCAGCACGCGCGCGATTTGCGGACGAACCGCCGAGCACCATGAATTTGCGAAAGACAAGAAGAACCGTTGCCGATTCGTCCAGCCATCGGGACCTTTATCGTCGAGTCCTTTGCCTTGCGCTTTCAATGATGCTTCGAGCGCCGCGAGTGCGAGATGAATGCCGCCGTTATCGGCCGTATCTTCTCCCTGCGTAAGCAAGCCATTCTGCTTCACGCCTTCGCCCGCTTCGGGAACTTCCTGCGTGTATTCGTCCGAGATGCATTTACCGCGTTCGTCGTACTGCTTGCCATCTTCGTCGGTCCACCAGTCGCGCAGGTTGCCGTGGGCATCGAACTTGCGTCCCTGATCGTCGAAGCCGTGGATGATTTCGTGTCCGATGACCATGCCGATTGCGCCGTAGTTCACGGCGTCATCTTTCGTGGGATCGAAGAACGGCGGCTGCAGAATTCCGGCAGGGAAGTTGATGGTGTTGAGTTGCGGATCGTAATAGGCGTTGATGGTCGAAGGAGTCATCGTCCATTCCGAACGATCGACGGGCTTGCCGATCTTGGCGACCCAGCGCTCGAATTCGAATGACGAAGCCTGGCTGACATTGTTGAGCCAGCTGTCGCGGACAATCTTCACGCTGGAATAGTCGCGCCAATGCGAGGGATAGCCGATCTTGTCCTCGATTCCTTTCAGCTTGACGAGCGCTTGCTGCTTGGTTGCGGGAGACATCCAGTTCAGGCTCTCAATATCCGAACCGAGCGCGGTTTCGATGGAGTGAACCATCTGCAGCGTCCGCGCCTTGCTTTCCGGCGGGAAGGCACGGTCGACATAGGCTTGGCCGAGAGCTTCTCCGAGATCGCGGTCCGCGCCGTGCACGCAGCGGCGCCAGCGGGGAAGTTGTTTCTCGGCTCCGGCCAGAGTGTGCGCGAAGAAATCGAAGTTTTCATCGGCCATCGACTTGGTGAGATATGGCGCCGAGCGATGAATCACTTGCCAGCGTAAATATGCCTTCCAGTGATCAAGGGGGTGCTCATTGATCAGCTTCTCTTCAGCGCGAAAGAAATCTGGCGAAGTGACGATGTAGTGCTCGCTGGCCGGTGCGTTCACCGCTTTGAGGTAAGCATCCCAGTTGATGGCCGGAGTCAGGGCCTTGACCTGGGCGAGCGTCATATTGTTGTTGATGTTTTTGGGGTCACGGCGCTTGACGTTATCCATTTGGGCTTGCGCCATCGCGGTCTCGAGCTCGAGCACTGTGCTGGCGTCGGTCGTGGCCTGCGCGTCGGATTCTCCGGCGAGAACGAACATTTTCTTCACATGCTCGCGGTATTTCGTGAGAAGTTCCTTCGACTTCGCGTCGGTCTTGAGGTAATAGTCGCGATTGGGCAGGGTCAATCCGCCCTGATCGATCTGCGCTACCACCATCGATGCATTGTCGTAATCCTGCTGGCCGGTGAATCCGAAGAACGGAGCGTTGGTTTGATTGTCGGATTGCTCCCACGCTCCCGGGAAGGTGTGATGAATGTGCGCGATCTCAAGCGTGAGGTCTTTCTTCGATTTGAGAGCGGCGATGCGGTTGAGTTCCGGCTGCAGCGGCTTGAGCCCAGTGGCGTCGATGCCGGATTCGTCCATGCAGGAGGCCCAGTAGTCGCCGATTTTTTGCTGCACCGGGCTGCGGCTTGTGTCGTTTTTGCTGGCAGCTTCGAGAGTGTCGCGGAGAATGCCTTCATTCCAGAGTTCGAGACCGCTTCCGGTGCTCCAGAAAACCTGATCGGGCGGGATCGGGTTCGCAGCGAGCCATTTGTTGCAGGCGTATTTATAGAAATCGTCGCAGGGATTCAGCGAGGGATCGACGAGCTGCGGATCGAAGTGCTCGAGCTTGGGTTCTTTGGATTGATCGGCCGCCGCCGGACTCGCGGCGCGAACAGATTGAGTGCGCATATTCTGGGCAAACAGCGGCGTCATGGCCAGGATTAAGACCAGCGCAGCGGAAATCCGGGAGATGGACATATTTCCTCTTGAATGTTGATTTTGAATCGGACAGAAAAGATCACTCGAAGATACGGGCATAGGGAAGAGCAAGTTCCGTGCCAGGGCACACGTATACCGAATGGACACCATACTACAGACGGGCGGGAGGAGGCGAGGTTAGCGGGAAACCGAGACTCAACCACAAAGGGCACGAAGGATCACTAAGGAACCCTCGGACCTGCGTCATCCCGTGTTATGCAGTCCAGCCGCGATTCCGTTAATGGTGGTGCCCATCGGATATTCGAGGTCGGCAGCAGGCTCGCCTTTTTGCTTTCGGCGAAGGAGTTCGACCTGAATCAGGCTCATGGGATCGACGTACGGATTTCGCAAACGAATGGAGCGGGCCAATACGCGATTCCGCGCCAGAAGCTCGCGACTGCCGGTGACGCGCAGGATCATGCGGCGGGAACGCAGAAATTCGGCTTCCAGCATCGAGAAGACTCGTTTTCTAAGCGTTGTATTTTTCACGAGAGTCGAATAGTCACGCGCGATGCCAAGATCGGCCTTCGCCATTCCGAGTTCGACGTTGGCGAGCATGCCGGAGAACATGGGGAATCCGCGTGCGATTTCGCGCAACAGTTCGTCGTGCGCCGCGCTCTTGTTCGAGAACTGCTCCAGAGCGTGCCCCACGCCGAACCATGCCGGAACAGCGAAGCGGCTCTGCATCCAGCCGAAGACCCAGGGGATTGCGCGCAAATCTTCGAGGCGTCGACCCTTACTACGCCGTGCTGGTCGCGATCCGATGCGTGCAGTGTCGAGTTCGTTGACTGGCGTTGCTTGCTCGAAGTATTCGAGCACGTCGGGGTTTTCGGCGATCTCGCGGCGATAGATTCCGAAGGCCTCCTGTGACATCTCTTCGACCGCTTCTTCCCAAGACTGCGGAATCCGCGAGTGATCGGCTCCGGGTCGCGTGAGCGCTTCGAGGCTGGCGGCGATCATCAATTCCAGGTTCCACTCTGCGAGCACCGGGTCGGCATACTTCCAGTTCAGGACTTCACCTTGCTCGGTGACGCGTATGTGTCCGGAGAAGCATCCGCGGGGCTGGGCGAGAATAGCGGAATGTGTCGGACCCCCGCCGCGACCGACCGTGCCTCCGCGGCCGTGGAACAGGCGCAATTGCACTCCGCAGTCTTTCGCAACCTGATGCAGTTCGCGGTGCGCCTTGTAGAGTTCCCACGTGCTGGTGAGCATGCCTCCATCTTTGTTCGAGTCGGAGTAGCCCAGCATTACCTCCTGCCAACGCCCCCAGGAATCAAGCAACGCGTTGTAATCGGGATCGGTCCACAGACGGCGCATGATGCCGCTCGCCGCGCGGAGCGACTCGATCGATTCAAACAGGGGCACGGGCATCAGGCCGGGATCATTTTCCGAACCGGCAACCTGCACTCCGGTCAACTTCGCGAGGCTCAGAACAGTGCGGACGTCGCTCTCGGATTCCGCTCCGCTGATGATGTAGTTACGAATCGATTCTGGCGGATAGGTCCGCTTCAAGCGCTTGATCGTGCGGAAGGTTTCCAGGAGTTCGGTGGCCTCCGGGGACCTCGGCTCCTGATCGAGCGACGGGCCGAGTTCCTTCAACACGCGAGCGTGAACGCGGGCATGTTGCCGGATGTCGAGCGTGTGTAAATAGAATCCGAACTTGCGAACTTTGCGGAGAAGAGATCCAAGATACGTGTGGGCAAGGCGCTTTCCGCGATTTGCGTGGAGACTGCTGCGAATCAGCAATAAGTCGTGCTCGAATTGCCCGGCGCTCGCATAAGCGGCAGGCGCCTCGATGTCCTGGCGGCTCTGCTGCAGCCGGTGAAAAATATAGGCAAGGAATCGCCGGTAGCTCTCGGCCTGATTGTCGGGTCCCCAGGCAATGTGCACGCCGGGAATCGTCTCCTCATAGTGTTTGAGACGTGCGAGAAGTTCGCTGGAAATGCCGATCTGCCGCCGTGATGAGCTCAGGCGGTCGCTGAGCGATTCCACATCGTAGGCATACTCGCGGAGAATCAGTTCGCGGGCCATGTCAAGGGCATCGCGGATGCAATCCGGCTTGACCAGCGGATTGCCATCGCGATCGCCGCCGATCCACGATCCGAAATGAATGACGTTGGGTACAGTCGACTCGTCGAGCGTCAGTCCATAGACATCGCGAAAGGATTCGACGATTTCGTCGTAGATGCGCGGCAGCGAGTCGAAGAGCGAAAGCCGGAAATAGCGCAGGCCCATGCGGATTTCATCGTTCACCGTGGGCTTGGCGAGCCGGACTTCGTCGGTCTGCCAAAGCGAAGTGACCTCGGCATGAATATTGTTTTCGCAGACTTCCGCTTCCTCAGCGGTGAGAGGGAGACGATCGAGGCGCTCGAGTTGCTGGGCGATACGGCGACGCTTCAGAAGAACTGTCTGACGCGCAACTTCGGTCGGATGTGCGGTGAATACTGGGGTGATGTGAACCTGAGAAAGTGCGGCGAGGGCTTCGTCAGGCGACATCCCGGCCTGCTTCACGCGAATCAAAGTGCCTCGAAAAGATCCGGGGAGCGGCGGATGATCCAAGTCGAGTTTGCCCGCGCGGCGGCGGCGCTTGCGGTGATTTGTCTCGGCCAGATTCGTCAGCTCAAAGTAGATCGCGAAAGCTTTGGTTACCTGATAGGCGCGGGTCAAGTCCATCCGGGAGATCGTTTCCTGCGCCTTTCGCATGAGATCTGAGCCAGAATCCTGCTCCGAACTTCGACGAGTCGTTTCCCGGTGCTCGATCAGCAGACGGCGCAATTCCTCGACCGATTCGAATAATGCCTGACCGCATTGCTCCGTGATGACTTGGCCGAGGATCGCGCCAAGCGAACGCACATCCCGGCGCAGCGGATTATCTTTCGCGGGCTCGTCGGAAGATGCCGTGAGTTCTGCCAGGCGCGCCTGCTGGTCGTCGGCTTTCCAGAGCGGTTTGAGCTTGTTCGCCATTACGAAGAAGACAATCCAGAATAAATGAGGAGGCGGGTCCGCGGGATGAAAAGAGGCGATGGCTCGGAGGGAAATTATGAAGGGAGTGGCTGCTATTTCGGAATTTCGAAGCGGTATCCGATGCCGCGCAGAGTCTTCAGGTACTGCGGATGGCGGGGGTCGCGCTCGATTTTCTCGCGCAGGCGGCGTACATAAACGTCGATCGATCGCGGAGTCACGAAGGGAGTTTCCTTCCAGACGGCGTCGAGTAGCTGATCGCGAGTCAGCACGCGTCCACGATGATTGGCGAGATATTCGAGCAGGCGAAATTCGCGCACGGTGGTAAGCACATTGCGCCCGTCGACTTGCACCGTCATGGAGAAGATATCGATCTCAAGACTGCCAAGGCGAAGGACTTCGCTTTGGGTTGCGAGATTGCCGGGACCGCGCAATACGGTGCGGATTCGCGCCACGAGTTCCCGAGGACTGAATGGCTTTGTGACGTAGTCGTCTCCGCCGAGTTCCAAGCCTTTGATCCTGTCGGCTTCGGCTGTCTTTGCCGTCAGGAAAATGATCGGCGTCGCGAGAATGGCCGGGGTTTGCCGTATCTGCCGGCAGAGTTCGAATCCGTCCATGCCCGGCAGCATGATGTCCAGGAGAAACAGCGCAGGATTTTCCCGGAGGGCTTCGGTGAGGACCGATACGCCGCTCGGGAACATCTGAACATCGAAGCCGGCGGAGCGCAGATTATGAGAAATCAGACGGGCGATATCGACGTCGTCTTCAACGACGAAAATCAGGGGACGAGGTGAGCCCGCGAGGTTGCGCTCCTCAGGCTTCTCGTAGGAATCCGTTGGCAGGTACATGCTTTGCGTCAGGCTACCCACGAAGTCAACAGCGCTTCCTGGTTTGAGGAAATTATGTCTGAGACTCTATGGACTGAATGTTGCAGGAGTGTTGCGGCTCTGTTAAGGAAACGTGAATTTGTGAGGGAGCACCCGATAACAAGTCAAACAGGAGCGCAGCGATTGCGGGCCCGCCAGTACCTGATCTCAGTTTGCGGCCTTCTTCTTGGGCACGTGCCTAAGGCTGCGTCCTTCGATCAGATTGTAGAGATCTTCGGCGAGGTTGGTCGTGTGATCTCCGGCGCGTTCCAGAGCCTGTGCCATCAGGAGAATTTCGAAGCCGGAAGTGTCTCCCTGCGCGACGGTCTCGGCCAGATGCTTCTGAAACAGTCCGTGGCAGACACGGTCGATTTCTTTGTCCATTTGGAGGACCTTGCGGGCACATTCGAGATCGAGAGTAGAGAATCCCTCGTGAATCAGATCGAGCATGTCGCGGAGCACGGTGGACATCTCTACCAGTTGCCGCATGTCGGAGGCGGGAATCTTCGCCGTGCGGGCCTGGACTCGGAGCGCCACGCTCATGACCAGATCACCAATACGCTCCAGATCGGTGGTGGATTTCAGACTCGAGAGCAGTTGCCGCGCCCGGCTTTCATTCACGCGAGTAATCGCCGCCGGAAGCCGCTCGTCGATCTGTCTCTCGATCAGGTCGAGTTCCTTCTCGCAGTCTTTGATGGCGAGAAACGCCATCCGCGATGAGGTGGTAAGCAAATCCTGAACGTTGAAAGCCGCATCGCGTGCGATCAGGCATGCTTTCAACGTCAGATTCACCAGGTCGTCCGCACTGCGCGGTTTAGTCCGGGCATTCGCGGTTTTCTGGTTGTTGGAGGATTCGCCTTCCTCGGGCTTAATCTCTCGGTCTGGTTGCGTTTTGCGTGGCATCTAGAGCGAACGCACTGCCGTCGATACTATTGAAGCAGTTTAGCTGTTCAATGTGAAAGGACCGTTACAATCCTCCGCGTCCTTATGTGAACGAATTCCATTATGAGGTTGCTAGACTGTTCAGAGAGGAGTTTGCCTCGTGACTCTGAAGGAGCATTTGTGCCGGCAGTTCTCCTATGACGCCTGGGCGAACCGGGAAGTCCTGGCAAAGATCAGAAATGTAGGACATGAGGACGCGCGTTCGCTGCAACTCATATCGCACATTATTGCCGCCGAGCGCCTTTGGCTGGACCGGCTCAAGCAGTTGCCCCAGAGCGTTGCCGTGTGGCCGAAGCCGGATCTCGCCCGGTGTGAGTCTGAAGCGACGAAGCTGGAGGCTGACTGGCCCAACTATCTTGAGCAGACTCGCGATCTTTCCATGACGATCTCTTACAAAAACTCCAAGGGAGAAACCTTCACGAACTCGGTTGTGGATGTATTGACGCACGTGATCATGCACTCGGCCTATCACCGGGGGCAGATTGCAAGTCACATGCGCGAAACTGGGCAGACGCCCGCGTACACTGATTTTATTCACGGCATCCGGCAGGGATTTGTACGGTAGGCAGGCGTGGACTGATCTATGTACGGGCGAAAGCTGTACATCTTTACCGGCGTCCAAATCGTGGCTGTAGGCGCGCTCGTCTGGTCTCTTATCTTCTGGAATGGTCCGTGGAATACCGAGCGCGAGGCTGGGACGGTTCTGGTGGGTGTGGGGATTCTCTTTATCGCGATCGCGCGCTATCAGCTCGGCGAATCATTTTCGGTAAGGCCAGAGGCGCATAAACTAGTCACCACGGGTCTCTACTCCAAGATTCGTAATCCCATTTACGTTTTCGGGATGGTTTTAATGATTGGAGTGATTCTGGTTTTTCAGAAGCCCGTATTGTTGATTTTTCTACCGATCCTCATGATCGCACAGACCATTCGGGCACGGAGGGAGGCTCGCGTGCTAGAGTCGGCATTCGGCGAGGAATATCGCGAATACCGAAAGAAGACCTGGTTCTAGAGTCGCCGGTTTTGCTGCCATCCCACGCGAAGACGTAATATTTGAGCAATGAAAAAACTGGTTCTGTCCTTGTTCGCTCTCTTTTGGGCAATTCTGGCTCTCGGGGCTGAAAACTCCAAAATTCCTCCCATGCCGATGGCACTCAGCAACAATGCCGTGGCTACACTGCGAAACGGGACCGAGATCTACTCGATCATGGGCATTGGCGAGAAGAAGACCTGGGACTCGGTCACCGACAGTGTATATGTCCTGCGTTTCAAGTCCGGAAAATGGACGGCAGGACGCCCCGTTCCGGGAGTTGCCGGTAGGTTGGGAACTTCCGCCGTTGGACTCAAGGGGGAGATTTTTGTTTTTGGGGGATATACGGTCGATGGCCAGGGAAATGAATTTATCGCGTCCGACGTCAATGTGTACTTGGCTGACGAGCATCGCTGGTATCGCGCAGCAGATATTCCGGTCCCGGTCGATAGCGCGGTGATCGGAGTGAATCACGACCGCTACATCTACCTGGTGGGCGGCCGATCTGCAAAGGGCCCTGTCAACAAAGTGCAGGTCTACGACCTCGAGAAGAATACTTGGAGTGACGCCACTCCGTTTCCCGGAGCGCCGGTGTTTGGACATGCCGGCGGATTGACGGATGAAACCATCGTCTTCGTGGATGGAGCGAAAAAGAATCCTGCGGCTGGTCCGGCATACGTCGCTTCGGATGAATGCTGGATGGGGAAGATCGACAAGAAGGATCCGAACAAAATTGAGTGGACCAAGTTGCCTGCGCACCCCGGGCCGGGACGGTTCGGCATCGTGGCGGGTGGAGGAGAACACAAATTTCTATTTACTGGAGGCACAACCGCTCCTCACAACTACAAGTTCCTCGGCTACGACGGCAAGCAAGCTGAGATTTCGCCCGTTACGTTCGCCTATGAATTACACGGAAACCACTGGGATACGCTTGCCGATAATACCGATGACGCGCGGGCCGATACGCGGGGTGTTGTCTTTACTCCGCTGGGGCCGCTTGTGTTGGGCGGCACGCTGAAGAATGCGGCAATCTCTGCCCGAGTATTAGTGCTTCCCAAGAAATGAACGCGTCGTTGAAGTCGGTACCTTCGTGATCTCCTGATTCTTTATAGATCGGTCTACGATTTGAGTGTTCCGTTGGTGAACCTCGCTAATACCTCCTGAGAGCGGCGGCGGATGAATCTCCGAACATCCGCCGCTTTCTTTTTGCAAATCGTATGGGAGGGAACCGCCGCGCGACGTTGCAGCGTAGGAAATTTGGGGCGGGAGGAACGGTGTCGAACCGTCATCTCCGGGATGGAGCCCCGGCGCATTGCCGTGGTTATGCTACTCCCGCGTTGGAACAATCTTTGAAACCGGAGCACCAAGTTATTGCAATGAGCGGCGCATGTCAACCCCGGAAAGCCGTTAGAGACGCAAGGTTTGCTTCAGCGCGCGCGGGCGAGCACTAGCGTGATGTCGTCCGGCTGTTCTTTATCGCCGATCCAATTGTCGACCGCAGTGGTCACGATTTGGCTGATCTGTGGAAGCGGCAAGTGCCGGTTATCACGCACCAGCTCGATCAGACGATGTTCTCCGAATTCTCCGAAATCATTTTCCGGCTCGGTGACGCCGTCGCTGTACGCCAAAAAAATCTCGCCGGGATGCATTTCCACCGAGCCTTCATCATAGGAAATATTGTCGAACAACCCCACAACGGTTCCTCCGGCCTCGAGTCTTCGTATACCGCCATCTCGTCCAATCAAAATCGGAGGCAGGTGGCCGCCATTGCTGTAAGTCAGGTGATGGGAACGGCCGTCGTAGATTCCCACGAAAAGGGTCGCGTACTTTTCGGGAGGGGTGCTTTCATAAAGCTGGTGATTCAGCAGAGAGAGAAGCGCTCCGGGAGAAACTTCGACACCCTCGGGCCAGGTTGCCATCATCCGGCCGGAACCGGCCACCGCGCCGACGGCCACCGGTTCGCGCATCTGCGGCAAGCTTTCAATGCTGTACGCGCGCACGGCAGAGTGGATGGTTGCCATCAGCAGGGCGGCAGAGATTCCTTTTCCGCTGATGTCGCCGACAGCGAGGATCAGCTTGTGGGAACTAGCCGCCAGAAAATCATAGTAGTCGCCGCTGACCGTTCGCGCCGGCCGGCAAAACCCGTAAACCTCCAGCGATTCCAGCTGCGATATCTGCCGCGGGAAAAGTTGCTCTTGTACCTCCTGGGCGATCGAGAGCTCATTCTCCAGGCGCTGCTTCTCTTTTTGCTCCTGAATGAGTTTCTCGATCGAAGCCGTCATCGAGTTGAATGACAGCGCGAGATCGGCCAGTTGGTCGTTCGATCTGATCGGGATGCGGTGGCTGAAATCACCGCGATCGACGTGCCTGGTTGCATCATGGAGTTGAGCCACCGCGGCCGTCACGGTTCGCGTCATGCGCGTGCCGATGATCAGGGCAATGAGTTCGATGATTGCGAAGAAGATCCCGACGCCAAGCAGGATATAAGTCACGCCCCGGACGAATTCCCCAAGGGCGGCAAACAGCTGGGTGTAAAGCTGTGCCGGTCGAGTGGTCACCTGCAAGAGCCCAATCTCCTGCGACTCGCCATTCGTCCAATTGACGACGGCGAGCGGCGCGCCAAACGTGATCTCACGATCGAATGCGCCGGTGGGTTCCGGAAGAGCCCCCACCCGGAAATCGAAGCTCAATTCCTGTTTGCCCTTGTCGCTGTTCCCGGTGATAACGATTCCGTTGTTCGACTTGTCATTGGAGCTCTGTTTGTCATCCGAGAACGAAACGCCGGCCGTTGACGGGGGCGTGGAACTCTTCTGATTTGGAGGGTTCTGCTTAACGTTCATCCCGGGCGTGTAGACCGTGATCTCGCCCAAGTTCGCGGCAATCTTGCCCACCAGTTGCTTATCGAATGGCTCGCTGGTCACGACGGTCAGCTTGGTGGAACCGACTGGCAGACTCGACGCGACCCGAAGATAGAGCTGTCCGTTATCGCGAACGATATCTCGGAACTTTCCTTTCACGAAGCCCGGCAGCGTGAGCGATGCGCCGTGATACTCGTCGCACAGGGGAAGTTGCTTGTCGCCATACCACGCGCAAACCTGCCGCCGGTTCCACGCCGAATCGCGCTTTTCCAGACCGGAAAGAGATTCGGATACAGGTTTCTCGCCGCGGTCAATGTGGCCTGCCAGTTCGTTGATCACGGCAGAATTGACTGCTTCGAGACTCCGCAGCTGCGCATGAATTTCCGAGGTCACAACGAAAACGGCAAACTGCCCCCCCAATCCATAAAGAGTGATCAGGCCCATTGCGACCAGCAGAACGGCCGGGATCACGCCGATGAAAACGTAGGTCACAATCAGCCGATTGCGTAAGCGCCAGAGGATCCGCCTTCGTATCCATCTGAAACCGAGAATGAAAAAGAAGAGTGCCGAGCAGAAGGTGAGAAAATCGATCCAGCCGCTCAGATGCTGGCCGACGGAGAACAATCCGAGTAATTTCTCGAGTGCATAGAGAACGACCGCCAATCCCGCCAAATAGCAGGCCAGGCGCGCCAGGCGGCCCTGCGGCCACAGTTCGGCTCGAATGAGCCTGCTCCGCAACTCTGGGTAAGACCACTCCATGCGTTTGCCAGATCCAGTCTGAAGATCAGGAATTATACGCGCGGCCTGGAACATCGATGCCGCGCGATTTGCCTCTACTCGCGACGGGAAGAAGTATGCGTCGCCCGCCGGTCAGATCTCAGGATAGAGATCAAAGAAAGCTTCCAGACTCGTGCGCAGTTGCTTCTCGATATCTTCCTTGCTGCCTTCCAGCACATGCATGGTGACATGGGCTTCCCGGCCATTGGTCAATTTGACCGGCGCCTCCCCAACTTCGGCAATGTCTTCGGAAGGCAGCAGCCGCATGCCATAAACCAATGTTAAATTCGCCATACAGTGATTCTACGACGTTTGGGCGGGCGAAGTTGCTTTTTCAGATTTAGATTTCCGCGCCATCTCAGTTAAAATTCCGGCGTGCCCAGAATCCCGGTTTTCCTTCTTTGCATCGTCGTCTTGGCGATCTCGGCAGCGCGGCAGATGAATGCCCAGCAGACAGCCGAGGCCCCATCCCAGCAGCAGCCGCAGGTTCGAGTCAATATGTTGAATGTTTGCACGCCTTCGGCCGAGGAGCAGAAAGAGATCGCTTCGGCGCTGGCCCGCGTTCCGCGGGAGCCGCTGTTCGGCACCGACTTCGAGGTTTCGCGCGGCCGCTCGACTTTGACCGAAATGCCGAGCTTTGTCCCTGTCGGACAGCGCGCCCATGTCACCGATGAAGCTCCGGTTGCCAGCTATGTGCGAATGCGGCGGGAGTTTTCGGTGCAAGCCCTTTTTTCGAGTGTGCAGTATTCGTTCAGCGACGACGGCCAAACAATGGTGGAAACGTTGGTCTTCCACGTGCGCGATCCGAAGGATTTGATAGAAGTTTCGCTGGAAGATAGCGCTTCATCGGTGACGAACGCTGCCAGTATGTTGGCCGCGGATACTCCGGTCAGCCGCGTTCGCCTGGAGCGCTTCGGGAAATCCTCGGTGGCTCTGGCACGTTGTTCGGCTACACAAAACGGGCCAGCGCCCGATCAGAGCGCTTACGAGCCGCTGTTCCAGAGTGCCTCGTCGCTTCTGACGAACTATCGCGGATTGCTGCACGTAAAGGCGATTGTGCCGGAAGAACTGGCAAAAATCAGCGCGACGGGCGCAAAGCGGCGAACCGCTCCCAAGGCAAAGCCGCCGAGTGAAAAGAAGTGAGGGGCGATATCCGCCGCTTGGATCGAAACTTGAAGTCAGCCATCTAATCTGCTGCCGCAAAAAACATTCATGAGCGAAACACGGAACGTTGTCATCATCGGGTCCGGATGTTCCGGACACACTGCCGCGCTCTACACGGCGCGCGCCAACCTCAAGCCACTGGTGATCGAAGGCCATGAGCCGGGTGGCCAGCTCTCCATGACAACGCTGGTCGAGAACTTTCCCGGATTTCCGGAGGGAATTCTGGGACCCCAGCTCGTGGAAAACATGCGCAAGCAGGCCGAGCGCTTCGGCGCCGAATACCGGCTCGCGCACCTGACGAGCGCCGATCTCGGTCAGCGTCCTTTCGTTCTTCATTTGGGACACAACGTGGTCCACGCGCAGACTCTGATCATTGCCAGCGGAGCCTCGGCGCGCTGGCTCGGTTTGCCCCACGAACAACAACTCATCGGCCACGGCGTTTCATCCTGTGCGACCTGCGACGGGTTTTTCTTTTCGGGGAAAGAGATCGTCGTCGTTGGCGGTGGGGATTCGGCGATGGAAGAAGCGCTGTTCCTGACTCGTTTCGCGACCAAAGTCACTATCATTCATCGCCGCGACTCGTTTCGCGCCTCGAAGATCATGCTTGAGCGCGCCCAGAAGCACGAAAAAATCCAGTTCCTGCTCGATACGGTCGTCGAAGACGTTTACGACCACAAAAAGCAGGAAGTCACCGGCCTCAAGCTGAAGGACTTGAAGACCGGCAGGGTCTGGGATTTTCCCACCAGCGCCCTATTCCTCGGCATCGGCCACGAGCCAAACGCGAAGATGTTCTCTGGACAGCTTGATATGGACGCGGACGGCTATCTCAAGACCCACAATTACGTGTTCACGAAGGTGCATGGCGTTTTCGCCTGTGGCGATGTGCAAGATCGCCGCTATCGGCAGGCGATTACGGCTGCGGGCAGCGGTTGCATGGCCGCAATGGAAATCGAGAAGTTTCTCGAAGAACACGGCAGGTGAGCTTTCGCAACTGATTCGCGCGCGGCTGCCGTTACCTTGGTGATCTTCTGGTGAAACTAACGTCTCTCATAGACTCGTTTCACTATGAAGACCCTGATGCGGCAGGGCATGTTGCTTTTTGTCCTTTTAGCCCTGATCTCTACTTTTAACCCTCGATCCTGGGCACAGGATTCGGTGGATGGCGTACGAAAAATTTTGATCAAGACGGCGCCCGTTTACCCGACACTTGCCCGGTCCATGAACATCCACGGCGTTGTGAAACTCGAAGTTCATGTCGCCCCGAACGGAACGGTGAAGTCTGTCGATGTCAAAGGTGGGCATCCTGTTCTGACGCAGAGTGCCGTCACGGCCGTTGGACACTGGAAGTTTGAGGCTGCGCCGAAAGAGACGAAGGAAGAGATCGACATTACATTTGAGCCCCAGCAGTAGAGACGGGAAATAACGTTCCCGCCGGCGCTGCGAACTCTCGCTAGATTACTTTCGTACCTCAATCGCCGCTTAGATCGGCGCTCCTCCCGCCACGCAAGAGGCGCTCTCGTCGTCGTTCATCCAAGGGGGCCTGAGTGAATAGATTCTCTCAGGCACATCGGGAGGATCTATGCGTGCTCGCTTCGTCAGCTTTCTGATTTTCTGTGCGACGGCCTTCGCACAGAGTTCTCAGCCATCTCTCACGATTTACAACCAGGATTTCGCGGTGGTCCGGCAAGACCTGCCGCTCGATCTGCAATCGGGAGTCAACCATGTGAATGTCGACGACATCACCATGCACATGGAGCCGGATTCGGTCATCCTGCGCGACCCATCGGACAAGCACAGTCTGAATGTGCTCGAACAGAACTACCGCGCCGATCCCATCTCGCAAGCCTCGTTACTTTCCCTTTATGAAGGCCGCACAATCGATTTTGAGCAGCCGGACCATACCATTGTGAAAGGGAAGATTATTCGCAGTGGCTATGTACGTCCGGACTATTTCAACGTCAATGGCTACAACCAGGCTTATCAGGCGGAGGAACCGATTATCGAGATTGCCGGCCAACTGCGTTTTGGCTTGCCTGGACTTCCGATTTTTCCGGACCTCGCGGCCGAAACCATATTGAAACCGCGTCTGGAGTGGACGCTGGCGACGGACAAAGCCGGAAAATTTCCGGCGGAATTCTCCTACGTGACTGGCGGGATGAGTTGGCAGGCCGACTACAACATCGTCGCTCCTGACAAAGGGGACATCGTCGACATCGTCGGCTGGATCACCATGGACAACCGCACCGGCAAAACGTTCGAAAATGCCCGGATCAAGCTCATTGCAGGGGACGTCAACAAATTGCGGGGTAACCCTCAGTTTGCCATGAAAGTGGCAGTTGCGGCCAATAGCATCGGTGGCGCCATGGCTCCGCCCGTTACAGAAAAGGCATTCGACGAATACCATCTCTACACTCTTCAGCGAACCACTACGCTTCGCGACCGGGAGACGAAGCAGGTGGAGTTCATCCACGCCTCCGGAGTTGTTGCGAAGCAGCTTTACATCTACGACGGCGCCAGGATTGACTCCAACCGCTACAACGGCTGGAACTGGGAAAACATCCGCAACGATCATTCCTACGGCACAGAGTCGAACACGAAGGTCTGGGTGATGCGGGAGTTCGTCAACTCGGAAGCGAATCATCTCGGCATACCGCTGCCGAAAGGGCGCGTGCGCTTTTACCGCAGCAATGACGGGCAGATCGAATTTACCGGCGAAAACATGATTGACCACACACCCCGCGATGAAAAGGTTCGAATTTATACCGGCAATGCCTTCGATCTCACCGGAGAGCGCAAGCGCACGAACTACACAGTCGAAACGCGTCAGAACTCCGCAACCGAAAGCTTCGAGATTCGCGTGCGCAACCACAAGAAAGAGCCGGTCCAAGTTCGGGTGGTCGAGCACCTCTATCGCGGAACGAATTGGGAGATCACGTCGAAATCGGATGACTACCAGAAGAAGGACAGTCAGACGATTGAGTTCCCCGTGACCGTAGCTCCCGACGCGGAGAAGGTGATCGCGTATACCGCTCGTTACTCATGGTGAAGTTAACCGAGAGATCCAGCCATAGTTCTAAATTGGGAAACCACTTGCGCCGGTCACAGCCGGCGCTCTCTTTTTGTGATACAAATCTGTGTGATATTCACAGTAGCGCCTGAAGTTCCCTTTTCCTTGCTTCACCATCCAATCCCTACGGAGGTGGCAGCCCCCCATGATGAGGGCCTTCTTCGTCCATCTTTCTGAAAACCGTTCCATGCGCAACTTCGCCGAGCGCTCGGCCATCGGACAGCGCGTCTCCGGGCGTTTTGTTGCCGGCACCGGCATTTCCGATGCGGTGCGCGTCACGCAAGCCGTGAACCGCTCCGGTATGACCGTGAGCATAGATAACTTAGGCGAGAACGTCACCAATCCCGATGAAGCTCGCCAGAGCGCTGAGCTTTATCACCAGATTCTCGACGCAATCGCGGCCAATGGTCTGAATGCAAATATCAGCCTCAAGCTCACCCACATGGGCCTCGACGTCGATGAGGCGCTCGCCCGCGATCTTGTCAGCGGGTTAGTCGCAAAGGCGGCAAGCATGAATCCGCCGGGCTTTGTGCGGGTGGATATGGAAGGATCTCCTTACACCCAGCGCACGCTCGACTTCGTTCATGAATTACACCGTCGTCCCGGACACGCCAACAGCGTAGGCACTGTGATCCAGGCGTATCTGAAGAGGTCCGAGAGCGATGTCGAAAAGCTGCTCTCGGAAGGAATTCGAATTCGCCTCTGCAAGGGGGCTTATAAGGAGCCTGCGAACATCGCATTCGAGAGCAAATCAGACGTCGATGCCAATTACATCAAGCTGATGAAGATTCTCATGAAGAGCGGCATCTATCACGGCATCGCGAGCCACGACGAAAACATCATTCGCGCGGGCCAGGACTTCGCCATGCGGGAGAATATCGCCCGTGATGCGTTCGAATTCCAGATGCTCTACGGCATTCGCCGTGATCTGCAGCAGAGCCTGGTGCGCGAGGGCTGGCGCATGCGCGTTTATGTGCCGTTCGGCACGGAGTGGTACCCATATTTCATGCGGCGGCTGGGCGAGCGCCCGGCCAACGTCTTTTTTATCGCGAGAAATATGCTAAGGGCCTAGCACTAATCGTGCCACCCGGTAGCACCTCCGGGCTAATGGCTGATCGCGCGATGATTGCTAGCATGAAGAATGCATTACACGGCTCCTGCCGAGCTCGTCCAGACATTTTCAGTCTTCGTCGCTCCGGACATTGAGGACGAGAAAATCGACCTGATCCGCGCGGCCCTCGTCATCGCCCGCTCCGAATATCCCAAGCTCGAAATTGAGGAATATGCCAACCGTATCGAAGCTTTAGCGCGTCGCGTGGCGGCGAAGGCATTCGAGTCGCCGGCTCAGCGTACGCTGGCGGTGCTCAATCAGATCTTATTCGATGAGGCAAAGCTGCGCGGAAACCGCGACGACTATTACGATCCGCGCAATTCCTTTCTGAATGACGTTCTCGACCGCGGCCTGGGAATCCCGATCGCACTCTCCATCATTTACATGGAGGTGGCAAAGAGGGTGGGTCTGCATCTCTCCGGCGTGGGAATGCCGGGACATTTTCTGCTGAAGCACTACGGCCAGGACGGGCACGAAACGCTGATCGACTGCTTCAATCGCGGAGACGTTCTGAGCCGCCAGGATTGCCAGAATCGGCTGGACGAGATTTACTCCGGTGAGATGAAGTTGCGTCCGGAATTTCTTCACCCAATCAGCCGCCGCCAAATCCTGACCCGTATGCTCAATAATTTGAAGACGGTTTATCTGTCGACGCGCAATTTCCGCAAAGCTCTGCCCATTGCCGATCTGATCCTCGTCATCTACCCACAATCCGCCGAAGACGTGAAACAGCGCGCTCTCCTGCGCTATAGCATGGGGATGCACGGTCTGGCGGCAGAGGATCTGCAAGAATATCTGAAGGCCTCGCCGAATGCCTCAGACGCCGAAGAGATCCGCCAGATGTCGCTTTCCATCAGAAGAATGATCGCGCTCATGAATTAGTGCTGGTTTGCTTTGACTGAGAACTGAGAACTGAGAACTGATTTACTCCGGCGGCGCTCCGCCTTCTTCCGGCGGAGCCAGCGGCAAACGAGTCACTTCCCGCATCATGTCGCGTTCCTGATCCGAGAACATGCTCTTGAACCGATCGGAATTGATGACCTGCTCGCGCTGATCGGGCGGCATCGCCCGCAGGTCGCGGACGGCGGTTGCCACCATGCGCTTGCGCTCGGGAGGAAGCTGGCGAAACTGGCTGAAGACCTGCTTCGCCTGGGCTTTCTGCTCGGGCGTCAGGTGCTCCCAGGTCTCCATCCGGTTCAGCATTTGCAATTGCTGCTGCGGAGGCAGATTCGAGAAATGCTGCAGACGCTGTCGAAGAAGCTGCTGGCGCTCGGGAGGCAGGCGACGAAACGCAGGATCATTCTGCAGCGCCCGTTCCTGCTCCTCTGGGGATAGATCTTTGTAGCGCCGCAGCCAGTCTCCGGCATGTCCCTGTTGCCGCGGAGCCTGTTGCTGTCGAGGCGGTGGCGACGCTTGACGCCGCTGAACCGCCCGGAAAGATCCTCGTTGAGCTGCGGACGGCAAGGGAATGGCGACCGCAATTGCAAGCAGCGCAATCGCCAAAATTCCTGTGATGTGTCTCCCCCGACTCATTTCCGCTTCCTTACTGGGACAACTTCGATCAAAAAACCGCTACCCGCATGCCTTACGGGTTCGCCACGACATTTTGCTGCACGGCGAGGTCATCTAGCAAATCAAAATCCGAGTAGATATCGTGATTCTTATCCAGAGTCTGAAGATCGCTCACTGCGCTGCCGGGGGGCGGCGGAGCTTGGATTCCCGCATCCGTACCGGTGCGAACCTTGTTGTGGGTGACGTACAGGCCGATGCCAACTCCCATGATTACGGTCAACGCCGCAGCCAGAATGGGGTGCCGGAACCAATGCAACCAGCCCGCCTGCGGTTTCGCTGCTTCCTCACGTAAACGAGCCTGCAGGCGGACGTCGAAATACGGCGAAGGCTCCGGAACCTGCCACTCATCGAGCAGCGCCATCGTCGACCGCATCTCTTTCAACTTTTCATCACACACACTACAAGTCGCCAGATGACTGCTTTCTTCCGGCGTGAGCTGGCTGAACCCAGCCGCCACATCGGGCATCCTCTCGCGGACCTTATCGCATTTCATAACCGCTTCCCCTCAACTCTCTTCGCCAATGCCGCTTCACTCGCAATTGTCCTGCTAAATAAATTCTTTTAACTGTTCCCGCAAAGTCTCATACGCCCGGAAGAGCAGTGACTTGGTGGCGGACTCGCTCTTCTTCAGGACCTCGGCAATCTGCTTGTAATCCATCTGCTGGTACTTGTGCATGATCACCGCTAATTTCTGTTGCTCCGGGAGCGCTTCCACTTTCAGCCGGATTGCCATCATCCGTTCTCGCTGCACAATCGCCTGCTCGGCGTTCAGCGAACGGTCCGGCACTTCAACCGTCGTTCCCGTTTCCTCGTCCGGTTCATCGAGGCTCACCTGAACTTCCGGACGCTCATGGCGCGTGTCCCGCGCATGATTCACCGCCAGGTTCGTGGCGATCCGGTATAGCCAGGTTGTGAACTTCGCGCTCGCCTCGTAATTCTCGCGCGAACGGTACACGCGCAGAAAAACTTCCTGCGCCAGATCCTCGGCCACCGCCGAATTCCGCGCCATCCGGTACATGAAACTCACCATCGCGCGGCGATACTTCTGCACCAGGAAATCGAACGCCGTCTGATCCCCAGCCTTGACCCGAAGCATTACGTCGGCGTCCGACATTTCGCTTCCGGTCGCGGGCGCCGAAAATGCAGCCGCCGGTCCGGGCGTCGTCGCGCCCATCAGCATGCCCCGATCAAGTGCGGCAGTGCCCACACCAGTTTCAACCCCGCCCTCGACGGAAAGTTGCGCCCTTTCGAGCTCCTCCGGGGAGTAAGAAGTAGCCTTTTTTGAACGAGATACAGAAGGTTCTGTCGGATTCAATTCGAAAGCCATCAAAATCACAAAAAACGTACAAAAACACGCCCGGCTGCAAAGTTTTTCAGCCGGTAATAAGGCTATCACGCCCGGGGGTACACCCCAAACTCCGAGGTTTAAGGCTTACCGTTTCTGACGGGCGAATTTCCTCGGAGAGCGCCAGCCTCAATCCGGAATCCAAAGGAACTTCGCTGGTATGATTCCGGCTGAATGTCGAAGCGGGGAAGGTTCATCACGTTCGAAGGTCTGGATGGCACAGGTAAGAGCACGCAGATGCGCAAGCTCGCGGCGGCCTTGCGCCACACTGGCCACCGGGTTGTGGAGACCCGCGAGCCTGGTGGAACCGGGACGGGCGAGAAGATTCGCAAGGTCCTGTTGGACTCCGGCACGGCTGGTTTGGACCCGCTTGCCGAGATGGCGCTGATGTTTGCCTCGCGGGCCCAGCATATTGCGGAAGTCATCGAGCCAGCGCTGGCCACCGGGGCCATCGTGCTCTGCGACCGGTTTACGGACTCAACCGAGGCCTATCAGGGCAGCGGCCGCAAGCTGGGAAGCGCGGCGGTTCTCGAGCTGCATCGTGTGCTCTGCGGCAATCTGCAGCCGGATCTCACGCTGCTGCTGGATTCGAATCCGCACACCAGCCTGAGCCGCGCCCGCCGCAGAAACGAACGCGATTTGAAGAATTCCTCCCGCAGCCACGACGAGAGCCGGTTTGAACGCGAAAATCGCGCCTTCTTCGGCCGCGTGCGCGACGGTTTTCACGCGATCGCCAGAAGGGAATCGGGGCGCGTCGTCACCATCGATGCCCGCGGCACGCCGCGACAGACTCACGAGCGGATTCGCGAAGTGGTGCGGAGAAAACTGAAGATCTGAGCGATCAGCGCTCAGTCGCGAGCCGACCGGAGAGAAGGATGCCGACAACTGAGTACCGAGCACTGGGTGCTGAGAACTAACTTATGTTTTCCGACTTTCACGGGAATTCCGCAGTTGTTCATCGCCTGCGTGAAATGATGGCGCGCGATCACCTGCCGCATGCTGTCGTCCTCGCTGGCGGCGAAGGATCGGGAAAATACACGCTGGCATTGATGCTCGCGCAAGCTCTGAATTGCCTGAATCCGCCGGCCAGCGACGGATTGCCCGATTTCTGCGGCCAATGTGACAATTGCACGCGCATCGCCCAATCTGCCGAGTTTAATGCGCGCTTCCATGAGGCCGTGGAGGCCCGCGAGAACCTTCGCGAGACGGACAAAAAAGAAACGCGAATCTTCGTTCAGACGCATCCCGATGTGCTGGTCATTCCTCCCGATCCGCCGCAAATGATGATCAAGGTGGGTCAGGTCCGCCGCGTCATCGAGACGATTTACTACCGTCCGGCAGCGGCCAAGGAGAAGGTCTACATCTTCACTGACTCCGCGTTCATGAAAGAGGCTGCGAATTCGCTGCTGAAGGTGCTCGAGGAGCCTCCGGAGTTCGCCACGATCTTTCTTCTGACGGAGAATCCCGGAGAACTTCTGCCCACCATCCGCTCGCGCTCAATAACCTTTACGCTTGGCGCCTTGGCGTCCGAGGAAATCGAGAAGGACCTGGCGAAGCACCATCCGGACTGGAAGCCCGCGCAACGAGCGTTAGTCGCACGCCTGTGCGAAGGATGTGTCGGCCGGGCGCGCAGCTTCGATCTCGAAGCCTATACGGCAGCTCGCGATCATGCGCTGACCATCCTCAAGTCTGCGCTGCGCGGCGCCGAGCACACAGAGTTGTTCAAGACAACGGAAACCTATCGTCCGGGAGCCGAAGGGCGCGAAAAGACCGAGGCCTTGATCAAGACACTCTTCTCCTTGCTGCGCGATCTGATGTTCCTTGAGTCCGGTTCTCCGGAACTTGTGCGCAATACTGATATTCTCCCGGAGTTGAAACGGCTGGCCGAGTCGGCCGATTTCGCCTGGATCACGGCTGCTTCGGATCGTCTGGCCGAAGTCGAGCGCGGCATGCGCCGCAACCTGCTGCGCTCGCTGTCGCTGGACGCTTTCGCGGCGGCGCTGGAGAAGTGAAGCGGAAAGCGGCACGAATCCCCGGGGAGTCGCTGCCCTAACAAAGGTAACCACCCCTTTTGGTTACCTCCGGCACCTCCGGTGATCTCATCAGAATGTTCTAATCTACTTTTATTTCAAGCGGTTGCCGGAAATTACTCCGCTGGTTCTACTCCCTTCGGAGAGATTGCCCACCCCTCCCGGGCCGCCTATAATCGACCTACTCTGGTAGATGATTCTCCGTCAGGTTCCGGGTAGAACAACGAGGGCAACGTCTGTCTGAACGGCCTCGAGCAAGGAGTTGGAATAGCGGGATACCCGGATATGCGAAAGCACCTGCAACTCGCATTGATGCTGACGGCCACCACGGCAATCGCGACCTCTTTTTCTCTCGCCGCAGCCCCGGTCTGGGCTGCTGACGGCGACCATGTTTCACAGGGCATCACTACTACGCAAGACCACGGGCGCACGATTTACGTGAACGAAGACGATCCGCCGAAACGCCCCCGAGCGGCGCAAGTCCCGCAACCGCGGCGCTCGACCCTGGTCTACTGGAGCAGCAAAGATAACCGCTGGAAGCCAGTGCCCGGCGCCAACACCGATTCAATGCGCGCGGCGCGCTCCGCAGCGGCTGAGGTCAGCCAATATTTCGGGCGTGATTCGGTGCAGTCGGCCAATGCCAAGATTGTGGCGGCGAACTCTCATGGCCGTCAGGCCTCGCAGGACGAAGTCGATCAGGCCATCGTGATGGCTGCTGCCCGGCACAACATCGATCCGAACCTGGTGCGCGCTGTCGTGAAAGTCGAATCCAACTTCAATTCCAATGCGGTGTCGCACAAGGGCGCGATGGGGCTCATGCAGCTGATGCCCTCGACGGCGCGCGAACTGAAGGTCAAGAATCCTTTCGACGCCGAGCAGAACATTGATGCCGGCGTTCGGCATCTCAAGCAGCTGCTGGAAAACTACAATGGCGACGTGAATCTGACCCTGGCGGCGTACAACGCCGGGTCGGGAGCGGTGGCGCGCAGCGCGGGCGTTCCACGCTATGCCGAAACGCAGAATTACGTGCGCAGAATTACGAATCTGTATTACGGCGGATTCGATCTCTCAACCACCGGCGCAAGCCACGATCCTGTTCGCGTTCAACGGGATGCGAACGGCGTGCTTTACATCAGCAACACGGACTAAGTTCGCAGCATCTGTTTAAGGGCGGTACGCACGAATCGGAGAATTCTCGGTTTCGAAACGCGGATCTCCGAGGCAGTATTTGGAATCTCTCAGGTACCCAGGCATTTCAACTGCAACGGCGGAACGGACAGTAACGGACCGGCGATCTTGAAAAGAACAATGAACCAGCGTGGTTTACGCTGGGGAGCGCTGCTGTTGATCGTGGCTCTTCCCGGGGTGACGGCGCACGCCCGGGCCCACCACAGCGAAGCATGGGCGCGTGAGCGCTACGCCGCGGCTGACCGCATGCGCGAGGCGCTGAACGGGCGTCCGCCGGCCGAGCGCACGCGCGGCGACTATCAGCGCGTTCTCAACGCCTATCGCAACGTCTATTACGGTGCTCCGACTTCCACCAAGGCCGATCCCAGCGTCGTGGCAGTTGCGGAGACTCTGGTGGAAATGGGCCGGCGCTTTGACGACGACAAAATCCTGAAGGAAGCCATTGCCCAGTACAAGTTCCTGCGCAAGGAATATCCGGGCAGTAAATACCGCTGCGACGCCCTGTTCACCATCGGCGAGATTTATAAGGACGATCTGGATGATTCGCAACAGGCCCGTGCAGTGTTTGACGAGTTCCTGTTGCGCTATCCGCATAACCGTCTGGTCCCGGACGCGCAGCAGGCGGTCGCCGAGATCGGCCGCGATGCCGACGAAGCCAAAAAAGCTGACGCAAACGCAAAGAAGAAGCTGGGCAAAAAAGCCGCAGAAAAAGCTTCGGAGAAGCCGAAGAACGATAGTTCATCCGACAAGGATGCGGATACAACGGCTGATACCTCGACCGAGCCGCCTTCCTCGCGGCTGCCGCGCGTGACCGCGATCCGTCACTGGTCCACACCGGACTATACCCGGGTCGCTATTGACATCGAAAGCGATATCAAGTTCCGTTCGTCGAGGCTCTCGCACCCCGACCGCATCTTTTTCGACCTGAAAGATACCAAGCTCGCGTCGACTCTCGTGGGCAAGAGTTTCGATGTCGACGACGGCTTTCTGAAGAAAATCCGCGTGGCGCAGTTCGAACCGGGGCGGACGCGCGTCGTTCTCGAAGTCGACGATCTTTCCGGCTACAACGCGTTTCTTTTGCCGAATCCGTACCGCTTGATCATCGACATCCACGGCAAGAACCGGGGCGCGCGGAACAAGATGCCCAAGGCCAAAGACTCCCAGGCGGAAGGGACGGAGGAGAATGAGACAGCCGATGTGGAGGCTCCGCCAAAGGCCGGTTCGAATGCGGATTCTGATGACGACGCTGGCGGCAATACTGACGCTACCCCGACAACAAAAACTGACCTGCGAGCAAAAGCAGGAAAAGCACCGGTAACGACTCAAGACGTGGGGGACGACACAAAGGTCATTGCCAAAGGCCCGGCCGCCGACCGGCGCGGCCTTCCCGATCTTCCCAAGAAAGTCGACGCAACCCGGGAAAAGCCGGCTCCGACCAAGACCATCGTCTACAACGACGATGACGATACCCCGGCGGCTGATGCCGAGGCGCATGCGCACACTCCGGCGCATTCGAAAACGAAATCCCCCCGCCTGAACGCCCGCCGGTCAACGGAAGAACTCGACGCCCGCGAAGCTAAGCCCACCGCCAGCGGCGATCGTTCCCTGATTCGCGCCCTTGGACTGAAGATTGGCAAAATTGTCATTGACCCCGGCCACGGCGGTCACGATACCGGCACCATCGGTCCGAATGGCCTGGAAGAAAAAGATCTCGTCCTTGACGTCGGCAGGCGTCTGGGAAAATTGCTCGAATCGCGACTGGGAGCCGAAGTCGTCTACACCCGTAAGGACGATACTTTCATTCCACTTGAAACGCGGACGGCGATTGCCAACCAGCAGCGAGCCGACCTATTCATCTCCATCCACGCGAATTCGAGCCGCGATCCGGATGCTCGGGGCGTGGAAACGTACTACCTGAACTTCACCTCGTCCCCGGACGCGCTTGATGTCGCGGCTCGCGAGAACGCGGTCTCCGAGAAGTCAATTTTCGAGCTGCAGGATCTGGTAAAAAAGATCGCGCTGAAGGAAAAGATCGAGGAATCACGGGAGTTTGCCGGAGACGTTCAGGAGTCGCTGCATAGCGGATTGGCAGCGAAAAATCCTGGCATCCGCAATCGCGGAGTCAAGAAGGCCCCATTCATCGTGCTCATCGGGGCGAACATGCCCTCGATCCTCGCGGAGATCTCCTTTGTCTCCAATCCAGGCGACGAGCATCGCCTCGAGACCGGCGAATACCGCCAGCGCATCGCCGAATCACTCTATCGCGGGAT
>DATJOA010000164.1:0-4164 GCA_035507635.1 Candidatus Acidiferrales bacterium
TGGCATTCGGATTCGGTGCGGTCTTCGTCTTGGCTGGCTTCTTCGATGGATACAACCGCCCCGCGCTGTAATGCCCGCGATTCTCGACATCGTAGTTTTTCGGCAAGGGCGGAATCATTGCCGCCCCGCCAGTGATCTGGCTGATTCGTTTCAGAATGATCTCCGGCTTTCCGTCATAGAGCTTAACGTCGCCACGGATCTCGATCGTCCGCCCCGCCAGCCGCCGCACGTCACCCACGTCTTTCAGGTCATGCGAGAACACGACCACCGAAAATGGACACGCCAACTGATCCTCGCAGAAGTCGAGGAAGTGAACTCCCCTGGCGCCTGCTTTCACGCGGTGAACTTTTCCCGTCACACACTTTGTCTCGCCCACATGCTGCGCGGCCTCCTGGATCGGCACGCAGTCAGCCGCAAGGACACGGCTCGCAACGAAGATGATGCCAGCCAAAGAGGAGATGCAGAGAAGCGCGAGTCGACCTGAGCTCATTCGACGCTTAGTCATGCCTTAATTCTATGAATCGTGGCATGGTGGAATTCATGAGATCGCAAAATAAATTTGCGATGGCGTCCCGGAATGGAACGTTCCTCGTTGCATTGAGTCTGAGAAGGAAATGTTGGAACTCCGTCCACTAAGGCGGGTCCAGGACTGGGAAATCATATGCCGTCAGTTCCAGCGGCCCCGTCCCCGCGCCATACGGAGATCCACTCAGCAGACTGATGGCTCCAGATGAAAGGTCCGGCGAGAACCCGGCGATGCCATTCGCCGATGCGTCCGGCATAAACAACTTGCCATTGTCATAAAGCATGTCCCCCGAAGGCATCGCAGCTGGAAAGGGAGATCCCGAGACCTGCGCGAGCGCTCCGTTCGTCGCATTAATGCTGTAGGAAGAGATCGTGCCGTCGCCATCATTCGCGGCGAACAGAAAACCACCTCCGCTGCTGAGTGAACTCGTACCCTTGCCGGCCGGGAACGGCGCCGCGATCAAACTCAATGAGCCGTCGCTTCCGATGGCAAGCGCAGCGACCGCGTTGGCATTCGCAAGGGCTACGTAAATAACATTCCCGCCCTCATAAAATCCTTCCGGACCACCGCCGGAAACCGTCGGAAACGGCGACCCTCCCACCGGAGTGAGTGCTCCATTCGAGCCGATCGAAAAGGCCGAAATGCTTCCGTTGGCGTCGCCCGTGTTAGCGCCATAGAGGAAGGTAGCGCCCGAGGCTAAGCTCGGCTGCACGACTGCCAGATGGGACAACCCCGCTCCTGCCTGGTAAGGCGATCCCGCTACTGCGGTGAGAGAACTATCCTGATTTATGGTGAAGGCAAAGATGTTCCCCGTGGAACTTGCCGCGTACAGCGTAGTGCCAGATACCGCAAGCTCCCCCGGCGTGCTGCTGACCGAATAGGGGCCGAGCGACGAAGGTGACAGGCTTCCATCGGCCTGGCTAAGGTTATAGACGCGAACTGCATTGGCGCCCGGATCGGAAACATACAGCACCGACAATGTTCCCGTGCTGAGTCCCAGAAGTCCGGTGCTATTCGCCGGTCCTGCGATGGATTGGGGCGCTCCAAGCGAGCCGTTGCCTGCAATCTGGAATTTTAGAATCTCCGCCGAGTTGGTGGTCGCGTAGACAAACTGGCAGCCGCCGCAACTCTGATCGGTATTCTTTTGCTTACTGCTGCTGCATGCGAGCGTGAACGCGGCTGCCAGGAGCAACAACAGGGAAGGGAGCAGAACTAGCGGCCGGATCTTTGTCATAGCACGCTCCTTCGGTCTTGGAACCCCCGGGACGCCGCAGAGTTGTACTCCGCCCACGGATTGTATGGCGCACCAGTCACCGAAGCCACCCAGAGCACAACGAGGGGATTGGCCCATGGCCAATCCCCTCGTCGCTAACCTGTAACGGCTCACCTCTTTGGGACTATTTGAACGACTTCACGGCGGACGCTTCGTCGTCCTTCACGTCAAAAACCGTATAGAGCTTCGTGATCTGGAGCAGATCGTTTACTTTCTTGGTCAGGTTCAGCAGCTTCAGCTCGCCCCCCTGGTTCTTGGTCGTGGTATAGGCGCTGACCAGTTCGCCAATTCCTGAGCTGTCGATGTAATTCACATCCGCCAGGTTCAGCACGATCTTCTTGTTTCCTTTGCTGAGCAGATCGCGAACCGTGTCGCGAAGGAGCACGCTGCCTTCGCCCAATGTAATGCGTCCGCTGCAGTCCACGATTGTTACTCCGTCCACCTGCCGACTACCAACCTTCATGCTCACTGGGAAGCCTCCTTGCCGCCCGCGGTTGGCCCGTGGACGTGCTTGATCAATTTAAGTTCGGTGCCCGCCGAGGACGGGCGAATCTCCACCACATCCATAAACGAGCGCATAAGAAAAATCCCACGACCCGAGGTCTTCAGCAGATTTTCCGGCGCCAACGGATTCGGAATCTTGCTCAGATCCATCCCCGGCCCCTGATCCTTGATTGTGATGATCAGATCCTGTCCAATCCGCTCGAAAGCGAGTGTCACTTTCTTGTCCGGGGCATAGGCATTGCCGTGCAGGACCGCATTTACCGCGCCTTCACGCACCGCCATGGAAATCTGCATGATCTCGTCCTCGCCAAATCCGAGCTCAGTAGCAATATGGGTGGCCTTCTCTTCAGCACGGTCGATCGTCTCTATCGAGGAATCCAGCGTGTACGACACGCGTTGCTCGGTCATGGCCATGGACGAAATGAATATTGAGTATACGACGGGAAGGGGCAAACCTGCCGGAAACCCGTCCTTAGACGCTCGCCAGACGCGATTCCCGGCGAATGCGGTAGTTTGCCTGTGGACGGCCAAATTGTCAACGACCCCCGCCGTAGCAGTCCTCTCAGTTGGCTGGCGACCTATGAGAACTTTGTATTACCAACCGAGGCTTATAATCTCGCCCAATGACTCCGGTTCGAAATCTCAGGGATCTGCTTCGCCGAATCTTTATGGCGACACTCCTCTCTGTGCTGGCGATCGCCGTCATTACGTTTGGAGTCGATTTCTTGATCTTCCGCATTCGCGTTGCAACGAACCACAATGCCTACGGATCGGTCACAGTCAACCACTACTACGCTGTCCTCCAGAAGAACGGCAAAACCCAGTTCATCTTCGACCCGCCTCAGCAGGAACCTTGCGTTCACGCGCTCTATCCTCACGCGGACGCCCTGCCATGCTGGTACCTCAGCCGCCATCCCGATCAGCGCACCGACATATAAACCTACTGTCATCTTTGTCTTTGTCATCTCGACCGTAGCGTTGTGTTGCGCGAAGCGAAACGCGACGCGAAGTGGAGAGACCCTCTGTTCCGCTCTTGAAATTGCCGGCTAAGCTAAAATGTTGCGGCACATCTTCGGAACTCCTGGGAGCCTCATAATGAACCGCCGGGTGATCCTTCTACTCGTACTCATTTTGCTTTGCGCAGCTCTAGCCTCAGCGGCCGACTCCTCCGATCCTCGCCTGCAAAAGGCCTATCGTTTTCAGGACGGCGGCTGGACCTACGTTCATCTCGAAGGATCCCCCCCCGACATTGGATTCCAGCACGGCTATCTCCTCGCCCCCGAAATCGCCGACGCCTTCGCTGCCATCAAGCTTTTCGACACTCACCAGACGAACCGCGATTGGGAATTCTTCCGCACGACCGCCCGTCAGATGCTCTGGCCGCATATCGACGCTGAGTACCAACAGGAACTGCAGGGAATCGCCGACGGCCTCGAAGCGCATGGAGTGAACCTAGACGTCTACGACATCGTCGCCCTGAACGCCTTCGAAGAAGTTCCTGACTATTATCTGCCCTGGCTCGAAAAGCAATCGGCAAACAAGTCGACGCACAAGAAATCCGCCCACCCGAAGCTTACCGCCCCCGGCAATTGCAGCGCTTTCATCGCGACCGGCAGCATGACCAAGGATCATCAGATCGTCATCGCCCACAATAACTGGACCAGCTATCTCGCCGGCGAGCGCTGGGTCGTCATCTTTGACATCCAGCCCGAGCACGGCTACCGCATCCTGATGGACGGTTTCCCCGGCGTCATCACCAGCGATGACGATTTCGGCATCAACTCTGCCGGAATCATGATCACCGAGACAACCATCACCCAATTTGAAGGATGGGATCCGAACGGCAAGCCCGAGTTCATGC
>DATJOA010000165.1:0-9131 GCA_035507635.1 Candidatus Acidiferrales bacterium
TTGTTCTCATTTGCGGAGATCAGTTGGCGCTGGGCGTTCGGTGGCACGGCGATCGTCCTATTCTTCGTCGGCCTGGTTGAATTCCTCAATAGTCTGCCCGTCACGAGCGGCGAACAGTTGTTCCTGCGGACGAAGCAGCCATTTCTCGTGGAGCAAGCCGTCGCGCACATTTTGCGCGGCAGCCTTGGCCGCGGAGTCATGTCTTTGGCAATTGCCGCATTGCTGCTGATAGTGCTCTGGCTGATTGCGGCGTCCTTCGGGCGCATGGCCACGGTTCGTGCGCTGGTTGAGTATTTTCGTAGAGACGGAAAGAGCGAAGTCCGCAGCGACTGGTGGCCTTTGCTGAATCTGAATTTCCTGCGGGTGGTGGTATTTATTGCGGTTGGGGTTGGGTTGGCCGGAGGCGCGATGCTGGCCGACGCCGTTTCTCCTTCGAATGGATCAGCGCCTGGTGCGGGATTTGTAATTTTTCTCCCGTTTGCCGCCCTGATTTTTCTCGCCGGTTGGGTTTTGAACTGGTTTTTATCACTTGCTGGCATGTTTGCCGTTCGTGATGGCCAGGATGCCTGGGAAGCGATTTCTGCAGCGGCGACCTTCTGCATGGAACGCACAGGATCGGTATTCGCTGTGAGCGTCTGGACGGGACTGGCTCATTTTTCTGCGTTCGTGATCGGGTCCACTGCGGTCTCGATGTTGATTGGGCTCGCGGGCGTGCTACCGTGGCGAGCGGTTGTGCTCGGCATCATTATCGTGACGCTTGTGTATTCTGCCTTTGCCGATTGGCTGTACATGGCGCGATTGTCCGGATACGTCTTCATTGCCGAAACGCCGGAATCCTTGTTGATGCCTCCGAGTCCAGTCCCGCCGGTTTCTCCGCCGATCGAGACCACGATCGACCGCGATGAATTAATTCTGAGCGATGTGCCGGGACTGGTTCCAGAAACGTAACTTGTTATGTCTTGTGAGTGCTTCGCACAAGATGCTGACGGTAACACCGCGAGTAACGTGACTACGAAATCCTTTACACCTCGTCGGCGAATCTGAGAAACTCATTCGTGGAATCCAAATCCCCGCACAATCCCTTGCAAAACCAATCCATCGTCATTCTGGACTTTGGCGCCCAATATACGCAACTAATCGCGCGCCGCATCCGCGAACAGAACGTCTTTTCGGTCGTGCTGCCCTGCACGGCGAAGCTGGCAGAAGTTAAAAGTTATAACCCTGTCGGCATTGTGCTGTCGGGCGCGCCATGGTCTGTCTACGATAAGGACGCTCCGCCAGCCGATGCTCATGTTTTCGACATGGGCGTTCCCGTGCTCGGAATCTGCTACGGGCTGCAGTTCATGGTGCACACGCTGGGCGGAAAGGTGCGTCCGGCGGACAAGCGGGAGTACGGTCCGGCGGAGATCGACATCGTTTCGGATTCCGTCTTGTTTCAGGGGCTCGCGAAGAAGCTCGCGGTGTGGATGTCGCATGGAGATGAAGCGCTGGAACTGCCTCCCGGCTTCGAGTTGATGGCGAAGACGCACTACGCAGTGGCCGGAATCCAGAATGTTGCGAAGAAATGGTACGCTGTGCAGTTTCATCCGGAAGTGCACCACACGCCGCAGGGCACGCAGATTCTGAAGAATTTCGTGTTTCAGATTTGCGGGGCGAAGCCGACGTGGACCGCACAGCAATTCATTGATTCAACCATCGAGCAGATCACGCAGCAGGTTGGTACTGGACGTGCGATTTGCGCGCTTTCGGGCGGTGTGGACTCATCTGTAGCGGCGGTGCTGGTGGATCGTGCGCTTCGCAATGCGAAAGGGAAGTCGCGGCTGACGTGCGTGTTTGTGAACAATGGCGTGCTGCGCAAGAACGAATTTGAAAAAGTGCAGAGCACGTTGCGTGACAAGTTGGGACTGCGCCTTGATGCCGTCGATGCTAGCGATCGCTTTCTCAAGAAGCTGGCGGGTGTAAGCGATCCGGAAAAGAAGCGAAAGATTATCGGGAACGAGTTCATCAAAGTTTTCGAGAAAGAAGCTCAGCGGATCGAGAAGACCGAAGGCAAGGTGAAGTGGCTGGTGCAGGGGACGCTTTATCCGGACGTGATTGAATCGCGGTCGGTACGCGGTCCGTCGCAGGTTATCAAGTCGCATCACAATGTCGGCGGACTGCCTGAGAAGATGAAGCTCAAGCTGATCGAGCCGCTGAAGGATCTGTTCAAAGATGAAGTGCGCAGGATTGGCCGCGATCTCGGGATGCCTGAAGAGATTCTGCAGCGGCAGCCGTTCCCGGGGCCTGGCCTCGCAGTGCGCGTGCTCGGCGAGGTTACGCCCGAGCGACTGGCGTTGCTCCGCGAATGCGACGATATTGTCGTCACCGAGATCAAAGAAGCAGGGCTTTACAAGAAGATCTGGCAATCGTTTGCGGTGCTGCTGCCGGTGATGTCGGTCGGCGTGATGGGCGATGCCCGAACCTACGCCTACACTTGCGCGATCCGGGCGGTGACTTCCGAGGATGGGATGACTGCGGATTGGGTTCCACTGCCGCACGAAGTGCTCAAGATTATCTCGACGCGCATTGTGAATGAAGTCAAGGGCGTGAACCGCGTCGTCTATGACATCACGTCGAAGCCGCCGGGGACGATTGAGTGGGAGTGAGAACCGTCGTCAGTCATCCGTCATCAGTCAAGAACCCACCTTTATTGCGGCAGTAATCTTAGGCTGACGAGTTCCGTCCGTAGCGCGGCGGGATTGGTGAACTGGATGCCGTGCATGCCGCAGGCCGTGGCGGCGTCGACGTTGTGGCGGAGATCGTCAATGTAAACCGCTTGCGCGGGATTCACCGCGTGGGTTTCACAGAACAATTGGAAGATGCGGGGGTCGGGCTTGATCAGCCGCACGTTGCCCGAGAGCAGGATTCCGCGAAACCAGGTCAGAAAATCAAAGCGCTTTTGCGCTGCCGGAAATGTTTCAGCCGACCAATTGCTCAGGGCATAAATGGGTACGCCGCGGGAACGCAGTTCGTCGAGGATTTCGACCGTGCCTTGGATCGCTCCACCGAGCATTTCGTCGTAGCGCTCCAGCCACGCGTCAATAAATTGCGCATGTTCTGGATGTTGTTTCTTCAATAAAGCGCATCCGTCGGCGAGAGTGCGCCCTGCATCCTGTTGGACATTCCAGGTGGAAGTGCAGACGTTGGCGAGGAAATGCTCCATGGCGGCTTCGTCGGCGCCGAAGAGCTTACGGTATAAGTAGCGCGGATTCCAATCGATCAGCACTCCACCGAGATCGAAGACCGCGACAGAACGATTCTTCATCTCTTTGATTTTATCGAATCGAGAGCTGTTGAAAGTGACTCAAGGCTCATCGCGGTGGACAGTCTCCATGGAGAAAGCGGGCAGGCAAACCGCGATGTATTCTGCGCCGTCGGCTTCGGGAGTCGAATAGCGCACCCACTCTCCAGCATGAGCGATGACGGCCTGTCCGGCGTGGACATCGAGCGCGCCGCCTTTGTGTTCGACGCGAAGCACGCCCTTCAGGACGATGGTGAATTCGTCGAAGTCGGGAGTCTGTCCGGGCTCGAGCCATCCGCCAGGACTGCGCATGTGAGCGACACTTGCCGCGGAGGATTTCGTGTTGACTCGTCCGATGTATTCGTCGATCAGCTTCGGCTTGTTACCGGCGGCTTCGATGCGCGTGGGATGAGCGATGAGAGTTGGCATGAGTGCGCACCAGATTATCAGAGGGATTAGGGGCCAGAGGCTAGTCGATTGTCGGCTCGTGAAACACAAGGTCTCTCCACTCCGCGTTGCCTTCCGCTTCGCGGAAGGCAACGCTACGGTCGAGATGACAGTGATTTCGAGATTGATCGGCGCTTGTCGACCCTAGTCTCTAACCTCTGGTCCCTGGCCCCTTAGATCTACGGGCACGGATATGGAGTCCCGGGAGTTGGCGGCGTTCCGGGAATAATCGTCGGTGGTCCAGGGATGCCGTCTGGCCCCGGCGCTCCCGGGATTGTCGTCGGCGGTGTGCCTGGAGTGCCGGGGGTGTAGCAGGTTCCTTGATCGGGCGGAAGTGGCGGCGGCACAGGTCGTGGCGCGACTGGCAGTGGGGCGATCGGATGTTGCTCCGACTGCTCCACAGCAGCGTCGACTTCCCCTTGCTGCAGCGTGAGCGGGCGATCGAGGGTCATATCGACGGGCGAGCCCACGTCCATGAAGAAGTGATGGGAGCTGAAGACCACTGTCAGGGACGCGACTGCTCCAACGGCCGCGCCGATGCCGGCTCCGATAATGGCATCTTTGCCTTTGGTGCCGAAGACCGGCGTCGTGGTCGAAAGACAATAGGGCGGGGCGCCAACGCATCCGGGCGGCAAAGTGGTTACAGTTTGCGAGTCTGAGCGCCCAACCGAGTGACCGATCAGAGCGCCGATGCCGGCGCCGGCCGCGGGCAGGATGAACGCCGCAATTCCGCGGCGAGGGCTGACGTCTTTGATCGTGTATCCCTCATTACCCTCCAGGACAATGGGTCCGGCGACAGGCGCGACGTAACCGTCAGGGAAGGTGATCGACATCGCCTGCAGATGGATTTCTCCGCGGTCGTGGTTCTGAGCGAGCCTTTCGACCCTTCCCTGTATGAGAACGCCGGGCGGGATGACCATCTGGTTGCCGGAATTCACGGGCGAAATGATTTGCGCGTAGATGTCGTCGCCACGATGAATGTCGCGGCTTTCGATGGGATGCGTGAGCACCATCGCGAGTTGAGTGCCGGCGGGAATGGTCACAGTGGAATTCGTGCTTTCGGATCGCGTCTGACTTGTTTGTGGCGTGGTCGTCTGCGGCTGATCCTGCGTTTGATCCTGGGCGAAGCAGAAGACGGACGCGCAGAAGATTGCTGCGGTTACCATGCGAATGAGAGTTTTGGTTGTTGTGAGAGTTGAAATGGGAATGTTTGAACGGCGGGAGCGAAGGCACAGCATGAGCACCTCCCCTCGAAAGCCTTATAGGGCGCGCTTTCGAATTGCGGCGGGTTGATTTGGGGGAACCCGCCTTCCTACATATGGACTCAGCCGCTGCGACAAAGGTATCCGTATTGCAGGTAAAACTATGCAAAAAGAACGTCTCGAATTGTAAAGCGGCAAATCGCTGTAGTGTGCGGGCACTACGCCGAGGACTTTGGGCCCTACTTCAAGAACGGCATTGTTCAGGAATTCGTACACGGCTCTTGTTCTTGGACGTTACGACGCCGCGAACATAGACGTAGCTAGCCACATCCTTACGAACCGACGGTTTCGGTCACCCAGCGCGAGATCGCGGTGACCATTTTTCTCGGCGCGAAGCGAGTGGATTCGGCGACAAGCCAATTGTGGAATCCACTAATTGCGAGAGTGCGCCCTTCCATGACGGCGCGGTAGCCATGGAGAGCGACTTTGGCGGCTCCCATGGCTCCGAATGTTTGGAAGACTCGCGATTTGTCGTTTCCGGCGCGCTTGGCGAAGCCGGTATGTGTGGCGCCGGGGCAAAAGCAAGTGACGGTCACGCCCGTATGTTTCAGTTCATTGCCGACGGCTTCCGAGAAAGAAATCACATAGGCCTTCGTGGCGTAGTAGACGGCCATCAGGGGACCGGGCTGAAATCCGGCGGTGGAAGCGACATTCATGATACGTCCGGTGCGGCGGGCGATCATTGGAGGAAGAAAAAGCCGGGTGAGTTCGGTGAGCGCGGCGATGTTGAGCTGAATCTGGCCGAGGATCTGCTCTTCGGGCATTTGCGCGAACTTGCCCAGAGCTCCGAAGCCGGCATTGTTGATCAGGATGTCGACGGAGATTCCTTCTCGCTGCAATTGGTCGAAGAGAAATTTGGGAGCCTGCGGAGTTGCCAGGTCAACCGCGAGCGTTTTGACGGTGACGCCGTGAGTTTGCAGTTCGGTGGCGACTTGGGCGAGTTTGTCTCCGCTGCGGGCGACGAGAATCAGGTTGTGGTGGTCGCGGGCGAAAAGTTTGGCGAGTTCGTATCCGATGCCACCCGAGGCGCCGGTGATGAGGACAGTTTGCGCTGCCATGGAGTTCCTTTCCAACCAATCAAGTCTGAATGATTTTATGCGCTCGCGTGGAGTTCAGGCCGGGATGGCATCTTTTGTCGCAAGCAGGACGTCGGCGAAGACGAACCCATCACGAGTGACGATTTCGCCCGATTCAATCGGGAGGGGCTCAAGGAACATGGGTCCAGCGTAGGCGAAGGTGTGGAATTCTCCGTTTTCCGCACAGGGATCGACTCCTATTGGCATGTGGCTTAGGATCTCGTGATCCAGGTCGCGGCCTGCAAAGTCTGACGGCAACTTGGAGGGATCGACGCAGACGATGCGGGCTCGCAGGCCGCCATCGAGCATTTCGGAGAGCAATTCGCGAGTGTTGTGTCCCCAGAGAGGGAAGAGCGGGTCGAGTCCGGTTCCGCGCAAGCGGTCCTCGCGGTAGCGGCGGACATCTTCCAAGAAAAGATCACCGAAGGCGACGCCGGAGATGCCTTTCTGCACGGCGGACGCGCACGCTTCAGCCATAGCCTTCTCGTAAACCTCGTTGCTGCACGGCCAGGGCAAAGGAACGTCCCAGAGCGGAAGACGAGCTCCTGCGGCTTGAGCCTTCAGCAGTTCGTAACGCGTGCCGTGCATCGCAACGCGCTGGAAATGCGAATTGATCGTGGTGAGCAGGCCGACAACTTCGACATCCGCGCGCTGACGGAGCACGTGGAGACTCCACGCGCTGTCCTTGCCGCTGCTCCACGAGAGAAGGATCTTGCGCTTCATCGAGATTCATTCCAAACAATAAAGGCGCGAGCTTGATGCCCGCGCCTCAGGCTTGTGAAAGATTTATGCGTGGACCAGTTCCACTCCGTAGATCGAGTGCCAGCTGGTGGCGGCCTTCAGTTTGTCGTTGACGTTGTTGATGTTCTTAACGCCTTCGGTCTCAAGCCACTTGCGGAATGCCGCCGCTCCCTGCTTCGCGTAGACTGGGATGCCGTCTTTCCAGGTCGCGCGGCCGCAGAGGACTCCATTGAACTTCACGCCGGATTCTCCAGCCAGCTCGAGCGTCTCGCTGAACTCCGCGTTGCTGACGCCGGCCGACAGATAAATGAACGGCTTGGTTGCAACGCCGGCGGCTTTGTGGAAGTAATCGATGGCTTCCTTCTTCGTATAGGCCTTCTGGCCGCCGAAGCACTTCACACCTTCGACGAACTTCATATTGACCGGAACTTCGACCTTCAGCACGTCGACGCCATAACGGTCTTTCGAAAACTCACGCATGCTCTCGGTGACGATGTGCGGTTTCTTCTTCGCGTAATCGAGGCCCTTTTCGTCGGCTCCTTCTTGATATCCGACGAATTCGAGGAAGAACGGGATGTCATTGGCGCGGCATTCATCGCCAATGCGCTCGACCCACGCGTGCTTGCGATCGTTGACGTCTTTCGGATCGTCCGGCGTGTAGTAGAGCAGAATCTTTACGCAATCGGCGCCAGCTTCTTTCAAGCGCCTTGCGGACCAGTGGTCGAGCAGGTCGGGCAGACGGCCCGGACCGGTCTTGTCGTATCCGGTCTTTTCATAGGCGAGGAGCAATCCGGCATTTTTGGCGCGGCGCTTCGAGGCGGGCAGTCCCCACTCGGGATCGAGCAGGATGGCGGAGGCATGCGGTGTGAGAACTTCGGTCACCAGCGACTTGAACTCCTCCATCATGGCGTCGTTCACTTCGCCACCTTTTTCTTTGGCGAGTGATTTTTGCAGTGAGCCGCGCTGATCCATGGCGGCGGCGGCGATGATGCCACGTTCAGTTGAGACTTTTTTGAGACCGGCAAGTTTGCCAGGGGTAAGCTTCATGAGACTCCTCCTAGAGCGGATGAAGATGAGTGCTAGAAACCATCAATTGTAAACCAATGACAGCGGGAAATCTGTGTCCGGGAGTAACTATCGAGGGGTGATTTCAGTTTGGGACGCCTGCTTTCTCAGGTCAAGCGTCGCGATTTATCAGCGGATAGCGGATGTGCGTCTCTTCACTTCCGCGGCGAAGATATCATCTTTGATTGACGCAAGATTGATGTCAACGTTCGCGAGAGCGCCAGTGATGGCCGCTTGCGCGAGCGCGGCGGCGGTAGTCAGGTCCGATTTCATATTTGGATTGGTGATCGGACCGAGAGAGTCGGCGATTCGCGCGACTTCGTCAGATTTTTCGGCGACGCTGAGGGGAACTGCGGTGGCTTCCTTTAGTGCGGCTTCAATCATCATTTCGCCGGATTTTTCGTCGGTTGCGGAACGGGCCTCTTTGTAGGCCTTCATGACCGAGTTGTAGGATTCGGCATCGGCATCGATGGCCGCTTTGAGTTCCTCCCTGAGAGGAGTGAGCCGCGCGATTGCGGCGCCCAGTTGCGCCTCATATTGAAGGTAAGCTTTTTTGCCACGCGACATCGAGGCGACCATCGCGGCGAGGGCTGCGGCCATTGCTGCCGATGCGGCGGAAGCACTGCCTCCTCCCGGAGTTGCCGTGGGCGCAGCGAGTTGTTCGACAAACGGCTCGACGCCGGCACGCAGGCCGCCGACTGCCATCTTCCCCCCCATCACCGCTGAGAGGCGATTCTCAAGGATCAGAGAAGAGTCGAAATTTTCGACCTGCAGGAACCATTCGGCCGCTTGCTCGAGTGCCTTTTTCGGGATGAGTCCCACGATTTCGCTCGAGAGCGGCATGACTCCGTAGCGTGCAGCTTCACGCTTGACCAATTCGTACACGCGATGGATCGGCGTCTGCTCGAAGTCAGTGAGGTTCATGGAAACCTGGGCGAGACCGCGCACCAGAAATCCAGCGCCTTTGACGAAACGCAGTCCACCGCTGGAGAAGCGCACGGCTTTCGCGATCTTCTTGGCGATGTCGACGTCCGGAGTGTTGAGAAAGACGTTGTACGCGATCAGGAACTTGCGCGCGCCGACGACCGTCGCTCCGGCTGTCGGGTGAACCCTCGGTTCTCCGATGTCGGGGCGGCGGGCTGGATTGGTGGCGATCTCGGCGCGGATGCCTTCAAACTGCCCGCGGCGGATATTTTCGAGTCCCTGGCGCTCGGGAGTGCGTGCGGCAGATTCGTAGAGGTACACGGGAATCTGGTAGCG
>DATJOA010000166.1:0-6874 GCA_035507635.1 Candidatus Acidiferrales bacterium
AAGCGCGGCAAGACCACCCTCCTCGTCGCCAAGTTCATCCCCGGCATAAACACCATGGCGGCGCCGCTTGCGGGCAGCATGAAGATGCGCTACAGCCAATTCCTGCGTCTCGATTTCGCGGGGGCGCTGCTCTACGCGCTCACCTATATTCTGATCGGATATCTCTGCCGCGATTTTCTGGCCGCCGTTCTGAAAAGCTTTTACGCCGCCGGGCGCGCTATGGAATATGCCCTGGCAGCCGCCGTCGTTGTGTACCTCGGGTACCGCATCGCACAGTTCGCGAAATACCGCAGATACAACGTTGTTCCGCGAGTGCAAGTGGAGGAACTCGCGCGACGCATCGCCGACGGGGACGGGGACAAGATACTGGTCGTCGATGTCCGCAGCCATGGTTACTATGACGTCGGCGCAGAACGCATCTACGGATCGATCCGCATTGAGCCCAACAATCTCGACGAAGAGATCAAGAATCTCCCCAAAGACAAGGACATTTACCTCTACTGTACTTGAGCGCGCGAAGCGACCAGCGCCCGGGTGGCGCACTTACTGCGGGAAAGAGGATACAACGCGTTCGTGATCGTCGGCGGCCTCAACGCCTGGCGCAAAGCCGGGGAACCGCTCGAATCCGTTCCCAAGGACGATCTCGTGAAACTCCCCACGTTCAGCTAGCTCAGCACGGAGGCGCAGAGTCGCGCAGAAAGCGGATCAAGGCGTTAGCTGTCTCGGTGTCTCCGTGCCTCCGTGGTGAAGACTGGTCCGGCCAATTCTTCTTACGACAATCCTGACCGAGTGTACAATTGTGCGGTTTTGCCCAGAAGCGATGCCGGATACCGCCATCCGCGATGGAAAGCAGAAGACTGCGCCGGATCACGCGTCCAGCACGCCTCCCGGCATGAATGGCGTGCTCTTCCTGCTGACGGTGTCGGTGCTCATCAACTACATCGACCGCAGCAACCTCTCGATCGCCGCCCCGCTGCTCAAAGATGAACTCCGCATCTCCGCCTCGCAGCTCGGCACGCTGTTGTCAGCTTTTTTCTGGACTTACGCGCTCATGCAGATTCCAGCCGGTTGGCTCGTCGACCGCTTCGACGTGAAGTGGGTTTTCGCCGCCGGATTCTTCCTCTGGTCGACCGCCACAGCCGTCACGGGATTTCTCCACGGCTTCATCGCTCTGCTAGCGATTCGAGTCATTCTGGGCCTCGGAGAATCGGTCGCTTTTCCCTCCTACAGCAAAATTCTCGGGACGCACTTCAAAGAGCACCGCCGCGGATTCGCCAATGCCATGATTATGACCGGCCTGGCGCTCGGACCCGCGCTGGGCATCCTCGTCGGAGGCGCTGCCGTCGCGCGCTTCGGATGGCGGCCTTTCTTCATCGCGCTCGGCGCCGTGGCCCTGCTGTGGCTCGCTCCGTGGATTATCTGGATGCCCAGCCGCACTTGCACTTCGCCCCGAACGCGAACGAAGCAGGCCGGATACCGCGAGATTCTCAAGCAGCGCTCGGCGTGGGGCACGTGCCTCGGGCAATCGTCGATCAACTACTTCCTCTATTTTTTGGTGACATGGCTTCCCTTTTACCTGGTGCGCGGACGGCACATGTCGCTGAACGAAATGGCGCGTGTCGGCAGCATGATGTTCCTGATGTCGGCCGCTTCCTCTGCGGCGAGCGGCAAGCTTTCCGATCAGTGGATTCGCGCCGGAGCCTCTCCCACGCGCGTGCGCAAAGGATTCATGCTGGTCGGGCATGTCGGCATCGGAATCATGCTTGCCCTGACCGTCATCACCTCTGGTCCGCTCTTTTACGTGATGCTCGCGCTCGATGGAGTTTTTCTCGGCATCAGCATCTGCAACAGCTGGGCGATCCCGCAAATGCTGGCCGGGCCGCGCATGGTCGGACGATGGGTCGGCGTGCAGAATTTTGTGGGCAATCTTGCCGGCGCCATTGCTCCCGCGCTCACCGGATTCCTTCTCGACCGCACCGGCTCGTTCTTCTGGCCATTTCTTATCACCGGCCTCGTCGCCTGGATTGGCGGCGTTGGGTGGTGGTACGTGGTCGGAAGCCTGGATGAAGTCAATTGGGACAATCGCTCCGCTGCCAGCCTTCCGGGCCCCATCGCAGCGCCCGAATCGTCGCGGGCGTAATACACTCGACACATGCCGCAGGAAATCGAAATCAAATTTCGGATCGTGAATCGCCGCGCTATCGAGCGGAAACTGCGCGAGGCCGGATTCCGCCTGAAGACCAGCCGCACCCACGAGATGAACACTCTCTACGATCTGCCGGGGGAAGTCTTGCGCAACCGTAAGGAACTCCTGCGGCTCCGGCAATACGGCAAGTCGTGGAAGCTCACGCATAAGAGCGGCAGCAAGGCAGCGCGTCACAGTAGCCGCGTCGAGCTGGAAACGGCGATCGGCGACGGGAAGAAGATGGACGCGATCCTGCGCGCGCTGGGATATTCTCCGTCATTTCGATACGAGAAGTTCCGCGCCGAGTGGACCGACGGCAAAGGCGACGTCGTAGTCGACGAGACTCCGATCGGCGATTTCTGCGAGATCGAGGGTCCCTCACGCTGGATCGACGCCACGGCGAAAAAGTTAAGCGTCCGGAGCAGCGAGTACATCACTAAGAATTACGCGACACTTTTTTCGGAGTGGAAGCAGCAACAGAAGAGTGCCGCGACCGAGATGACGTTTAAAGCATTGAAACGATGAGGCGGCGTAAATCGCGGGCCCTTTCCTGAGGAGCAGAAAGTCAAGACCCACGAAAGTGGACAGATTGCACCAGAAGTGATGCGGTCCTCAGTTAAACGACTGATTCAGCAGCGCTTTCATTGTGAAAGTCCTGTGTAAATAACTCCTTGCATCTTATTGATAATAATGCAGATAAATACGACAGTTAAATCGATTTAACCTGACGCGAGAGCGCACTTGAATGGGGACGGCGTAAAGGATGAGCAAGCCACACATTGCTCGTCTGGGGCGATCATACTGGCCGCACAAGGCATTTCAGGACGCAATCTGCCCTGCCACCTGCCCCGATCCGCGAGCACAAAAAATTAGAAACGACGGCTGATGGATCTGCAAACTCGCTCGAGGAGGGACTGAGCCGCCCTCGGTCGGGATTATATTCACGACATCCCGCTTCAGGCGCCGTGGCACTTCTTGTACTTCTTCCCTGAGCCGCAGGGACATGGGTCGTTGCGGCCGACCTTTTCTTGTCCGCGGACGACCTGCTGCACTTGCGGCGTGTCGCCGCTGCCCGCCATGCGAGCCTGCTCGAGTTCACGGCGCTTGCGGCGCATGAAAGCTTCTTCCAGTTCGTCGGCGGACGTCGAAACCATCTTCGGAGGACGGCGGCCATTTCCGTCTCCGCCGCGCAGAGCGGGAGCTCCCGCTTCCGGTCCGCCTTGGCCGGAAGGTCCGGCAGGTGGCTGTCCGCCCGCAGCTGCATCCCGAGGACGCTCCAGAATCTGCATCAGGTAGAGATACCGGACCGTGTCTTCCTGGAAGCGCTGCATCATCGCTTCGAACATGTCGAACGATTCTCTTTTGTACTCCACCAGCGGATCGTGCTGGCCATATCCGCGCAGCCCGATGCCTTCCTTCAGGTGATCCATGCCGAGCAGGTGATCCTTCCACTGCTGGTCGATCACGCTCAGCATGATCATGCGCTCGTGATGGCGCATGGCCTGCGGCCCGATGAGCTTTTCTTTCGCGTCGTAGCGTTCTTTCAGCTTGTCGAAAATTGCGTCGCCGAGTTCCTGCCGGTTCAGTTCCTCCGGCTTTACGCCTTCGGCAAGAAAATCCACACCGAAACGCGTGAAGATCGCATCTTTCAGGCCTTTGATATTCCAGTCGTCAACGTGCGCCTTAGGTGGACAGTGCTGTTCGAGCAGTTCGCCGAGGATGGCTGAGACATAATCTTCGAGGATCAGATCTTTCTGATCGAGTCCTTCGAGCAGACGGCGGCGCAGACCGTAGACGGCCTCGCGCTGCTTGTTCATCACGTCGTCGTATTCGAGCAAGTGCTTACGGGATTCGAAATGCTGTCCTTCGACCGCTTCCTGCGCTTTCTCGATGCGCCGGCTGATCAGCTTCGACTCGATCGGAACGCCTTCTTCCATGCCTAGTTTCTGCAAAAGTGTCGACACCCACTCCTTGGCGAAGATGCGCATCAGGTCATCTTCGAGCGCGAGATAGAAGCGCGACGAGCCGGGATCGCCCTGGCGTCCGGCACGTCCGCGAAGCTGGTTGTCGATACGGCGGGACTCGTGACGCTCGGTGCCGAGGATGTGCAGGCCACCGACGGATATTACTTCGTCATGTTCTTTGTCGGTCTCCTGTTTATGGCGGCTGAACGCTTCTGCCCACTTGTCGGTCGGAACCGTGAATTCGTTTCCGTTGTAGTAGAAGACGGAGGTTTCGCCGCCTTCCTGCGGGCCTTCGATCTTGCCCTGCGCCACGCGCAGTTGCTGCGCGATTCCCTTCTTGACCATTTCCTGCTTGGCCATGAATTCGGGATTGCCGCCGAGCAGGATGTCGGTACCGCGGCCGGCCATGTTCGTAGCGATCGTGACCATGCCCTTGCGTCCGGCCTGGGCCACGATTTCGGCTTCGCGCTCGTGGAACTTCGCGTTCAGCACGACGTGCTTCACGCCCTTTTTCTTCAGCAACTCCGAAAGCCGCTCGGATTTTTCGACCGAAGTCGTGCCGACGAGAGTCGGCTGTCCTTTGCCCGAGAGATTTTGGATCTCGTCGGCTACGGCGAAGTACTTCTCTTTCTCCGTACGGAAGACGACGTCCGCATTCTCCACACGCCGCAGCACCTTATTCGTGGGGATAACGACGACGTCGAGGTTGTAAATTTTCGCGAACTCGGTCGCTTCCGTTTCAGCCGTACCGGTCATTCCGGCCAGTTTCTTGAACATGCGGAAATAATTCTGGAAGGTGATCGTCGCCAGCGTCTGGTTCTCGCGCTCGATCTTGACGCCCTCTTTTGCTTCCACCGCCTGATGCAGGCCATCGGACCAGCGGCGTCCGGGCATCATGCGTCCGGTGAATTCGTCGACGATGATCACCTCGCCGTCTTTCACCACATATTCCACATCGCGGCGATAGAGCGCATGGGCTTTGATCGCGGTTTCTACGTGATGCTTCCAGCCCCAATTCTCCGGATCGGCGATGTTGCCGATGCCGAGCAGGCCCTCGACTTTTTCCCAGCCTTCATCAGTTACCGTGATGTTCTTGTGCTTCTCATCGATGGCGTAGTCGCCGGTGAGAATCATTCGCTGGGGATCGTTGCCCGCCTCATTCAGGTCCCGGATGAGAATTTCGCGCCGCTCCGGCGAAAACTTTCCCGCCTCGAGTTGATCGCGCAATTCATCCTGGCTAAGTTCTTCGCCCTTTTCCAGCTTCGGGATGATGCGGTTGACCTTGTAGTACTTGTCGGTGGATTCCTCGCTCGCGCCAGAGATGATCAGCGGCGTGCGGGCTTCGTCGATCAGGATGGAATCGACTTCGTCGACGATCGCGAAATTGTGTCCGCGCTGGACGCAGTCGCGGATGTCGAACTTCATGTTGTCGCGCAGGTAGTCGAAACCGAATTCGTTGTTCGTGCCGTAGGTCACGTCGGCGGCATAGGCAGCGCGGCGCTCTTCATCGTCGAGATCGTGGACGATCACGCCGACCGTCAGCCCGAGGAAGCGATAGAGCTTGCCCATCCACTCGGAATCGCGCTTGGCCAGGTAGTCGTTGACGGTGACAACGTGAACTCCGCGGCCGCTGAGCGCATTCAGATATACGGGCAATGTGGCAACGAGCGTTTTGCCCTCGCCCGTTTTCATTTCGGAGATCTTGCCGCTGTGCAGCACCATGCCGCCGACCAGCTGCACGTCGAAGTGCCGCATGTTCAGGACGCGGCGCCCCGCCTCGCGGACCACGGCGAAGGCCTCGACCAGGATGTCTTCCAGGACTTCCTGCAGCGCCTCATACTGTTCTTTTTCCTGCCGCTTGATGCGGTCTACATCGTCCTCTTCGGATTCGGCTGCTGCATCGGTTTCACTCGGCGGATTGCCATTCGCACCTCCGAACCGGCTCATTCGTTCTTGGATACGCTGGCGGAATTCATCGGTTTTGGCGCGCAGCTGGTCGTCCGACAGCTTCTGCATCTCTGGCTCGAGAGCATTAATGGCACGCACGTTCGGCATCAGCGACTTCACGACGCGCTCGTTCTTCGTGCCGAAAACCTGACCTAGAAATTTATTGATCAAACGGGAAACCCTTCAAACGGGCAGACTGCACCCAAGCTATCTTCTGTCTAGATGCTATCTTTAAAAGCCTAGCATATTAGATGCGCGAGCATCCCCTGAGGAATGTGATCGTTACCTTCAGTATAATGTCCCCCGTCCGGATGACGGAGGCCCCTATGACGGCACGCCGCTCCTCCCTGCTCGTTCTCGCGCTCGTACTGGCTGTTCCCGCCATCGCGAAAGACAAGAAGAAGGCAATCCTGCCCGGTTACATTCTGCAGGCACGCACGGTCGCTGTCGTGATCGATCCCGACGCGGGCGAACCTCTGGACCAACCGAACGCAAATGCCACAGCCCGCGACAATGTCGAAAAAGCGCTAATGCAGTGGAAACGATATGACGTTCTGATGGACGGTATGAATCCGGACCTGATCATTGTCGTCCGCACCGGCAACGGAAAGACGACTCGTCCAACGATTGCAGGTGGCCCGATCGACCGGCGTCCGGGATTCGGACAGGGCACGGACGACACGATTCGCATCGGAGCGCAGCAGGGACAAGCTCCGCCGCTGAGCGATCCCGGCGCGGCACCGCCGGATCGCGGCCCGCACATCAGCAACGAGGCCGG
>DATJOA010000167.1:0-33227 GCA_035507635.1 Candidatus Acidiferrales bacterium
GAAAGCGCTGATCGTTCTGCAGGCCGCGCTGTCTCTCGTGCTGCTTGTAGGCGCCGGATTGATGATCAAGACGCTGCGCAATCTTGAGCAGCAGAATTTCGGAATCGTCACCGCGAACCGCTACGTTGTCCATATCGATCCGATGGGCGCCGGATACACCATCAACACCATCGGAGCATTCAATCAACGGCTGGAGCAGGAATTCTCGAATCTTCCCGGCGTGAAGAGTGTCGGCATCGCACTTTACAGCACGCTCGAAGGCAACAATTGGGGCGAAGGGGTCTACGTCGAAGGGCATCCGGCGCCCGGACCGGAAGAGCACAACGGCTCATCATGGGATCGCGTCAGCCCGCACTTCTTCGAGACCATCGGGCAACCGGTCCTCCGAGGCCGCGGATTCACCGACCAGGATACCGCGACCTCGCAGATGGTGGCCGTCGTCAATCAGGCGTTCGTTAAGAAATTCTTCCCGAAAGAAGATCCTATCGGCCGGCACTTCGGAACCTTTGATCAGAAATATTCGGGAGACTACGAAATCGTCGGAGTCGTCGCGGATGCGAAGTACACCGCTCCCCGCGAGCCGGCTCGCTCGATGTATTTCCGTCCGCTATCTCAGTTCAATCAGACTTTCAAAGAGTCGCAGATGGCCATAGCAGAGAGCCGCTCCCTGTTTGCGAATTCGATCACAATCCAGTTCGCGGGAGACTCGGCCGCGCTCGAATCGATGGCGTGGCGGACGCTCGCCAACATCAATCCCGATCTCACCATGATCAGTTTCAAATCGCTGGACTTTCAGGTCGCCGATAATTTCAACGGCGAACGCCTGATCGCCCGCCTGACCGGACTTTTCGGCCTGCTCGCGCTCATTCTGGCGTCGGTTGGTCTTTACGGGATCACGGCGTATTCTGTGGCTCGGCGCACGAGCGAAATCGGACTGAGGATGGCTCTGGGGGCGAATCGCGGCAACGTGGTGGTCATGGTTCTGCGAAATGCCTTGCTGCTGGTTGCGGTTGGCCTTGCCATTGGTGTACCGGTTTCCTTGCTCGGCGGGCGTCTTATGCAGACGCAGCTGTATGGTGTGCGCATCTACGATCCCGTTACACTGCTCGGGGCAGTTTTTGTGCTCTCGGCCTTTGCCGCTCTTGCCGGATTTATTCCTGCGCGCCGTGCCGCCAGCATCGAGCCGATGAGTGCATTACGAATCGAATGAGACGCTTGCCGAAGAGTGCCCACTTCTGGCTGGTGTTGCCCGAAGCGGAGATTTTGTCTGGCTGAAATTCCTCTTCGAATTCCCTTCCGGTCTATACTGTCTCGTCACCGGAGCCCAGACCGTGGACCTTTACCACATCCTCCCACCCGACGTTTTCCGAATCATCCTCGTTCTCTTTCTATCGTTTCTTGTCGGTCTTGAGCGAGAGGAGCATAAGACTGCCGCAGGAGCCTACTCCTTCGGCGGAGTTCGCACCTTCCCGCTGATCGGACTCCTCGGCTACTCCATCGCGCTTCTCTCGGGCGCACAGCTACTCCCGGTCATCCTCGGATTCCTCGTCGTTGGTGCATTCCTGCTGCTTTCCTACTGGCACAAACTTTCGCGCGCGGAAACGGCCGGCATCACCTCGGAGATGTCCGGCCTTACGACTTATCTGGTGGGCGCGCTGGTTTTCTATGACCACCTTTGGGTTGCGACCGCGCTCAGCGTTGCCAGCCTGCTGCTACTCGAGTTGAAAACGTTCCTCGAACATTTCGCCAGTCGCACGGCTCCGCAGGAAGTTCTGACGTTTGCCAAGTTTCTGTTGCTGACGGCTGTCATTCTGCCGATTCTTCCCAATCAGGAGTACGGACGATTCCATCTCAATCCGTTCAAAACTTGGCTGGTTGTAGTCGCGGTCAGCACGATTTCGTATGGCAGCTATGTGCTGCAAAAAGTCACGAAGCAGAGCGGCGGAGTGATTCTGGCCGCCTTTCTCGGCGGAGCCTACTCTTCGACCGTGACGACCGTCGCCATGTCGCGCCGGGCCGCGCGCGAACAGCGTCCGCACCTTTTTGCCGGGGGAATCCTGATCGCTTGCGGTGTGATGTATCTCCGCCTCGTCGCGCTGTTGATGCTCTTCAACCGCCAGCTCGGAGCGATGCTCGCGCCAGCATTTTTGGCGCTCGCCGTTGCTGCAATCGTTGTCGGATGGCTATGGACGCGCCGCCCCGATGCCGTCCAGACGCAAATCAAACGCGAGTTCGAGCCGAGCAATCCGCTGGAGCTGATGGCCGCGTTTATGTTTGCCGGGTTCTTTCTCGCGATGCTCGTCGCGACGCAACTCGCCGTGACTTATCTCGGACGAGCTGGAGTTAATATTCTCGCGGCCGTCATGGGCGTGACCGACGTCGATCCATTCATCATGGGGATGACGCAATCCGCGGGAACGCTGACTCCGCTCAAAGTCGCCGCGACCGCGGTCCTCATTGCGGCAGCCAGTAACAACCTGATCAAGGGAATCTACTCGTACTCGCTCGCCGATCGACCCACGGGCAAGCAGAGCCTGCCGCTGTTGCTCGGCCTCACTGTGGCCGGGCTGCTGCCGCTGTTCTGGATCTAAAGAATGCGGTCGTTAGTCGTCGGCCGGTCGCCGATTATCGGGTGTGCCGAGAAAGTTCTTGGCTAACGACAAGCGACCAGCGACGAACGACTGACTAAGACCCTCCTTCCCTATCTCCTCGCTCTTGAACTATTAATTTATTAATTGACAAAGCGACGGCGCGGCGGTATAAAACTGAACTATTAATTAGTTAATTGTTCGCGCTCAAAGGGGATCACGTTGGCGAGAAAAAAATCACCGAACCTGACCGAAGGCGAACTCCGGCTGATGAAAGTGCTCTGGGACAAAGGCGCGGCCACAGTCGGCGACGTTGCCGCGTCGCTCACCGATGATCCGCCGCTCGCTTACAGCACAGTCTTGACGACGCTGCGCATTCTCGAAGGCAAGGGCTACCTGCGGCACAGTAAGAAAGGGCGCGCCTTCGTCTACGAACCCCTGATCGCTCAGGAAGAAGCGAGCCGCACGGCTCTCGGATATCTGGTCAACCGTTTCTTCGGAGGCTCGCGTGAGCTCCTGGTTGTGAATCTGTTGAAGGAAGAAAATATCAGCCGAGCGGAGTTGCGCCGCATCAAGAAGATGATTGCGGAAAGTGAAGGAGAGCAGAAATGACGCCCATGAACATTGCCATGACCACTCTTCTCAACGGAATTCTCCTGGGAGCCATTCTCACAGCCGCGATGTTGCTGCTGCTGAGACTCATTCCGCGATTGAATCCGACGACGCGCTTCACGATTTTGTGGATGACGCTGGTCGCTGTCGTTGCGATGCTCGTCGTGCCGATCAATCCGGGTGCATCTGCACCGGAACCGCGAGCCGAATCGCTCATCGTTGCGCCCTCAAGCCCGGTTGTGACGCCCGCACCCGCGACAGCACAAATGCAGAGATCAGGACGCAAGACACATGCTGTGTACGCGGCGCAGAGCCACACGCCGCAGTCCAATGACTCCCCGGAAAAAGCAATAGTTACTCAGAACACCTCCACAAGTTCCGCCGCAGCACCTGGCACGGAATACTCTCTGATTCGGATTCATTCGGAAACGTTCCTTCGGGCGATGGCGGTTTTATGGGTGGTGTTTTCGTTCATCCTGCTCGGACGGCTGGCAGCAGGATACTTCGTTCTGCGGGGCCTGAAATCAGCAGCAATGCCGGCACCTTCCGACTGGCAGCTGCGCTTCACGCGTCTGTGCGCGAGGCACGGCATCCGCCGTCGGGCGGAATTGCTCGTTTCGAGCGAAGTCAGCGGGCCAATGTCGCTCGGCTTCTTCCGTTCGGCGATCGTGATTCCGCGAACGCTTCTCGAGACGCTTTCGCAATCTGAACTCGAGCAGATCGTCCTGCACGAACTCGCGCACCTGCATCGCCGCGATGACTGGAGCAACCTCGCCCAGAAATTGATTGAGGCCGCACTCCCGATTCAGCCTGCAATCTATTGGCTTGGATACCAGATGTCGCTGGCGCGGGAAATGGCGTGCGACGATTGGGTGATCGCGGCCACCGGAACTCCTCGGCCTTATGCTGCTGCCCTGACGAAAGTCGCCGAGCTCTCGCAGTGGCAGCGCGCCGGTGTACTTGCCGCCGGAGCGGCCGGGAACCGTTCGCAGCTTTTCCAGCGCGTACGTCAGATGCTCGACCGCACCCGGAATGCCGCTCCCAGGCTAACGATTGCGCCGCTGGCTTCTGCGTTGGCGGTCGTCGTGGGGCTGACCGTTCTGAGCGCACGAGCGCCGCAACTGATTGCCTTCGCGCAAAGCGTCGCGCCCGCGAGCCCGGCCGCGCCAATTGCACCGGGAGCGTTAGCCGCGCCGCAATCACCAAGAATCCCCACGATGCAGGTCGCCGCCGCGGCTGCTCCCCGCGCTTCGATGGCCCCAGCGCCTGCGCCATCAGTGACCGCCATCGCCGCACCGATGCCCTCGGCCGCGCCACGGGCAATACTCTCGCCCGCATCGCCGGCCTCTCCGTTATCACCACCGTCGCCAGCGAGCCCGATGGCGCCGATGGCGCCGCTCGCACCGATGGCCCCCGTAGCTTTGCAGAGCGGCAGTTCCCCCGTCCAAATCACGTACCGGAATGGGTGGGTGTCGACCAGTATCACGATCGATGGCACAGTCGAATTCACCGACGACGACAGCGACGTCAAATCTTTGTCGCCCAACGGACGCTTCCGCTTCGAAGATGGCGGCCTGCTCTCGAAGCGCGCTTATGAAGTGAAGGCGGATGGCGCGGGCAATTTAACTCGCACCTATACAGTCGGCTGGACCTCCAAGCCCCTGGATGACGATGGGCGCGCATGGCTGGCCCGGGTGCTTCCGCAGTTCATCCGCGACAGCGGCATCGGAGCCGGACCTCGCGTCGCCCGCATTCTGCGCCAGGGCGGTCCGCAAGCGGTGCTGGCTGAGATCGGACGCATCCACGGCGATGGATCGAAGCGCGTTTACATCGAGCAACTATTCTCGCAGGCCAAGCTGACGCCGCCTGACCTCAAGGACACTGCGCGGCTGATTCGCAGCATTTCGTCGGATGGCGACAAGGCGCAGGTGATTATCACTGTCGATGGAAATTACTTCACGGCCGACCTGCGTTCGTATCTGTTTGATGCTGCCGAGAGCATTCATTCCGATGGCGACAAACGGCGGGCTCTCTCCGACATCGTCCAAAAGGACGGTGGAAGTTTAGAAACGCTGGCGAGCGCGGCAAGAGCCGCGCGGCATATTTCTTCCGATGGCGACAAGGCGGAAGTGCTCATCGAGATGGCGGACCCGTATCGTCCCGGTGGCGGAGTGGATATGGCTTATTTCGAGGCTGCCAATTCCATCTCTTCCGACGGCGACCACGCGCGCGTTCTCTCGAAAATGCTCGCCTCGCATGGTGATGACCGCGACACTTTGACTCGCACTCTGGCCTCCGCCCAGCGGATTTCTTCCGACGGAGACAAGGCCCGCGTGCTCAAAGAAGCGGTCCTTGACTACAGCGAAGATGCCGCTGTGCGCAAAGCGTTTTTCGAAGCCGCGAATTCGATTTCGAGCGACGGCGATCATCAGCAGGTGCTCGTTTCTCTGGCACAGAAACAGGGCATTGGAGCAGACGGCATTGCCGGAATCGCCAATTCTGCGCAGAAAATTTCTTCGGCCGGCGATAAAGCTCGCGTCCTGATCGAACTCGCCGGGACGAATGTCGATCCGGCCCGCGAAGCTTTCTTTGCCGCCGTGAATAGCATTAATTCCGATGGCGACCGCAGCCGCGTTCTGATGGTTGTGCTCGATAGGCAGGGGACTCCAAGTTCGGTGGTCGCGGCAGCAATACAGTCGGCCACCGGCATTTCTTCCGACGGCGACAAAGCCCGCGTGCTTCTCGACGCCGCCGATCGTTATTCGAACGATCCGACCCTGAATGCGGCGCTGCGCAAGGCCGTCGAGAGCCTGCACTCGGATGGGGACTACCGCACCGTGATGTCGCGGATCGGCCGGCGCGAAGCGAGCCTGTGATCGGTCAAGGGAGGATCAAGGTTTACTCGCCATACCCCCCGCCGATCGACACGTTAAGACGGATGGCACTACAGGATTTTCTTGATTGCTCTTCCCCCGACCTCGCTCTAGGTTTGCGGGGAACGCAATCCCATAGCCGCTGCAGGAAAATCCTGGGGGGGCGTTTGCCGTAGGGATCCTGTTCTTCTTGTCGCGGCGGAGGCACGGCGGCAATCTCCCAAAAAGGACAAGCAGTAATTAGAACTAGGTTCATGTTTCTATTTCTTCTTCTGGCGCTCGCGTCCGCCCAGACGTACACCTATTCGACGCTCGTCAGCTTTCCCAACTCATCCAAAAAGAGTGCTGCCTTTCCTTCTGCCCCGACGATGGATTCATCCGGAAATATTTATGGAGTTTCGCAGGAAGGCGGCGCCTATAACGAGGGGACTGTTTTCAAGGTAACGCCCGAGGGTGTTCTTTCTGTCATTTATAGCTTCGGTGCCGCGAAAAACGACGGCCAAAGCCCAGTCGGAACGGTCATCCGCGACCCTGCCGGCAATCTTTATGGTCTCACTTCACAAGGCGGAGCTTCTGGAAGCGGCATCGTTTTCAGGGTCACTCCCTCCGGCAAAGAAACTATTATTCACAGCTTCTCCGGAAGCCGTCACGTGCCCATGCCCTGAACCTTCTCTAACGCGCGATTCGAAGGGCAATCTATACGGATACGATCTCTACACCAACTTTGGTCACGGTTCCATCTTCAAGTTAGCTCCTACGGGCACATACTCAACTCTTCACGACTTTTGTTTGCTGACGAACTGCACCGACGGAGACCAGCCTTCCGGACGGCCTATTCTTGCCGCTAACGGAAAACTCTACGGCGTCACCTACGCCGGAGGGGATGTGAGCTGTCCTTTTGAGTCCGGATGCGGAACCGTCTTCGAAGTCGATACGGGCGGCAACGAAACTGTCCTGCACAACTTCACTTCCAACGGGGACGGTGCGCAGCCCGCGATCAAGCTCACTCAAGATGTCAGCGGCAATTTCTATGGGACCACCTACTACGGCGGACTCGGCTACAGCACCGTCTTCAAAGTCAGTTCGTCCGGTCAGGAATCTGTTCTCTATAGTTTCTGCATGCAGGCAAACTGCGCGGACGGCGAGTATCCCAATGGAGCGCTCATCCGGGACAATGCCGGGAATCTGTACGGAATCGCGTCTGAAGGAGGGAACCCAATTTACAAGATCACTGCCGAAGGCATGGAAAGCGTGATCCTGTATCCACCGGGTTTTGCGGGATTCGGCTACGGCCTCGTCATGGATGCGGCCGGCAATCTCTACGGAACCACGTTCCAAGGAGGTGCGGCCCACACCGGATCAATCTACAAACTCACGAAAGAATAGCGTTCCGGCGCGAACAACGCCTGCCTCGGGGCAGATCGAGAGGCGGGTTCTGTCCGGTCAAAGTACCCTCCCGGGTCATTGCGCAGCGCCGCGCTTTGAGATAAGGTGCGGCAAATGCCGATCATTGGTTCGCGCCTTCTTGCCGCCGTCCTGGCCCTAACCTCGACGACGGTGTTCTCCCAGATAAGTCCCGCCGTTCCTCAAGAACCGTCTGCCCAGGAGCCATCCTCGTTGCCGCCGGATGCCGCGCAGACGGAGAAAACCGCAGAGCACGATTATTCCAAAGAAGCCTTCGTGATCGAAAAGCTGTATGAAAGCTATCGCTTCGAGAACGATGGCACCGGGCGGAAAGATGCCATCCTGCGAGTTCATGTGTTGAGCGAGAGTGGCGTAAAGGGTTTCGGGCAGCTGCGATTCGGATATAACTCGGCGAACGACCGGATGGAAATTGCATACGTGAAGGTCACCAAGTCCGACGGCACCGTAGTCACTGCGGGCTCAGACGCGGTCCAGGACCTTAGCGCTCCAGTGCAACAGATCGCTCCGGTCTACACCGACTATCGCGAAAAGCACGTCACCGTTCCCGGCCTGAGGCCGGGCGACACATTAGAGTGCGAGGTCATCACCACGTTTCAAACGCCGCTGGCTGCCGGAGAGTTCTGGACCCAACATGACTTTAATCAGACTAGCGTCGTTCTCGAGGAGCAACTCGTAATCGATGTTCCCGCCGACCGGGCGGTGAAGCTGAAAACTAAGCCCGGCCTCGATCCGAAAGTATCGGAAGAGAAGGGGCGCCGCGTCTATCGGTGGACAGCTTCCCATCCGATTCCGGCGACCGATTCAAAAGAGAAAGAAAAAGATAAAGCGAAGCGAAAGAAGAAAGCCGATGAAGTTCCCGACGTGCAGATGACGACCTTTAAGAGTTGGGAAGAGGTCGGCCGGTGGTATGCGGATCTCGAGAAAGAACGCCGGGTTCCGACTCCCGAAGTGCGCGCAAAGTCGTTGGAACTGACCAAGGGCCTGACTACGGACCTCGACAAGACTCAGGCTTTGTACGATTTCGTTTCCCAGAATTTCCGGTATGTCAGCCTTTCGCTCGGTCTTGCTCGTTATCAGCCACAGGCGGCAGGCGACGTGCTTCGCAATCAATACGGCGATTGCAAAGACAAGAATACTCTGCTTGCGGCTCTGCTCGAGGCGCAGGGCGTGCATTCCTTCAGCGTTCTTATTAATTCCTACCGCAAGCTCGATCCGGATGTTCCGTCGCCATCGCAGTTCAACCACGTCATCACGATGGTTCCGATCGGCAGTCAGGAGGTCTGGCTCGATACAACTCCGGAAGTCGCCCCCTTCCGCCTACTCTCTTACGGACTGCGGAAGAAACAGGCTCTCGTGATTCCGGCTAGCGGAATTCCCCATCTTGAGGAAACTCCAGCCGATCCACCCACGCCCGATACACAGCTGGAAACGGTGAATGGAAAAGTAGATGAAAGCGGCAAGCTCGACGCTAATATCACGATCAGGCTCCAAGGCGACGCAGAATTGCCGATGCGGATGGTTTTCCGCGCTGTTCCATCCGCGAAGTGGCAGACCCTAGTTGAAGGCGTGAACAAACCTCTCGGCGGCGATGTGACTGATGTCAAGGTCAGCAATCCGACGGCTACACGCGAGCCATTTGTGATCGCCTATCACGTCAGCAAAGCAAGTTTCGTTGATTGGTCCAAGAAGAAGAGCAATTTGAGGCTGCCGCTGGCAGAGATCAGAACGGTTTCAATCGCAGCCGATGTTGGAGAGGACAATACCGACAACAAGGACGATTCCTCTTCTGAACCCTTCAAACTCGGTCCTCCCAACGAACACACTTATCAGGTCACGCTCGAACTGGCGTCCCGCTTTCACGCTACGGCGCCGGTTCCTGTCACTTTGGAGCGCGACTACGGACAGTATCAATCGAACTATAAAACCGAAGGCGACATCTTTACCGCGGAGCGGAAACTTGTGATCCGGCTCGGGGAATTGCCTCCTGCTCGCGCCGACGACTACCGGGCTTTCCGTCGCACGATCCTTTCTGACACCGCACAGTCTCTGACCATTGAAACTACGGCGGTCGATGCGGGAGCCATTCCATCGGGGATGAGCAACGCGGACCTTATCAGCAGAGGCAGAGAAGCAACAAAGAATGGCAATTACGCTTTAGCCATTGAACTGTTCAACAGAGTCGTCGAGGCTGACCCCAAACATAAGCGCGCCTGGGACCTGCTGGGGCTGGCGTATTTCGAGGATGATCAGGACGCCCTTGCGCAGAACGCTTTCGAGAAACAAATCGATGTGAGTCCCTTTGACAGCAGCGCATTCAACAATCTTGGCCGGGTCTATTTACGTCAGCGTGACTACGAGAACGCTGACAAGTGGTTCCGCAAGCAGATCGAAATCCAGCCGCTTGATAAATACGCCCATCTCAATCTCGGGATCTCGCTGACCGAGCAACACAACTATGAAGATGCAGCTGCCGAACTGGAGAAGGCCGCTTCCATAACTCCGGACAACCCTGCTCCAGAGGTGAACCTTGGAAAGGCTTATCTTGGTCTGGGCCAGGAAGACAAAGCCATGGCTGCGTTCGACAAGGGGCTGACGATCTCGGCCACTCCGGTAACTTGGAATGACATCGCTTATGAGTTTGCGTTGAAGAAGGTTCATCTCGACCGCGCTCGCGTTTACGCCGAATCGGCAGTATCCTCAACTTCGGCGGCGCTTCGAAATATTGCCATGGACCAGGTCAATCTTCGCGACGTCCGAAATTCGGCCGCGTTGGCCAGCTATTGGGATACGCTCGGCTGGGTCTCATTTGCGGAAGGAAAGACCGATCTTTCGGAGCGATACGTCTCATCCGCATGGCAGCTTGGTGGCAGTGCCGAAGTCGCAGATCATCTGGGTCAGATTTATGAAAGGCGAGGGAATAAAGAGGAGGCCGCTCACTTGTATGCCCTGGCAATGAATGCTCGACGTCCGTTGCCGGAAACGCGCGGGCGCTTGGCGGCGCTGGTCGGGGCAGATAAAACTGCCGGGGCAATTGATAAGTGCCGCAACGAACAGCAGCAATTACGCACGCTGAATCTTCCCAATCCGTCCAAAGCCGAGGGTCGCGCGGACTTCTTCGTACTGCTGCGCCAGGGCCGGGGCTCCGACGCCACGGTCGAAGGAACCTCTTTCGTGAACGGGGACGAGAAGCTGAAGCCACTAGCAGACGCTCTCCGAACCGCCAAATTCTCGCAGACATTTCCGGACGACACGCCCGTGAAGGTGCTTCGCCGCGGCACCTTGTCATGTAAACCAGACTCCGGCTGCGAATTTGTGCTGGCGATCCCGTCTGAGGTCAAGTCGATCGACTGAGGTGGCTGTCGCCTTAACTTCTTGCAGCGTTTGACCCCTCATCCCCACCTGATTAGAATTCCCTCAAATCGTACCGGGGAACTTCTAATGAAATCGCTCGTTTGCTTCCTCCTGCTCGTGAGTCTCACCTCGTTCACAGTTTTTGCGGACGACGAAAAAGATCATCACCATCACGAAGACCTCACCGAGACACAGCTTGGGACTGTTCATTTCCCGGTGTCGTGCGCTGCATCTGTGCAGAAGCCGTTTGCTCGCGGCGTGGCCCTGCTGCATTCGTTCTGGTATGAAGAGGCCGAAAAGGAATTCCTCGACATCGCCAAAGACGATCCGCACTGCGCGATGGCACATTGGGGAGTCGCGATGAGCCTCTGGCACCAGCTCTGGAATCAGCCTGACGCAAAGGTCATTGCTCGCGGTCTCGAGGAAGTCAAAGGTGCGGAGAATCTTGCACAAAATTCCACGCCGCGCGAAAAGGCCTACATCGCCGCCATCGGAGCCTTTTACAGCAACTCAGATAAGCTCGATCACGCAGCCCGAGCAAGGGCATATTCCGAGGCGATGAAATGGGTGTACGAGTCGTACCCAGACGATCACGAAGCCGCGGTTTTTTACGCGCTATCGCTGCTATCGTCGGATGAAAATCTCGAACATCGAAAGGAAGCCGCGGCGATTCTGGAAAAACTATTCGCGACCGAGCCCGATCATCCGGGCGTTGCGCACTATCTGATCCATGCCTATGACACTCCGGAACTCGCGCAACTCGGAATTCCGGCGGCGCGGCGCTATGCGCAGATTGCGCCAATGGCTCCGCATGCCGTGCACATGCCGTCGCATATTTTTGCGCGGGTGGGATTGTGGCAGGACGATATCACGTCGAACCTCGCTTCAATCGCTGCGACTCGCAAGACTGCGGCCATGGGGATGGGAGGCGAAGGTCATCAGTTCCACGCTATGGATTTTCTCGTCTACGCCTACCTCCAGACCGGACACGAGGCTGATGCGCAGAAGATCATCGACGAAGTGAAGGCCATGCCTCCGACTCACAACATGTACGGTTTGGGCTTCGATCCGCGCCTTTCCAGCGAAGCTAGTTTCGAGGCGAGCTGCGCCTTGGAATTGCATGATTGGCGGCGTGCGGCGTCGCTCGCGCCCGTGTCGAAGGATCCCGAATATGAAACCGACACGCTCCTGGCTCGGGCGATCGGTGCGGCTCGCAGCGGCCAGATTGCCGAAGCCCGCAAGGATGTGGATGAGATTCGGTCCATCGCGAAGGAGTTTCGCAAGGATAAGAAAAAGACTGATGATGCGGACTTTCTCGATCGCCAGGTAAATGAACCGCTGGCCTGGATCGCGCACAGTGAAGGCAAAGACGACGAAGCCATCAAGATGCTGCGCGCCGTCGCCGAAAAAGAAACGGACGGAATGAGCAGCACCGGCTACCTGCCTGCTCAGGAGATGATTGCCGATCTGCTGCTGGATGCGAAGCGTCCGCAACAGGCGCTGGTGGAGTATCAAAGCGATCTGAAACTGAATCCCAACCGGTTCAACGGACTCTACGGCGCAGCCCAAGCGGCCGAGGCGGCGGGTAAACAATCCGAGGCGAATGAGTACTACGCGATGCTGGTGAAATCGTGCGATGGATCAAATTCGACGCGGCCTGAGTTAAGCCGGGCGAAAGAGTTGCTGGCGAAGAAATGATGCAGAGGGTCAATGAAAGAGCATCATCTTCGCGATGAGGACAGCGACTATGCCGACGGCGCCCAGCAGCGCGTTCCACTCACGGTGCTTCAGGTAGAGATTCAGGGAGAATCCTCTGCCGTCCGCCGTGGTGCGGGCGGGGATAATGCGGGGAAGCATTCGTGGAACGCGGCGCGTGTAATCGTCGAACTCCGGAAATTGCTCGCGCAGAAAGGCTTCTTCGCTCAGGATTACCGGCACGTAAATTGCGAAGAACATGACGACGAGCACAATGCCGATCCGCCAGCTGCGGGCGGCGATGGCAAATCCAATTCCGATCAGCAGCGATCCCAGATAGAGCGGATTGCGCGTGTAGGCGTACGGGCCTGTCGTGGCGAGGGCTTCGTTCTTTTTCACGTGGCCCGAAGCTAGGGCGCGCACGAGGAGCCCGGGGACAATGAAGATCTCACCGAGCGCGAGGGATTTCCATGTCGGATGCGCCAGCCAGAAATAGAGCACGACGAAGGCGAATCCGAGGGGCACGCGAATGCGGCGGGCGATGCGCGACCACTCAGCCATGCTGGGCCTCGGTTCTCCGCTGTTCTCTTTGAGTCTCCCTCAGAAGGCTGCGGGCGGCATTCACGACGGAGTCAACGCTGATCTCGAGCATGGCCTCGTCTGGCTGCGGATTGCGGGCATGCGTGGTGGGGCTCGCGGGATTCCGCAGCACGACACTACTCGTCCTGTAGGGGCCGTTTCTGGCGGGATCCGTTGGTCCGAAAATTGCAACCACTGGGACTTGCAACGCCGCCGCGAGGTGCAGGGGGCCGGTGTCGCCGCCGACGAACAACATCGCACGCCGGGTCAGCGCGATCAACTCGCTGATCGTCGTTTGTGATGCGATTGCCGCGCCTGCGCTCGAGACTTCTGTTTCGCGCGCGAGTTCTTCTTCGCCGGGACCGTAGTTTACGATCGAGCGGAGTCCGCATGTTGCAAGAGCGCGTGCAACTTGACCGTAGCGTTCGGCGGGCCAGCGCTTGGCGCCCCATCCGGCGCCGGGATTCAAGATCGCGAAGCGGCCGACTCCGACTCGCGAGAGCCTCTGCTCGATTCTCGCTTCTGCTTGCGGGTCGCTGGGAAACTCCACGCGTGGCGCGTGAAACTCCTTCCACAACAATTTCGCTACGATTGACAAATTCTGTTCGATCACGTGCGGTCCACACGGAATCACCGGACGTGTGTACCACAAACTCGCCGGCCACTCCCGCGGTTGCGAGGAACCAAAGATCAACGGCGCTCGCGACCAACGCGCGAGGATTGCGGATCGGATCGCTCCCTGCAGATCGAGAGCAACGTCGTAATGCGCGGAACGAACATCATTCCAGGCTCGCGCGATCTGTTCCACAGTCGAAAGCTGGAATAGCGACTTGCGCCATCCTGTGAGCTTCACGGTGTGCACCCAATCGACCAGAGGTCGTTGCGGCGAACGCGGGCCGCGGCGCCGAATTCCCGGCGCGCATAAAAGCTCGGCCCAGCGGTCTTCGATCAGCCAGCCGATCATGGCGTTCGGAAACGCGTCGCGCAAAACCTGGGCGGCTGGGAGCGCGTGAATGACGTCTCCCATGGCGCTGAGGCGCACGATCAGAATGCGTTCAACCTGTGCGGGTCCGGTATCGGTCAAGATTTCCTCGGCGAGAGCCGCGAACGGACAATCTCGCTGGTGGAGTGATCTTTCGGATCACCGACGATGGCGACGCGGCCTCCGCATTCGGCGACGGCGTCGCGTTCCGGGACGGAATCGACGGTGTAATCGGTGCCCTTGGCCTGCACGTCGGGACGAACCTCGCGGATGATCTCGCGCACATCAAGTTCGGGGAAAATGACAACCGCATCCACGTCCGAGAGCGCTGCAACAATTTCTGCGCGCTCACTTTCGGGCATGATGGGGCGGCCTTCGCCTTTCAATGCGCGAACCGAGTCATCGGAGTTGATGGCGACGACGACTTTGCCGCCCAGAGCTTTCGCCCCGCGCAAATAGCGTACGTGTCCGACATGCAGCAAGTCGAAGTTACCATTGGCCAGAGTGATGCGTTCACCGGCGCGGCGCCATTCTTCGACGCGTTGCCGAAGTTGGGTGCGGTTCAGAATTTTTGACTGTGTGTTCAATGAGATCTTGTGGCCGGAGACGATTGCTCGATGGCGTGCAACAGCTCTCCGCGCGTGACGGTCGCCGTACCGCGTTTCATCACGACGATTCCGCCGGCATAGTTCGCGAGTTGTGCAGCTTCTTCTGTAGTTGCACCGGCCGCCAATGCCGCGGTGAAGGACGCGATCACGGTGTCACCAGCTCCAGTGACGTCCGTTACCTGGTCGGAGCCGAAAATTGGAATATCGACGGGCCTGTGCTTGCGGTCGAAGGCGACCATCCCGTCGCGTCCGCGAGTGATGACGAGCGCTTGCAGCTTCATTCTCGACATGAGTTCGTCGCCGGCGGTAAGTACTTTGTCCCAGTCCTGGCCGATCCGAACGCCGAGCGCTTCTTCGACTTCCGGTTCGTTCGGAGTCGCAGCTGTAATGCCGGAATACTGAAGCATCCGATAGCGGGAATCGAGGATGATTGGGACGGAACCGAGTTTGCCCTTTTCGCGCAGAGTGCTCACGATGGCGGGCGTGGCCGCTCCGTACCCGTAATCGGATACGAGGAGCGCGTCCGATGCATGCGCGTAATTTCTGGCGGCGAGATACAGTTCGCGGGTCAAGTGCGCGTTCGGAACTTCACGCGGCTCGCGATCGACCCGGACGACTTGCTGGCGGGCAGTGTGCGTCATGCCGGCGAGGATGCGGGTCTTGGTGACAGTTGTGTAGCTCTTGTCTTTGAGCACACCACTGACAGGAACCCTTTTTTGGCGAAAATGCTTGATCAGCAATCGCCCGGGCTCGTCGTCACCGACGATGCCGACGAGGAAGACATTGATTCCGAGATCGGCGAGATTGTTGGCGGCGTTCGCTCCGCCGCCGGGTACGATGGTACGTTCGCGATGCTTTAAAATCAGCACCGGAGCTTCGCGCGAGACACGCGAGATTTCGCCGAAGACAAATTCGTCGGCGACCAGATCTCCCAGCACGGTGATCGTGAGGTTGGGAAAATCTTCGACGATTTTTCTGAGCCTTTCGGCTTCTTTTGGATGTTTGGTCATTCAGCTTTGGAATCCGTCTCGCCACGCGATACGTGGCCATTGCTGACGCTAGGAAATTCTACCCTTTCGGTCCGCAATCTGGTGCAGGATGGTATCCAGGGCGTTAGCTGGATTGGCCAACTGCATTTGTACAGGGACTACTCCTAGCGGTTCGAGAGCAGATAGATACCCACCGAGGTTGACTGCATCTTTTTCGGTTGTGACGAAGCCGCCGGCTTCGCTTCGCTGCTTGAGATCGAGCAACTCGCGGACGTCTTTTTCGGTGTAGGCATGGTGATCGCTATAGAAGGCTTCGGCTACAGGCTCGATCTGGGCGGCGCGAAGTTGCAGGACGAAGTTCTGCGGGCGGGCAATGCCGCAAAAAGCCACCGGACGCGGAGGAACATTCGTTGGAGCGATGCCACGACGCACGCGCCATACGGTTTTTCCTACTAGCGGGAAATCGCCGGGCGAGGCTCCGCCGGAGAGCACGACCGCATCGGCTCGTTGCAGAGAACGAAGCGGCTCGCGCAAGCGTCCGGCGGGAAGCATGCGGTCTTTCGCGTCCTGCGGAGTGACGAGGACGATGTCGAAGTCGCGGGCAAGTCCGCGATGCTGGAAGCCATCGTCCAGCAAGTGAAGTTGAGGGCCGAATCTCGATTCGGCGAATTGGCCCGCATCGAACCGGCTTTCGCCCACGATCACAGGAACCAGAAGCTTGCGGGCGATCAATAAAGGCTCGTCGCCGAACTGTTGCGGCAGACCGGCGGGATCGACGAGCAAAACACCACGGCTGGTGCGGCCGTAGCCGCGAGAGAGCACATCGAATTTCACGCCTTGTGACTTGAGCAGTTCTCCGAGTAACAGGACGAACGGAGTTTTTCCTGAGCCACCGGCGGAGATGTTTCCCACGCTAACCACCGGGCCATCGAGGCGGCGAACTGGAACGAGGCCGCGAGCATAGAGCGCATTGCGTGCCCAAACAATGGCGTCGTAGATGGTTGAGAGCGGCTTCAATCAGTATGCAAATCTCCGCTTGCGGCCTGAGAATTCTTGAGCAGACCTTTCAGAGCTTCCAACGTTCGCGAAGTCGCACCCATCTGCGAGAGGATCGTTTCTTTGGCGCGGCGTCCGAGAGCGCATCGCTCGGCCTCATTCTCCAACAATTGCATGAGTGTCAGGGGAAGTTCGGCGACGACGACGTTGCGGACGGCATCATTGCGTTGGAAAACGCTCACGATGTCGCGGAAATTCTCCGTGTGAGTTCCGGTCACGATGGCGACACCGTATTGTGCCGGCTCGATGATGTTGTGTCCGCCGCGCGGGACCAGGCTGCCGCCGACGAAAGCCACATCGGCCAAGGCGTATAGCGCCGCCAGTTCTCCGATGGTATCGACCAGGAATACGCCTCCGGCCAAAGGCTCGTTTTGCCACAGCGAACGGCGGTGCAGCGAGATGCCCATCTGCTGGGTCAGCTCCGCTACTTTTTCAAAGCGCTCGGGATGACGCGGCGCGAGTATCATAACGGCGCGCGGGTGGCTGACGCGCAGGTTTTCGAATGCCTTCAGCAGCGGAGGCTCTTCGTCTTCAACGGTGCTGCCGCAAACCAGCACCGGGCCAGCTCCTTCGTTGGCGAGTTCCTGGCGAAGAGACTCGACGATCGGCGGCGGGGCGGGCAACAGCACGTCGAACTTGAGATTCCCGGTCACGTGAACACGGGCTGGATCAGCTCCGATCGACTGGAGGCGCTCGCTGTCCTGCGGCGTCTGAGCGAGAAAAAGATCGACCTGCGCGAGCATCTTGCGGAGAGCCCAGCGAAAGCGCTGATAGCGGGGCCAGGAACGGTCGGAGATACGGGCGTTGACGACGGCAATCCGGGCGCGGCTGGCATGAGCCAGGCGCAAGAAGTTGGGCCAGAATTCAGTTTCGGCGAGAATGACCAACTCCGGCTCCAGAATGCGGAGATAAGGCCGAATGGCGAAGGCAAAGTCCATCGGGAAGTAAAAGACGTTGGCATCGCCGAAGCGTGTGCGGGCGAGATCCTGGCCAGTGTCGGTTGTCGTCGAGACAACGATTCGGACTTTCGGAAAGCCGCGTTGCAACCGGCTCACGAGACCTGCGATGGCGAGGACTTCTCCGACAGAGACGGCGTGAATCCAGATAGTTGGGAACTTAGGGGCATTCGCCGGCTGCAGACGAGCGGGGACGATTCCAATGCGCTCGCTGAATCCGCGGCGGTACTTGCCGTGGCGCAGAGCCTGATAGAGCCAGTAGGGGAGGCTCAGCAGCATCGCCAGACCGAGCCCAAGGCTGTAAAGGAAGTAGAGCAATCGATGCCATTTTAAACCGCCGCTTCCGCAGTAGGAGCAGGTCCCCTCTATAATTAGGAAATGCAGAGCTTTCGGTTGCGCTCGAACCGGTTTGTGGTCACAGTTTTGTGCGCCTCATGCATTCCTCCAGCCTTCGCTTCCAAGAGCTTTGTCAAGCCGGAGGCCAAGACGGCGATCAACTATCCGGCGCACGATTTTCATCGTGATGCGAAGGTTGCGATTGCGGCTGATCCGTACGATACTCCGGAGAAGGCGAAGATATTCTCAACGGACTTCGCCGGTCACGGGTTTCTTCCGATTTTCTTCATCGTCACGAATGACGGGGATCAACCGGTCTCGATTGCAGACATGCAAGTCACACTGATTACCGCGCATCATTCAAAGCTGACTCCGGTTTCGACCGATGACTTATATCGAAGGCTTTCGAATCCGCAGGCGAGCACGCGGCCGAGTCCGCTGCCATTGCCGCACAAGGCCAAGAGCGGGCTCAGCAAGAGACAGCAGGATGAAATTGACTCCTCACAATTCGCGGCGCGGGCCATCGAGCCGCATTCGACGCAGTCGGGTTTTCTGTTCTTTGACGTGGAGGGAATCGATTCACCGCTGCGCGGAGCCGAGATTGACATTACACGCGTGAATGACGCGAACGGCAACGAGTTGATGTATTTTGAAGTCCTGATGGATAGCTATCTCGACGCCCCGAAGAATCCTTAGAAAGCGATAAACCACAAAGGACACGGAGGCGCACCAAGGGCTTTCCCCTCTAGCCTCAGGCGCGCCCTTTATAATCATCATTCTTATGGCCACAACCGCAGGGCGATCGATAGCGGCGCATCCGAAATTCGAGCCGGTGATCGGGCTGGAAGTGCACGTTCATCTGCGGACGGTGTCGAAGATTTTTTGTTCGTGCTCGACGCGTTTTGGATCGGCTCCGAATACGAACGTCTGCCCGGTTTGCCTGGGAATGCCTGGCGCGTTGCCGGTGCTGAATAAAAAAGCGGTGGAGTTTGCGACCCTGGCGTCGATGGCGTTGAACTGCCGCATCAACGCGACGTCAATCTTTGCGCGGAAAAACTACTTTTATCCGGATCTGCCCAAGGGATATCAGATCTCGCAATATGACAAGCCGCTGGCGGAGTTTGGATTCATCGAGGTGCCGGCGGAGGGCGGAAAGAAGAAGATCGGAATCACCCGCGTGCATCTGGAGGAAGACGCTGGTAAAAGCCTGCACGAGGGATTTGCAGATTCCGACGAAAAGACGGCGATCGACCTGAACCGGACGGGCGTGCCGCTCATCGAGATCGTCAGCGAGCCGGACATTGCGACTCCCGACGAGGCCTACGAATATCTGACGCGGCTCAAAGAGATCATCCTGTACACGGGCGTGAGCGATTGCAACATGGAAGAAGGATCGCTGCGGGCGGATGCGAATGTCAGCGTGCGTCCGCGGGGACACAAAGAATTTGGGACGAAGACGGAAATTAAGAATGTGAATTCGTTCCGCTTCATTCGCGAGGCTCTGGAGTACGAGATCGGACGGCAAATTGACGTGATCGAATCGGGCGGGAAGATCACGCAGGAGACGCGGCTCTATAACGCGAATGAAGGCAAGACGTACGGGATGCGATCGAAGGAGCAGGCACACGATTACCGGTATTTTCCTGAGCCTGATCTGCTACCGCTTGTTGTCGACGAGAAATGGAAGGCGGAGATCGCCCGCGCTTTGCCGGAGTTGCCGGAGATGCGCCGCGCGCGGATGGTGAAAGAGTACGGCATAACGGAATATGATGCACAGGTGCTGACGGTATCGAAGGCGCTGGCCGACCAGTTCGAGCAGGCGGCGAAGGCGGCGAAGAATCCGAAACGTGTGGCGAACCTGGTGCAGGGCGAACTGATGGGACGTCTGAAGGCGAAGGGCATCCCGATCGAGCACTCTCCGATTTCCATGGCGGGAGTGGCGACCTCGGCCGATCTGGTGGAGTCTGGAACGATTTCGGGCAAGATGCTGAAAGATCTCTACGACTTATCGTTTGAGCGGGGCAAGGATTTCCCTGTGGTCTATGAGGAAGAGGGCCGGCCGCAGCAGTCAACCAACACTTCGACCCTGGAGAAGATCATCGACGAAATTCTGGCGGCGAATCCCAAGCAGCTTGAGCAGTATCGAGCCGGAAAAAAGACCATGCTCGGATTCTTCGTTGGACAGGTCATGAAGGCGTCGAAGGGCCAGGCAAGCCCGCAGATTGTCAATGAATTGCTGACGAAAAAGCTGGGATAGTTCGCTCGAGTAACATTTGGGGCTGTCACTTCCGTCATCTGATATTTTCTTTTTCCTCCAAATAACCTAGTTGTGGGCCGTGTGTCTCGGGGTCTCGACTGGGGATTCTTCATGAAATTCAAGCTGGATCGGATCATCAGCATCGCATCGCTGCTGGTGTCGCTGGTGCTTGTGGTGCTCGTATTAAAGCGACCTGCGCCGGTCGCGCAGCGACAGGCTCCGGCCGTGATTGCCCAGCACGCGCAGTCGTTCGATCAGAAGATGGCGGATTTCCAGCAGGCGACACAGCAGGCTGCTCCGGCGGGCAGTGATCAGCCGTTGGCTTCGACATCGAATGCGCAGGCGGCGCAGACAGCCTCTTCGGACGCTACGGGCACTCCCAAGCCGGAAGTCCACATTAATGCGGATGAGATTGGCGCGGTACTGGCGCAATCTTTGGGCACGGCTGGATTGACGCCCGATTCGAATGTGGGCGGCGCTGCGCCAACGATCAAGGATCAGCAGATCAGTTTTGACGGCGACGTCGCGCATGGGCAATTTCTCACCGAAGTTGCCGGGAAAGATGTATGGATCACTGTGTCGGGACATATCGGGGAGCAGAATGGCTATGCGACTTTCGATCCGACGGAATTCAAGGTTGGAGATCTGAACATCCCGGTGTCGCTGGTGAATCCCGCTCTGCAGAAAAAATTGGCGGAGCAGCGGGACCGGCTAAAGCTGCCGGACAACGTTGGCGGTTTGAAGGTTGAAAACGGAGAACTGGTGATGCAGGGGAAGTAATCTTTCTGCCGTCATTTTTATTTTTCGTGATATCGTTCCGCTTGCCGTGAACGCCACCGAAAGCCGAGTAAAACCGAGCTCCAGTCTGGCCCGTTTTGCCAGGACCCATCCACTGATTCTCTTTTTTGCATCAACCTATATTTGGACTTGGACAATCTGGCTAGGGATGTCGCGTTTTGTGCCTGAAGGGAATGCGACGCTGCCCACGAAAGTGGAAGCTGTCCTTGAGGGCGCATTCATGATGTCGGCATTCGGACCTACCGTGGGAGCGTTGTTTACCAATTGGTTGGCTTGCCGAAGTCTGAGGATCTGCCGCCTGTGGACTGGCTGGCGCAGCCTCACGCTGGGTCTGGCGTACGGTCTTTCCGCATTCGTCTTCGTCACCCTGATATTGCCGACCCGTGCCATCGTGAGAGCACCCTTCGACGCATGGCACTGGAAGGCGCTACTACACATCGGTACTTACGGCATTAACTTCTCATCGTTTTTCGGCGGGCCGGTGAACGAAGAGCCTGGGTGGCGCGGTTACGCGCTGCCGCGCCTGCAGCAACGACATGGTCCGGTCGGTGCCACTCTGATTCTTGCCCCTCTGTGGGCGGGGTGGCACGCCCCCCTGTTCTGGATGCAAGGGTGGACCACCGCAACGCCCTGGGAATTCGTCCTGATCCTGATCGGAATCTCATTCTTGTTTACGGCTGCAGCGAACCTCTCCAAGTTCAATATCCTCGTAGCCATGGTCCTGCATGGTTTCTTTAACACCAGCAGTCTGCTGGGAAACACTCTTAGCCAAAACCTGGTGCCGCGGCGCCCGCACGAAATGGTGATCTACACACTTGCCGTGCTGATCTGCGGAACGGCGATTGGGATGGCCGGAATTGCACTGACAGGGACGCGCAGAAAGGAGCAGGGCGAAAGTGATCCAGCCGACGGTGCAGCACTTCTAGCCGATGGGTGAAACGCGGTTCTCCGCCGCGACTTTTGCGTACCAGCGTCCGGAATCTTTGAGGGTTCTTTGCTGCGTCTTGTAATCCACGTAGGCGAGGCCGAAACGCTGGCTGTATCCCTCAGCCCATTCGAAGTTGTCCATCAAGCTCCAGACGTGATAACTGCGGACGTCGGCGCCTTCGGACATGGCTTGCGCGAGCGCCGCCAGATATTCGCGATGATACGCGGTGCGGCGGGCGTCGTGAATTGCGCCGGATGAATCCGGGCTGTCATTGTAGGCGCAACCGCTTTCGGTAATCTCGATGGCGGGGCGGCCATATTCGCGGGTAATGCGGCCGACCATATCGTAGAGCGCTTTGGGCCAGACTTCCCAGCCGATGTCGGTTTTTGGTCCCTGCTCGCCACCTTCCATCTTCACGGGAAACAACCAATCCTTTAGGTGGGTGGCGCGTTCGACGATGCCAGGAGAAGAAGCTAGGATGCGGTAATAGAGATTGATGCCGATGAAATCGAGCGGCACGCGTGTCTTCTCCATGTCACCCGCTTTGATTCCCATAGTGCGATCCGGAAGAAATGTTAGAGCGTCGGGATAGCGTCCGCGGAGAGCGGGATCGAGGAACAATGTATTCATGACGCGATGGGCGCGATCTGCGGCGAGTTTGTCCGCTTCGGAGGCGGTGGCGGGATCGCACGGAGACATGCTGGGTGCAATTCCAACGCGGCAGTTCGGCCGGATAGCCTTGACCGCTCGGAAGCCGGCTCCCTGAGCAAGATTCACGACGTGCGTGCCGCGGAGAAAATTGAGAAGGCTCTTACGGCCGGGCGCGTGAGTGCCTTCGAGATAGCCGAGGTCAAGAAATGCATCGGGTTCGTTGAAGAGAACCCAGTCGGAAACGCGGTCGCCGAGAGACTGCGCCACGAGTTGGACGTAATCGGCGAAGCGGTCAGCAAGATCGCGGTTGGGCCATCCGCCGGCATCTTCGAGAGGTTGGGGTAGGTCCCAGTGATATAACGTGACCAGCGGCCGGATCTGAGCTTCGAAGAGCGCGTCGACAAGGCGGCTGTAATAGTCCATTCCCTTGGCATTGACGGGACCGGATCCGGAAGGCTGAATGCGGGGCCACGAGATGGAGAAGCGGTAGCTGGAAAGGTTCATCGCCCGCATGAGCGCGAGGTCATCGAGCCAGCGGTGATACGAGTCGCAGGCGACGTCGCCAGTATCATCATTCTTGATCTTTCCCGAAGTGTGGGCGAAGCGGTCCCAGATGGATTCGCCTTTGCCGTCTTCTTTCCATGCGCCTTCGATCTGATATGCGGAAGTGGAAGCCCCCCAGAAAAATCCTTTGGGAAATGAGACGTCGGCGGACGGATTGAACTGGGGACTCGACAGCAGAGCTGGATTGGTGCTCGCCTTTGAAGAGGCGGCGCAACTGGAAAACCCTACAGGCAGGCCTGCCGCAGCAGTGGCTCCCAGAATCGACCGAACAAACCTGCGGCGCGTCAGATGCAAGTTAGAGTGCGGCTCCTTGAGTGGTGATCTCTCAGATCAATCAGGCTTGGCTCTGTTCTTGGCCTGATAAGAGAATTGTAAAACGTTTCAGGAACTATCTCGATTTGTGAACTCTGCCGAATATTACCTTTCAGTTTCGAGCCGAAGTCAAAAGCCCCACCCTCCCGCACAAAAAGGCGGGAAGAGTGGGGCAACCTCGGTGTTTCTTAACTTCTACGTTTTTCGTCCTCGGCTAATTAGAACTTCGGCAGGACTTCCGTTCCTTCCAGGCGGACGCTATCCAGCTTGCTGGGGTCGAGTCCGAGCGCTTTCAGGACGGTCGGAGCGACCTGCATGGTGGTCACGGGGATCGTGACCGTGGCGGCCTTCAGGTTTGGGTTCGAGAGCAACATCATCACGTTGGTGTCGTCTTTCGCGAAGCCGCCGTGTTCTGCAAGCTTCTTGCTGCTGCCGGAATAGGTCACGCCGACGTTCGGAGTGACAAGAATATCCGGCACCCGGGGATCGCCTGCCGGCGGCAGCCCAGGCGTATGAAACAGCTGCGTAATGTTCGGTCCCGAGAAGATCTCGCCGATTCCGGCAATGTTGTTGGTGGAGGGCGACTGGGTCTCGAGCATCGTTACCACGTCGGAGGCGGTGCAGCTACTGTTGAGCCAGAGCATCGACACATCGTCTTCTGTCGGACCGATGCCGGTCGGATTCAGCGGTGATTCCGAGAGCGGCAGGCAGCCGGCATTGGCGGCAATCGTCGCGGGAGAAGTGGTGATCGGATCGCCAGTCACGGTCGAGATGCCCAGGTAACGAGAGGAATCGACTGGGCTCTGGCCGTGCTTCGCGGTGATGACAACCAGGGTGGAATCGAGCAATCCGTGCGTGCGCAGTTCGGCAACCATCATGCCGATCGACATATCGACGAACTCGATTTCACTCACCAGCGACGCGCTAGGTGTGCCGACGGCGTCGACGTAGCCACCGGTGGCGGTGGGGCTGAGTGACTTTTCGATCAGTTTCTCGCCGACGCTGACGGCTTGGAAGTTCATCCCAAAGATCGCTGGAACTGGAGCATCATTGACTCCACCGTGCCGTTTGCCTTTGATCTCGTTCAGGATACCGTTCACTTTAATTGTGTCGTAGCACTGGATGTTCTGAAAGCTGTCGGTCCAGGCGTTGGAAGATGCCACTGCGGTTTGATCCGGCAGAGGATCGCAGCTCATGGAACCGGCATTCACGCCCGGAAGATTTACCGGGATCGAGTTGATTTCGGGTGAGAAGTAGTCGTCGACGTTGGTCCCATCGCCGGGCCCGTTCACAGAGGAGTACGACGGGTGCTTATCGGTCCATGCGGTGTACATTCCGGCGGCGTGCGCGACGCCGAAGATCGTGTTGGTGCGAACGAAATTCCACGGATAGACCGGAGCGCATCCGCGCGCAGGATCACGCTCCAGCCGCTGGACATCAATCGAGTGCCTGCCGCCATCGGTCAGAGAGGCTCCGGGCGCTCCGCCATTCAGTTTGGTCTGGTCAATGTCGATGCCCTCATCAAATTCCGTGGTCGTTCCTGAAAACGAGCCGGGAGTGCAGGTTCCGCCAGCTACTCCGTTACCGGTGGTGATTGTCGGCGGCGCGAGCGAGCGGTCGTACGCGACATCATAGAAGGCTCCAGCGGTGCGGGGGGAGCTGCCGCTGACGAGCGCGGTCAATCCCGGGAAAGAATCGGAAGGCTTGGACGTATCGGCGTAGAGATAGTTGATGCCGTCGGTCTTGAGGCTGGCCAGATGCGGACAGTAGGGCGCGCCTCCGTTGATGGCACTGACGCCATTGGCACAATTAATGAAGTCGACTGAGTGCATGCCGTCGATGCTGATGAGGAGCACATGCTTGACTGTGACTGAATTCGGCGTCTGCGCGAATGCCGATCCGGCCAAGGCGAGGGCGAGAGCAGACACGCCCACACTGAGCCTGCGAGAAAACTTCATGGAATTCCTCCTAAGAGATGGAATGTACTTGAGGAGTAGCAGAAGAAAATGAACCGGAGATAAAGCGACTGTTAAAACCCTTTCAGGCCGGACTGTGGAAATCGAAGGGTGGTGGGTGGTCCGGAAGAGAGCCGATTCTTGGCTTCGAGACAACAATCCCCACTTCTGGCAAAACCAGCCAAAAGTGGGGTACCCAAGTTGGGGATGAGGGCCGCGTTCTTACTTCAACGTCTTTACGTATTCGGCAACGGCCTTGGCATCGTCTGCGGAGAGGCCGGTAATGGCTTTCTTATGCGGGGCCTTCTTGGCCTCGTCGCCCTTCACGAGTAGGTCGGTGATCTGGGCGTCGCTCAGGCTGGTGCCCTTCAGGGCGGGACCGACTTTGCCTGCTCCGTCAGGACCATGGCACATGGCGCACTTTGCTTTGTAGGTGGCAGCGCCATCGGCGGCGAACGCCGGCATCGCAATCGAGACTGCCAGCGCCAGTAATACGAACAGAACAATCAACTTAGTGAGTCTCATGAGTTTCTCCTTAAAATCTCAAAAGGTTGTTATTTCGATCGGGGACCAAAAATAACCTGTGATTCTATCGGCCGGGGTAGCGAGGGAATGTGATTTGACGCACGCGGGTCTGTGAGGACAGCGAGGAGGTAAGTGTGGTGATTTGAAAGGAGAACGTCGGGTCGTCTATCTGCCGATCTGGATTGTCAGGATCATTCCGGGGCGAAGAACGGCCACGTTGCGGTTGTCGCGTTTGAGTGCCGCGACGGTTGTGCGATAGGCATTCGCGATGGAGTACAGCGTTTCTCCCGAGCGTACTTTGTGATGAACGACGGACTCCGTTCTTTCGGCTTTCGCGACTTTCAGATGTTCGATCTCGGCCGATTTTGTGGCAGGAGGCTTCACGCTCGCAGTTTCGGCGGCCGGATGTTTCTTCGTTCGTGAACTTGTAACTTCGGCTTCACGCGACCCGGGGGAAATAGGCAGATGGAGAGCCAGTACTCGGCGTCCCCGGAGACTGTCACCGCGAAGACCGTTCCAGCGGCGAAGCATCGTTGGCGAGATCCCAAAATTATCAGCAACAGATTCGACGCTGTCCCCCTTGCGCACATGGTAACGCGTGATGCGGCGGGCATAGGTTGCTATATCGGTGTTAGAGTGCCTGCCAGGCGCAACCGGAATGACAAGGTGCGCGTCCGCTTCCAGGTCGGGGCCGTCGAGGTGGTTCGCTTCTTCAATCTGTTTCGTGGTCGTGTGATATTCGCGAGCCAGAGACGCCGCCGTATCGCCCGACTGAACCGTGTGATAACGCCACCAGAGGCGCATATCAGGCGGGATCGAGGCAATTGCGGTCTCGTACTGATCTTTGGTTCCAGCGGGAATATGCAGCTGGAACGATCCAGTCCGCGGCGTGCTCATGCGCAGAAGACTGGGATTGAGATCTTCCAGTTCGCTGGGCGTGGATCCGATGCAGTCGGCCACAAGGCGCAGGTCGACGGGATAATTGATCGTGACCGTGTCGTAGTCGGCCGGCTTGTCCATGACGACATCGTCCAGACCGTACTGCGACGGATTCTTCGCCATGATGGTGACGGCCAAGATGATGGGAACGTAGTTCTTGGTTTCTTTGGGCAGGACGTTGCGGTTATAGAGTTCCCAGAAATCGGCGTAACCGGTGCGCTTCACAGCAGCCTGCACGGTACCGGGGCCGGAGTTATAGGCGGCCATCGCGAGATACCAGTCGCCAAACTGGTCGTACAGATCTTTCAGGTGACGGGCCGCGGCGCGGGTGGACTTCTCGGGGTCCTGGCGGTCATCCACGTACATGTTGTGGCTCAGGCCATATCCGCGGGCGCGGCTAGCCATGAATTGCCAGATGCCGCGAGCGCCGACGCGTGAGACGGCCAAAGGATGGAACCCGGATTCAGCTTGCGCAAGGTAAATCAGATCCTGCGGGACGCCTTCCTCTTTGAGGATGGGCAGCATCATCGAGCGATAGCGGCCGGAGCGCGCCAGGGCACGCTCGAAGACACCGCGTCCGCGATTGGAGAAGTAGGCGATGTAGCCCGCGACCTGATCCGTCATCATCAGCGGCAGGTCGGAGTGCGTATTCTTTACTTCGGCTTCAGCCTTGGCTTTGGTGCCGGCGTCGGCGGAAGGAACAATGCCGTTGGTCTCGTCGATCGGGGCCGGTTCCGATTTCTGCTGCGGTTCCTGCGAGGCGTCGGCTTCGGCAGTTCCGCCCGGATAGAGACTGTTCACGCCCTGCACGATGCGCTCGAATTCCTTGCCGAGGCGGTCATCCGAGCGGACATCGAAATTGCTGCCGAGTAGCGCGTTGAGCGCATTGTCGAAATGCTGTTTGGCGTCATCCTGGTTGCCGGCGTGGTAGCTGTCGAGGCCAGCCTGATATTCCTTTTCTGCCTGCGCCACCAAATCGCCGATTGCGTCTGAAGCGGGAGCGGCCTGCGCTGGCGCTCCGGGCTTCTCAGCAGTTGACACGGATGCGACATCAGTTTTTTGTGCAGGAGCTTCCGTCTTGGCCGATTGCTGCTGAGCGGCTGGAGCCTGCTTCGGAGCAGGTTTCAGAGCAGGAGGAACCGCAGGAGGCAGAAGACTAGCGGGTTTTTGGGCACTCTGGCACGCGCAAACAGCCATGCTGATGAAAGCAAGCACGGCAGTGCGGACATAGAGGTTCACAAGTCGCATATTTCTCTATGGGATGCGCTGCCTTTCGCAGATCGGGATAACGGGTGAATTCTACCAAAAATCGTACCCTCCAAGGGTGTTCCGGTCAATCGCCGAAAGGGAATCGGGATGGTTACTTTGGGCATACAGCGGAACGGGTTACCGAAAAGTCATGGCGGACCAGAATTTGTCACTCTCAAGGCGGAGAAACCTGCGCGGAGCTTCGGTTCTGATGCCAGCGTTTCGGCAGTGGTTGACCTGGAATTAGCGAGCCCCGGTTATCCGTGAATGGGCTAGAGGGATTTTTCGAACTCAGCGAGCTGCTGAGTCAGTTGCAGGATTTCTCCATGCCGGTCGTCATAGGCTTTGACCTCGGCCGGGCTCATGCCCACATAAATGGCTGTCTTGAGCGCTTCAGTCTGTTGCTGAGTAAGGCTGTCGATTTGGTGCCTGAGCCGGTAAACCGTCGCCTGCGTGTCGGATGAATCAGAAGGCATGATCAACCCTGAGCAATTTAACTGGTGAATCCCGTTCGCCAAGAGCCGCTGCAAGCTAGTGGCTGAACCCGGGGGGTTTGACTTGGACCTTTCTGCCGTCCCGGTGCTTTAGGATTAAAGAAGCTGCCGAATCGGTTTCTGCGTTCAAGTCGGGATTCTGCGAAACCCCCACGACAGCGCGGTTTCCTGCAACGTCGGCTGCGACGGCGACCAAGCCGCCGAGGGCGAATTGCCTCAGCTGCCGGAGTTCTTTTTTGCAGTTGAACCTCTTGCGCCTGAAGATCGTTCTGCTGCGTCTCGGGATTCATGGAAGACTCCATCAGCGGCGCGCTTACCCAAGTAAAACCCCCGTGATTCATGCCGTGAATACAGACATTCCATGAATATTTCGAGAAGGCTCACCGAGGACAGAATTAGCGCGGCACGATGCGAATCTCGAACAGGCTGGGCCAGAGTTTTCCCGTGACCAACAGGCGATCGTTCGCCGGGTCGTAGGCGATTCCGTTGAGTACGGCGTCGCCTCCTTCCAGTTCGCGCGTGTCGATGATGCCGTGCAGGTCGATCACTCCGAGGACTTTGCCCGTTTGCGGCGAGATCTGGAGAATTTCATCCGAGTGCCAGACGTTGGCGTAAATCTCGCCGCGGACGAATTCGAGTTCGTTGATGTTGTTGATGGCACGGGCGGAGGCGTCGACGACTTGAATTTTGCGCGTGAGCCTAAATGAGTTGGGATCGAGAAAGCGAAGGTAAGACGTTCCGTCGCTCATGATGAGGTTGGTGGAATCATGAGTGAGCCCCCAGCCTTCGCCGTCGTAATGAAATGTCTTCAACTGGCGGAAGCTGAAGCGGTCGTACACGAATGCCGTGTGCGCCTTCCAGCTCAACTGGATCAGCGTGCTGCCCCATTCGGTGAGTCCCTCGCCGAAATACTCCTCGGAAAGGTCGTATTTCTGCAGAACTCGTCCGGTCGTGAGATCGACCATTCGCAGAGAGGAACGGCCGTTCAGCCCGGTGCTTTCATAAAGATGCCCGTCGACATAGATCAACCCCTGGGTGAACGCCTCGGGATCGTGCGGATACGTGTGGACAATGTGGTAGGTGTTGGGGCGTTCCGAGATGGTAACGGTTGCCGAAATAGCGCAGAGAATCGCGACAGCCCATACGTAGCGGGTCATGCGCGCCATCTTACGGCAAAGTGTGTTGGCCGGGGGATCTGGCAGGTCAGCTGCGGCCACGTGGATCGGAACGGCGCAGGATTCTAGACAGGCCATCCTGGATGTTCTCCACGAAACCCTTGCGGCTGATGGCATCGCGCTTGCGCGCTTCGAGTCCGACGCATTTGCCGCAGGTGCAGTGAAAAAGCGGGTTAGAGGGAAGGACAAGATGTCCGCAGTTGTCGCAGAGATACCAATCCCCGCCGCTCTGCAGCGTCATCATTTTGAAGTTGCCCCCTTCCACGCAATAGGGGCAACGAATCTGTTCTGCCTTGCGAAGTATACCCAAGGGTTCGACCCCGCTTTCCCCCGACCAAGGCAACGCGGCATCGACTCTCTACGCCGTTTTCTTCTTCCCCCCAACATCCCCACGTGGAACCATGCCCTGCTCTTCAAGAGCCTGATTGAGTTCGCGCATGAGTTCGAGCATTCGCTCGGAATTGAATTCCTGGGACGCTTCTTCGGCGATCTGACGCCAGGGACGAGCGGGTTTCGGCGCAGGATTTTGTGACATCGTACGACTCCCCATAATGACCGATGTCCGAAGAGTATAGCTGAGGAGGTATAACACCACCGTTATGAGCGAGGCAAGTTCCAAAATCCGAACAAGAATCTGGGCGACTCCCGGCAGGTTTGGGGCGATTACACCCGCCAGTAATCCGGACGCCAGTTTTGGACTGCTTTCTTGATTTCTTTGCGGGAAGGTTTTTGGGTGAGCGTGTACTCGACGAGCTTGGCAAGCTCGGCATCAGAGGCAAAACGGAGCGCGCAAAGCTGGTCAACGGTGAGCTCGGGGATGCGGGAGCGCAGCGGCTCGGGAAGAACGCGCATAAGGCGCAATTGCTCTTCCAGCCGGATGACGCGGTCCTGCACTTTGAGAGCGTAAAGGCGGACCTTGAAGAGAAGAACGAACATTGCGAACGCAAGCACGACAATCAGGAGGGAGTGGATGTTGCCCCATAGCGAGTTCTTGCCGAGATGGGCGAAGAAGTGAACCAGCGACATGATCAGCGCAATGAGGAAGACTGGGGCCAGAAAGAAATGAAACCACGGATCAAAGCGCGTGTGGTTGGAGTAATTCTGCGGAGTTCTTTCGGACATGAGAGCCTCCCGGTGGAAATCGGAAGTGTAGCAGGGGAGGGCTGTCGGGGGATGCTCGAAACAAAAGTGCCGGGAATCCTGGCGGACTCCCGGTTTTTGGACTACCTCGTGTGTGTCCGTGCTACCTCAGTGAGGCAAGGAGAATTTCTTCGGTCCCCGGTATATTCTGCGCGAACATCTCGCCTTCCGACTTGCTTGGCCCGAACGAGTAGAGGTCGGCGGAGCCTTCGATCTTCATTCCGGCGAGGAAGTAGCGGCGGCCATATTTATGGAAGACAAGCGAGCACTGTGCGGCTGCCTTCTTGCCATCGGTTGCATTCGCCGGGACGAGGACAGTAATTCCTGCATTCGCGTTGTGAATCTTCAGAACCCGCATCGTAGGATCGACCCACTGGATGGTGGTTTCGCCAAGGGGTATGACGGTATTCGCCACGGTATAGGTAAACGGAACGTGCGCGACGACGCGCTCGTTGCTGCGCGACTGGGCAGTGGCGATCGACGGAACGATGGCCAGCGTTAGAACGGTAATCAATTTCGCATATCTCATATATCACCTCCCGAAGATGTCAGCATCGTGCTCTTGCGGGCGGGAAAGGTCCATGGAGCCAGTCTGAAGCCGTATCAATTGATCTGAAGAAACGTGATTTAAGTCCTTGACAGCAAACACGTGTGATAAAAGAATCCGCAGGAACGGACGTATCGATGGCGGAACAGAGAGTACGTTTCGGGGAGTTCGAACTCGACTTCGGCCACTTCCAGCTTTACCGGAAGGGCGAAGCGGTGAAACTCGAAGGCCTCCCCATGCAACTGCTGATGTATCTCGTCGAGCATCGTCGGGAGTTGGTGACGCGCGAACAGATAGCCGATGTGCTCTGGGGCAAAGATGTGTTCGTCGATGTGGAGCAGGGGATCAACACTGCGGTCCGAAAGATCCGCATCGCTCTGAAGGACGATTCGTCGCATCCACAGTTGCTGCAGACGGTGGTGGGGCGCGGCTACCGATTCGTGGCAGCCTGCGAAGATGGGGCCGAGTTAAAGTTTACTGCCGAGGAGTTGGGACGAGCCGTGATGGCGTCCGCGGGGCTCAATCCGGAAGAGAAGAAGTAGGCGGTGGCTACGCGGATCGAAATCCCAGGTACAAGAAGCTGCGCCCGATAGGTCCAAAGGGCGTCGCACCGAGAGGCGGCTGTCACTGCACGGCGTCACCTTAGCCTCGCCGCCATTCGTACGTAACTCACTGAACCGTTAGAATCCTCAGGTTGCGTTTTGCCGGAGTCGTTCAGCGCGCGGGGAGAATCCAAGGTCTCATGAAAGCGATTCAAGTCAAGCAAACAGGCGGGCCCGAGGTCATGGAGCTGGTGGATTTGCCGGTTCCAGAGCCGAAGACAGGAGAAGCGGTCGTAAAGTTGTCCGCTTCGGGAGTGAATTTCATCGACGTTTATAACCGCGAGGGCAGATACAAAGCGCCCCTGCCGTTCGTTCTGGGGCAGGAGGGCGCGGGAGTTGTCACGGCGGTTGCGCCCGATGTCACCGCGGTGAAGGTGGGCGATCACGTAGCGTGGGTTCATCTGTTGGGCGCATACGCCGAGTATGAGGCAGTCGCGGCGCAACGGTTGGTGCCTGTTCCCGCGGGAGTTAGCGATCAGGAGGCTGCGGCGGCGATGCTGCAGGGGATGACCGCGCATTATCTCTCGCACGATACTTATCCGCTGAAGCGTGGCGAGACGGCGCTCGTGCATGCCGCGGCCGGCGGAGTCGGGCTGCTCCTGGTGCAGATGGCCCACAACATCGGCGCGCGCGTGATCGGAACAGTTTCGACCGAGGAGAAAGCGAAGCTGGCGCGCGAGGCAGGCGCGGACGAAATCATTCTCTATACGCAGCAGGATTTTGAAGCGGAGGCGAAGCGGCTGACTGGCGGCAAGGGCGTCGATGTCGTCTACGATTCGGTGGGCAAGACGACTTTCGACAAGGGGCTGAACGTGCTGCGTCCGCGGGGGATGATGGTGCTTTATGGCGGGTCGAGCGGCGCTGTGCCTCCATTCGATCTGATTGCGCTGTCGGTGAAAGGATCGTTGTATGTGACGCGTCCTACGCTGGCCAGTTACACTGCGACGCGCGATGAACTGATGGCGCGGTCGAGCGCGGTGTTTGGCATGATCGCGGCTGGAAAGCTGAAGCTGCGGATCGGGCATACGTATCCGCTGGCCGA
>DATJOA010000168.1:0-22528 GCA_035507635.1 Candidatus Acidiferrales bacterium
AAGTTTGCCGTCGCGGAAAATCGCGCAATGCCCCGCGGGGAGCTTCAGGATTCCGCGGAACATCGTCTTCGGATCGGGCACCCAGAGGAACGTCAGATATTGATGAAGACTCTGCGGGTCTAGCTCGGTCTCAATGCCCGGCACCTGCAGCAAGGCTTTTATTTCAGACGCAAACCCGAATGAATCGCCTTGGTGAAAATAGTAAAAAGGCTTCACCCCAAAGTGATCGCGTGCCACAAACACTGTCGGAGTCGCTGAGCGAAGATCGCAGATCGCGAAGGCGAACATTCCATTCAGTCGTTTTACGCAATCCGGGCCTTCCTGCTCGTAGAGATGAATGATGACTTCCGTGTCGGTGTGTGATCGAAAGACGTGGCCTTTGGCTTCGAGCTCGCGGCGCAACTCCGGAAAGTTATAGATCTCTCCGTTGTAGGTAATCCAGACGGTGCGGTCTTCGTTGCACATCGGCATGTGCCCGTCGGGCGACAAGTCGAGAATGGCGAGACGACGGCTGCCCAGGCCGATGTAGGCCCCGTCGGGAAGTTTGCGGTCCCAGAGGCCAGAATCGTCGGGGCCGCGATGCGCTTGAACCCGCGTCATGCGCGCCAGAGTTTCCCGATCTCCGCAGTTCACCACACCAGTGATGCCGCACATCGGTTACGCCACTTCCTTCCGAGCCTTCAGTTGCGTCTTCAACTCGTAGATCTTCGCCTTAATGTGAAAAAACTGTATGCCTTGCAAGCCGCAGTAGATCAATCCCGGAACGCCGTCGAGAAAGCCGAGGCAGAAGATGTATTTGTAAAGAAAATAGAGTGCAGGAGTACCCGGGACTGTAAAAAACCTCTTTCGCAGCCAGCGGCGGCGTTGGGCCTGCGAACCGAAAAGCGCCGGTGGAAGATCGTTTGAGTTCTTCTCACCCTCCAGCCACACTCGCGCGTCCCAGTTCGAATACTCGTCATGCTTGCGGATGTAGTGCGAGAGAGATTCGACATTGTGATGCAACAAAGTATTGCGCAACTTGGTAGCTGTTCCTTGAGATTCACCCTCTGGCCCGTGTTCGAGTACGACGTGCTCATGCACTTCCATATCGGCCATAGATTTGTCTTGGTCTTTGAGCCGGCATTCGAAACGACCTCTGCCGCGACGAAACAGCGACAGTTTGTAGAAGCTGGCACCGCTATGCTTCAATTCGCGTCCGAGGAAGAACATTCGCAGGGCGATGTAATAGCCGTCGTAACTCGGATTTTGAATGGCCGCTTTGATTTCGTGCTCGAGTTCCGGAGTGAGTGCCTCGTCGGCGTCGACCAGAAAAATCCAGTCATAAGCCAGTGGCAGGGATTCCATCGCCCATTGGCGTTTTTTGGGCCAGCCTCCTTGATAATGGAACTGTACGACGTGCGCGCCGTATGTCTGCGCGATCTGTGGCGTTTCGTCCGTGCTTTGCGAGTCGATGACGTAAACTTCCCCAACATTCCTGAGGGACTCAAGGCAGCGCGGCAGGTTGCGAGCTTCGTTGCGTGCGGCGACAATCACCGTGATGGGAAGCAGCGCCGACGCGGAATTGGTCCGCACCTGTTTTGAGTCTTCCAGCTTGGGCATTTGGGAATCGAGAGACTCCCAACATTTTACCTGAGGTATGCCTGTGGAACATCGCTGAAGAGGCATGGCAAACCTGTTGAGCAAGGTTCCTAAGCCGCCAAAAAATTCATCTCGCACCACTTCTGCAGCACATAGACAGCCCACGGACGAGTCCATGAAACCTTGCCCTCGAGGAATTGATTCCAGACCCGCTCTACTTCGTTGCCCTTGAGAATGCCGCCCAGTGGGCCGTGATCGAATCGTTTTGCCTCCAATGCCGGTGCGATCTCCGGACGAAGTTCCTGGCGTAGCCAGTGCTCGAAAGGCAAGGTAAATCCGCGCTTCGGACGGTGGACGATTTCATCCGGCAAAGACCCCGCCAGGGCTTCGACCAACAGTTTTTTCGGCGTTCCGTTCAGCTTCAATTTGCCGGGCAATGCCAGCACCGATTTCGCAAGCTGATGATCAATCAGCGGAACTCGTACTTCCAGACCCTGCGACATGCTCATGAAATCCGAATCGCGCAACAGCGTGTTCAGCATGTAACAGCGCGATTCCAGATACGAAACGCGGTTCACCGGATCAAGATTCAGCGACCGCCGCAATGCCTCACACTGCGAGGCGCGGGCCAATTCGTCAGACCGTTGGCAGGCATTCCGCAGAAGCGACTCCCGCTGCGCAGGAATAAAAAGCATTCGAGTCAGGAAATACGGATGTAGCACCCGCCCGTTCGCCGTTGCCAGCGCTGCGAGTTTTCGGTTCTGATCGTTTTCTGGAGCGATTACACCGAAGGCGCCGGCCAGCGGAGAGCGGACTGCATGCGGCACTCTCTTCCAGAAATGCGCGAATCGCTCCATTCTGGGCACGGTGCGAAAGTTCGAATATCCGGCGAATACCTCGTCGCCTCCCAATCCCGACAGGGCAACCTTCACCCCAGCCTTTCTCGTTTCACGCGAAACAAAGAACGTGTTCACGCCATCCATCGTGGGTAGGTCCATGGCTCGCAGCGCGTCGGGGATCGCCGCCAACGCATCGGCCTGCGAGACCGTGATCTCGTGATGATCCGTATGGAACTTAGCCGCAACAGTCCGGGAATGGGGTGCTTCAGAAAAATCCGCCTCGCGAAACACGATGGAAAAGGTGCTGGGGGTCACGCCGCCACGGCTGAGAATACTCACCAGCGCGCTGGAGTCAATGCCTCCCGACAAAAACACGCCGACCGGCACATCGCTGACGAGCTGCGCCCGGACGGCGCCTTCGAGGGTCTGCTGCAACTGGGTGGTACTTATCGAATCGCCCGACTGAGCGGGCGAGTCCGCGTCGTCGACGAGATCCCAATACACCTTCTGGCTCAGCTTCCCGTTTTTCCAGACCAGGAAATTGCCTGCCGGAAGCGCGCGGATACCTTCAATCAATGTGAGCGGATCGTACGCCGAGCCAAATGTCAGATAATTTGTGAGCCCAGCTTTATCGAGCCGCGCAGGAAATAGTCCTGTCCCTAGAATCGATCTGACTTCAGATGCGAAAACGAAATAAGAACCAGCCTGTGCGTAGTAAAGAGGCTTGATCCCCATCGGATCCCGTGCCACGAACAATCGATGGCGCTGCGCGTCCCACAGAGCGAACGCAAACATTCCACGAAATTTTTCGAGGCACTGCTCGCCCCACTGCATGTATGCCTTTAGGAGGACTTCAGTGTCGGAGTGGCTGACGAAACTGATGCCCCGTCGCTCGAGTTCGGCGCGGACTTCCCGGAAGTTGTAGATCTCGCCGTTGTAGACGATCCAATTTCCGCTCGGGGGATCATGCATTGGCTGGTGCGCCAGGGGGGACAAATCTAGAATCGCGAGGCGGCGATTTCCGAGACCGATTTCAGCACTGCCGTACGTGCAGTCATGGAGCAGAACCGTGCCGTGATCGTCTGGCCCACGATGCGCCAGAGATTGCGTCCCGCGCTCAAGAACGCCGCTCGGGATCTGCGAATTATGGGCGACGATTCCGAAAATTCCGCACATGTTTCTAGCAAGCGCAAGGCCGGTGCTCTTCAATCATACTAGTTGCTTCGATTTGTAAGAGGCCACAGCGTTACGATAATCTGCAATACTCAAGCTCCACGCAGGTTCCCGAATGACGGCATCTCCGGTCAAAGTACCTTATCTCGATCTGAAGGCGCAGTATCGCAGCATCAAGTCCGAAATCGATGCCGCGGTTGCCGGCGTCCTCGAAAGCTGCCAGTTCATCCTCGGGAGTGAAGTTGCCAAGTTCGAGCAGGAATTCGCCGCATATTGCGGCGCTTCTGAGTGCATTGCGCTAAATTCGGGCACCAGCGCGCTCCATCTGGCTTTGCTGGCCACCGGAGTTGGCCCCGGAGACGAGGTCATCACGGTTCCCTTTACATTCGTGGCCAGCGTCGCTGCGGTGCTTTACACCGGAGCACGGCCCGTGCTGATCGATATCGATCCGCACTCATTCACGATGGATCCGGCGAAGATCGAGTCTGCGATTACGCCTCGCACAAAAGTCATTCTGCCTGTACACCTGTACGGGCAGACGGCCGATATGGGTCTAATCCTGGAGATAGCGCGGCGGCACAATCTGATCGTGATTGAGGATGCAGCCCAGGCCCATGGAGCGAAGTACAAAGGACGAGCCGCCGGAAGCATTGGCGACATCGGGTGTTTCAGCTTCTATCCAGCGAAGAATCTGGGCGCATACGGCGAAGGCGGAGCTGTCACGACGAGTAATCCTCAGTATGCGAAAACGGTTCGCATGTTGCGCGACTGGGGACAGGAAGGCAAATATCGTCACGTCTTACGCGGATTCAATTATCGGATGGAGGGTTTTCAGGGGGCTATCCTGCGCGTCAAACTCCGCCACCTTGAGGAGTGGACCGAGAGGCGCAGGGCAATTGCACAGATCTATAATCAGTTGCTCTCGGATATGAACGTAGAGACTCCACGCGAAATGCCGTGGGCTCGACACGTCTACCATGTCTACTCTGTGCGGAGTGAAAAACGCGACGCGCTACAGGCGGCGCTGCTGGCAGAAGGTATTCAGACCGCGATTCACTACGCTCTGCCGGCGCATCTGCAGCCCGCCTATGCCGACCTCGGTTATTCAAAGGGAGATCTTCCCGAGTCGGAGAAAGCATCCGAAGAGGTTCTGGCCCTGCCCGTCTATCCCGAACTAACCGACACACAGGTTCGCCTGGTGGCAGAAGCGATCGAGAATGTCAGCCCTCGTGTCGCGCGAAAATCCTGATCCATCGTCAAGCTCGGCGCGCGCGGATTCGCAGTGGCGCTGTTATGGGACCGGAAGCAGCCAGTGCCTGGCAAAGTTCCAGGATCTGCTCGACGTGATTCGTCCACGAAAATTGCCGGGAGCGCTCGCTTCCACGATCCACCATAGAAGCCGCCAGTTCTGGCGACGCGAGAACCTCAGTTACCATTTGGGCCAAAACGTCGGGAGCAAATCGCGGAAAATACATGCCAGCAGCGCCGCAAATCTCGCGGTGCACGGGAATGTCGGAGGCCACCACCGGAACACCGCTGGCCATAGCTTCCACCAAGGGATGAGCAAAGGTCTCAGTGTATGCAGGACTGACGTAGATGTCGGCTCGTCTGTACACATGATGCAATTGGTGGTACGGAATGGCCCCAAGCTCAACGATCATTTCTGAAACATCAAGTTCTCTGACCAGCCTGGCGGCGTTTTCAACGCGATACGCGCCCGGATTCTTGCCCGCCGCCAGGTTGCAGGTCAGCAAAAGCTTCACCGGCCGGTCTGTGATTCGATCCCGCAAGAGCGGAAGCGCCCGAATCAAAGTCTCAAAGTTGCGGTAGTAGTTGTAATGGCTGACGAAGAGAATCTTCCAGCATTCTCCTGCGGACAGCAGCTTCTCGTTCACGTCGGCGGGAAGCGGGCTCACATCTCTTGTGAACTCTTCGTAATCGAACCCGTGATGAATCGATAACACCCGTCTCTTACTCCAGCGCGTGAGGTCAGCGGCAAAGGCTTCGCTCGGAGCTACCGTCAGGTTGGCCCAATGAATCGACTTTCTGGCGAGTATCCCCCTCAATCGCGCTTCAACCCACGTGCGATATTCCCTTCGCTTCAGCAAATCCCGATAGAAATCCGGCGAGAGATAAATCGAATTCCGTGACAACAGAATTTGGGGGACAGGAGATCGCCTGATGGCAAAGTTCCCCGTCGAAAGCAGAACGTCCGCCCGGGAACGCCGAATCATCTCCGGAAGCGCCGATTGTTCGTACCAGAATCTTTGGCCGACCCCGCGATTGATTTCGAGGAACTCGATTCGGCGAAGAGAGCGAAACTCACGACATAGATTGGAGCTAAGTGCGATGGAAATTCCCCAATCGTCCCTTGTACTCAAATGGGGAAGAACATTGCGAATGTAAGTTAAGCCTCCTCCCGCGCTGGCGGCGAGAGCATTGATGAAGAGACGCATCATCGGGTTGAAGACACGACGCCCAAACTACCTTGGGCCGGGAGCGGACGCTTCCACCAGAATGGGATGGAAGTTGGCATTCTAAGAAGCTTTGTCTGATCGACAAAGACGAAAGCCATTGCCCAATAGAACAAGCAAAGATAGTATCCGGGAGCGAAGAGCCAGTCTTCAAAGGTGGCGTGAATCAGTCCGGCACACATCACAATTGCGAGCGGGACTGCCGGATGCAGTGGATCACCAGTTCTAAACATCCACATCACGACCTTTACGATATTTGCAACAATGGCGGCTAGCAGGAGCACGAATGGCAGGGCTCCAGCCACTCCAACCCAGGCAAGCAGCGCGAGGTAGCTGCTCCCATGCTCGGTAGCTGTCGCACTTGAGCTCGCGAACCTGCCAATATTTTCCGTGGCTTCCTCCACAGTGTCGGACGTTCCGAAGCCGGTCCCAAACCAAAGATGCTCACGAATAGCATCGATCGAGTCCTGCCAGGGGGACGTGCGCGATCCGAGTAGTCCTTCAGCAGGATCCTTCTGCTTGTAAACCACTGAGGAGGTAAATGACGAGACCGTGTTGGAAAATGCGTCTGGCTGAAAAATGGCTGCCGACGCAATCAGAATTGCCAGGACTGTGATCCCGGACGCCAGGACAACATATCTCCGCAAGGCCAGACAAAGCAGAGCGCACGAAAGCAATAACGCGAGCATCCCGGCGCGGGCGTGGCTGGAAAAGGTCAGGTAGGTGGCGACCAGGAAAAGAATCATGCGTCTGCGTGCGGTAAAGCGCTCCTGGTGGATAAACGAACCCCAAAGCAAGATCGGCGCTCCAACCACTCCCATGACTGCGCCAAGCGAATTAGGGTTTCCCATCGCCTCGATTCCCAGCAGATAAAGTCCGCCGATAAAGGCGACAAAGATCTCGCAGCCGATTAACAGTCCTTCGAAAAAACGATTCTCCCGGTTGAATACCGCCAACCTTACTCCTGTGGCCGCATACACGTACAACAGAAATAAGCTCAACACTTTCAAAAGGGAAATCGTGACGTAGCGCGAAACCGCGGCGGACACAAGCGCCGCAAGAATGGCGAAGAAAGCCAATACGTGAAACATTCCGAAAGAATACCGGCGTTCCTTGAGAATGATGGTCAATCCCACTAATGCGCCAACTCCCAATACAAGCCAGCGCGCCGCGGTCCAAACCGAGCCGACCGGCAGGTCCATTCCGGCCAGCAGAAACGTGACAACAACGATGATAAAAAAGACTCTTCGATAGAGCCAGATCGCCGCGGCCAAACACTCCAGCAGTAGCAGGCCTGCCAGATCCGTCTTGCTTGTAAAATATCCCGGCCTGGAGTAGGCGAGGTACGCCAGTATCACGGCTCCGAAGAAGAACGCCGCGATGCTCAAGGCCTTGCCAAGATTGCTATTCACGCGGTTCCCCCAGTGACTCCAACATGGCCAAAACTCCCCCAGACCAAGTTCCCGGAGTGTATCCCGCGATACGCTTCATACTGTTCGATCCCATGCGAAGGCTTTCTGTCTGGCAACCAGCTACCGTCTGCATCGCCAACCGGAGAGATTTGACGTCTCTCGGCTCCACGATTTTCCCATTCCAATTATCCGTCACCAGGTCGAGCGCACATCCGGCCAGCCGGCTCACAATCACTGGTAAACCACAAGCCATCCCCTCGTTGATAACAAGTCCCCAAGTGTCGCTGTATGTCGGCAAGATTAACATCTCGGCGAGCGCGTAATAGGAGGCCAGCTGCTCCCGTTGTGCGAATCCAACAAATTTTATCAGTCCGGGTGATATCGAAAGGGTCCGATGTTCTAATTCAGCCCGACAAGGACCATCTCCGGCGAAGACCATTCCGACCTGTTGCCGCATCTCTCTTCCAAGACTTGCGTACGCCGACAGTAATTCGAATACGCCTTTCTCCTCCACCAGCCTTCCGACGAATAGAAAATATCGGCCCGGAAGCTGCAGATCGGACCGCAGTCGATTGGCATTCGCGCGGGCGGCTGCAGCTTCGGAGGCGAACAGGTCGTTATCGACGGCGTTGACCGCCGTAAAAATTGTCTCGGGCTCGATCGCATGGCTCACCAAGTACTTCGCAGCGGACTTTCCGGGGACCATAAATCCGCGGCACTGGCGGAAAAACTCTGCCTTCAGCAGTTCCACCACCGCGCGCCCCTTGCGCGAATCCTGCAGATTGCTTTCTGACCACAAAAAGAATGGAACGTTGTGGTTTCGCGCCCACCAAAGCGCCTGCCATGAAGCCAGATAGCTATATCCCCCACATAAGATCGCGTCAGGTTTCGCGGCCAGCAGCGCTCGGCCAAGACCACGGTTCAGCAGCAGGTTATAGCCGGCAATGCGCTGGCGCCATGAAGGTAACACTTCATACGAAAACCGGATCTCCTCCTTGTACACCTTCCACTGCCGAAGAATGGGATCTGTTTCCGCCAGGAAAATGACGTGCAAATTCACCGCCGGAAATTCTGAAAGCGAATTGAACAGTGGAATTCGATAGGGAGAGATGATCTCGGTGATAATCACGAGGCGGCGCTTCATCGAACACACTCGCGATAGATGCGGCCTAACCGCTCCGCCTGCTGCGCCAGAGTGAAGCGATCGAGAATCGTCTCGCGGGCAGCTCGCCCGAGATTTCGCCGCCGCGACTCGTCTCGCAGCAGCATGGAAATCGCGAGGGCCAGCTCCCGATCGTTGTCGACCCCCACCAGCATGCCATTGGACCCGTGCTGGATGACCTCGGCAATGCCCTGTCCCCGGCAGCCAATCACAGGTTTCGCCACCGACATCGCCTCCAGATACACACAACCTAAACCCTCGTAGCGGCTCGGTAGCGCAAAAATGTTGCATCGCCGCATGGCCGCCACAACCTGTCGCCGCTGCTGCCTGCCAAGAAAATCAACCCGTTCCGAGACGTGAAGCTCGTCCGCCAGGCTCCTTAACCGGGAAAGCTCAGGACCCACACCGACGATCTCGAGTTTCAAGGCGGGATATTCGGAACACAGAGAGGCCAGCGCGCGAATCAGAACGTCGTGTCCTTTAATCGGAATCAGATTACCAACACTCAGAATTCTCAAACCTGACTGCTGTTCATCGCTCGGCGAAAAGAGCTCCGCGTCGACCCCGTTGTACACAACGGAGGTGCGGCATTTCTCCTTTTGCCCTTCCATTCCCTCCAGGACCTGCTGCCGCACGCGCTCGCTGATGCAAATCACCCGGCGCGATGCGGCAAAAACCGATCCTGTGATTCGGCGGCTCCATTGCCCGGCCCGCCCACGCACCTGTTGGGTCGAGAAAGCGTCCAGGCCATGGACCGACACGACGTATGGAACTCCCAACTCTCTGCTCAACAGCATTGCGGCGTGCCCGCAGGGCAGCGGCCCATGCGCATGGATCAGATCAAATCCATTCGCCTTTTGAAGTTCCCGCACTCTCCCCACAACTCTGGCGAAAACGAAGGCTCCGGCCGTGGGAAGGCCCATGCCACGCGGAAAAGAAAAATAACGCATCCATTCGGCCGGCTGATTTGGTAAGGCGCGAACGCGGCCGCGGTAGAATGGCCGCAGCGCGAAAATGGTATTCGCAATCTCCGAACCGGCGATTGCAGCTATGCCCTCCGCGATAAAACAGCCATTCGTGGGGTCTGCTTCGCTCGGATAAAACGGCGTCAGGGTGAGCACACGCAGCGGCATTGATGCCTGTTCTCTGCTCGGTTTCACGATGGGCAACTGCGGTCGATTACTCACGGCCTTACGCTCATACCCTCCGCCAAGGGGTTGCGTTCGCGTGGCAGACGGCTTCATCCGTGAACAAATGCGAGATCGTAATCATTCGGATGCACAACGGTCTGTGGCTGTCAGACCGCGCTTGCAGGAGTTTTCTGCGGGTGAATCCATTCTAGCTGAAGTTCGCGAAGCTGAGCCTGCGCCCGGATTCTCACATCGCGCTCCACTGAGCGCCGCAGATGCTCGTGGGCAATCTCTAAGAGTCGCCGCCGCACGGGTGTTTGCTCCGCCCGCTCGACCGGTGCATTCTCCTTTGGATCGGCTTCAAGATCATACAGATACTCTCTCGGAGGATCGAAGAACAACACCAGCTTGAAGCGCGATTCCCTTACCGACAGCACGCGAGGCCCCAAGCGATTCGCTCGGCGGAACGGATTCGTGCAACCGTAAATACACTCGGAGATTGCAACCGTTGAGGCGCCGCTTCTTGACTGCCAATAGCTTCGCCCGCGGAATTCCTCAGGGATATGCCCCTCAACAGCTTCCAGAATGGTGGGAGCAAGATGGATCAAGCTGAACGGAGACTTCTCTTCGTTCCTTCCTTCATGGCCGGGCGCTCGGAGCAACAATGGGACATGAATCAACTCCTGGCGCAAACCCGAGGGCGGATGGAAACGCCCGTCATGATCGAGGAATTCCTCTCCATGATCGGCGGTCAACGCAAAAACACAATCGTTCCACCGGTCTGATCTCCGCAAGGCCTCAATCATGCGAGCTACTTGAGCATCCACCCACCGGATTCCGGCGTCGTAAAGCGCAACTATTTCCTTCGAGCGGCCACGCAATCGCCGCGCTCCCAGATCCGCACGATTCCAGTAAGAATTCAAATAGCGCGCCTGATACGGCGTAATCTGCGATTCGCCCATCAGTTCCAGCGCCTCTCGCTTCGGATAATAAGGCGCGTGGGGATCCATCAGATGCAGCCACAGCAAGAACGGCGCGTTGCCCACTGTACCGAGCCAGTCGAGTGCCTGATCGACAACTACATCAGCCGCGGGAAATCGGCGCAGTGCATCGAGGGATTCCGGTACTTTCGTCGCGCGCTGACAATATCTGAAATACACCTCGTCATACACAGATCCAATTGGACCAAGTGCGGGTCGAATCTTCTGCAGGCTTCTATTGATCCGGCTGGCCCAGCCTGGGTTCCGCGGCTCGAAGCTCTCCTCCGACGCCAGCGATGGCTCTTCGTGTAGAAAATCGCGGAACACATCGAAGCCCCGGTCGTATCCGAAACGGCGAGCAATATAGGGATTCCCTGCCACAAAGGCTCTGGTTGCGTAACCGGATTCTTTCAGCACAGTGGCGATCGTCGGCTCATTCTGGCCTAGTCCGAGTACGTCTCGCCCCAGCGCAAGAGGATACCGCGATGCCAGGATCGCCGGAACCGAGTAATATGTCGGCGCGCCCGCGACCGTGGCCTGCCGAAAGACCAGGCTCTCTCTTGCCAGCGAATCCAGGAATGGAGTTGTGGGCCCTTCGTAGCCCATAAAGCCAACGTGGTCGGCCCTGAGGCAGTCCACCGTCACCAGCACAACAGATTTTCGCTTCTGGCTCACGCTCTTAACTATCCGGCCCCGGAATAAATCTCTGCTGCGTCACTCTCACCGGCACGTTGCCCGTGGCAGAACGATACACTCCGGTTTGAATAAGTTCCCGAAGATCCTCATCGTGAAGATAAATCAGGTCCGAATGTTTCGACTCCAACCCATCTAAGAACTGGTCCAGCATCTCCAGCGTTCGCGAGCGAAAGTCCCGTACCGTGGAATGAAAATTGATCGAGTGCACGGAAACGATCGCAGGAATGCCGCGTTCGAAACAACGTTCTGCCTGCCGCAGAGAAGACTCGAGCGAGAAGGCGGAATCCGCACCCGGCTCGAAATCAATTGTGCGCGTGAGTTGCAACATACCGTAGCGGCCAACATACGGCGGCAACATTTTGCCAGGGCCATTCTGTGCCACGCGCACGCCGTGCTGTGACCATGCGCGATGAGTATCGTCGTTGGCGCGATATCCAGGAGCGCACGCCGAATGCGGGAGAATTGAAAATAGTTTTGCGAATGCTCCCACGGCATCTCCAATCAGCCTCCGCTGCGTTTCTCTCGTCAGGAATCGTTCGTGCTCCGGTTGCTGCGGATCCCAGTATTCGTATCCCACCCACGGCATGCGCCAGTAGATATAGGGTGTGCCTGCTCGCCACAGCGTGGCCAACAACTTGCCTCGCTCCCTATCGTGAGTGGCACGCTGCACGGCGCTCCGGCAGAAGTGAGTGACTCCGTGCAGCGCTGGATAAAATACTCCGTCGCCGATTCCCGCCCTGTATGCTTCGATCAGTCCCGGACGCGACCAACCCTCTGGCAGTCCCTCCGACAATGGCAGAAACTCCAGGCGCCCGTCGCCGCCGGCCGACTTGGCGAAATCCAGGTTCGCCACAACGAAATTCATCTCGAGGCAGGGATGTCGTCCAACTGAATCCTGATGGCCGCTCAGCAGTGCCCCCAGCGCCGCCACATCCTCAGCCGTCTCCAATGTATAGAAGTCATACGGGCGCTCTCCCACGTTGATGCCTGCGGCCGAAAGCTGCTCGAATCCCTTTCGGTCGCGCAAGCCAACCCGTCCCCAGTCGTCGCTCTGCAGCAACACCAGGGGACGATCGAAGTGGAATCCGTTAACGGGAAAAAGATTCCGCAAATATTGCGATAAACGAGTAATCATGGCCAATGAACCCGGGCACTCACTTCCGGGCCCAAACGCTGTAATTTGTCGAAAAATAGTCGCTGCGATTTGGCGCGATGCGATCCAAAAAGTTCCCGCCCACATTCAGAAGAGGACATAGGGTATACCGGAACGCGGCCTGCAGCGGCCGATATCGCAGAAAGACGTGCAAAGAGGCATTCACCATGCGAACAAAATTGCCTATATTACCGCCTTCGGAAACGATCTCCATCTCGGAAAACTCTCGCAAGATAGACTTCCATGCGCAGGGAAGAAATCTCCAGCCATCCTCATCCGCGTCGCGAATTGCCATGGCGGGCGCGCTCAAAAGCAGGATCCCGCGCGGCTTGAGGACACGGTGAATCTCCGCGCCGACCAGGGCCGGATCGGAAACGTACTGGAACACTTGCGTGCAGATGACCAAGTCAAATTTTTCAGCCGCCAGCGGCATCTGCTCTCCACGCGCGATGAGATCCACCAATGGGGTAGCGCGCATGTCGATTGCGACATACCTCTTCAGGCGTCCCTCGAGAAGCGGCCGGTACGGCTGGATCCTCCCGCCGATATCGAGCACTTCCAGTTTCCGCTCGTTTGCCCGTTCAATCCACTTCTGGAAGATCTGGCGTCGCCTGCGCAAAACCAGCCAGTGCGGATTCGTCAGCGAAGGGTACAGCCGCTCCCTTCCGACCCGAGTAACGGATTCCAAGGTCTCCATGAAGTTTTGGTGGATACCGATCAGTCAGAGCCGCCGTGCGGAATAACGCTTGCTTCCTAAAGGTATCCGAGTTCCCGCAACCGCTCTTCGACCAGGCGTTGTTCCGCTTGATCCGCCTGGAGTGCCTCGTCGCGGGTTAATTCCCGCAGTACAAAAATCAACAGTTCTTCAAGCGTTGCAAACTTCTGCTGAAACTTTCTTTCCGCCGTCTGGCACAGATCAACTGGAAGCCGCACTTCTCTCAGTTCCGTCACGCCGCGACCCCGCTGCCCAGAAATATCCCGCGCATCCGCGACCATAGAGCCGACGCAATCAATCGATCGTCTTCGTCCAATCCGGCAGTGAGATAGAACACTGCGGGAAAAACGATATACGCCGCAGCCATTGCGATGAGCACAGACAGCCAATTGTGATGGAACAGCGACTCGTATCTCTTCAGCACGAAAATCACTGCGAGCGTCAGTCCAGCCGGCAACAGCAAATGCAAGTAACTCCGGTTGTATGGGGTCAAGCCCATAGCCTTGCGGACTTCGAACAGATTCCAGGCATTGGTTCCGATATTCGTGATCGCCCCGGCTGCAGCCGCGCCGTAAATTCCCCAGATTGGTATCAGTCCAATACTGGCCAACACCATCACAACCGCCATCGCAGTCTGAACTTTCATCAATCGCTTCTCGTTCCCGGACATGAGTAGGAGAAAGCCCACCGAGCCGACTCCGCAGTTTATCAATTGCCCCGCCGTGCCAATGATCAAAATCGGCCACCCAACTTCAAAATCGCTGCCGAAGATCCGCATCAGCGGATGCGCAAAGACCATAATCACCATCGCCAGCGGCAGGGTAATCCCGAGAACCCATTTTGTCAGGGATTGAAAAAGACGCGATAACAAGTTGCGGTCGCCGCGAGCATGGAGGTCCGCAATGGTTGGAGCAAAAATCTGATTGACCGAATTCAACACCAGCGGCACATAGACCACCAGCGCCGCCGCAACCGCATAGATTCCGACTTCCCGCGCACCCTTGTAAAATCCCAGCGCTACTTTGTCCACTTGGGCCATCAGGAATTCGAGGAACCCGATCCCTAGCATCGCCGCTGAAAACGACCAGACTTCTCTTCCCGGCAGTCTTCCCGATTGAGCAAAGATTCGGGCTGCGGCCGGAGTCAGTTGCCAGACAGCTGCCAACAAGAGAATCGAGACAACTGCGGCGCTCGCAATCTGCGCCGAAAGGTATCCTCTCAGACCCATACCCAGAGAAATCAGAATGATTGCGATCAGCATGTTTAGCGGCACGCCGATGAAATTGACAAAGAGCGTTCTGAGCTTGAGATCGCGATATCCCGCGAGCACCTTGCCGTAGAAAGCGCTGATTACACTGAATAGCATCATTAACGCGAAAAACGGCAAGTAGGGCACCAAGCCAGGAGAGTGGTAAAAATGGACGGCCACGACTCGTCCGAACCAAAGCAAAACTCCCGCGAGCAGAACGTTCGCCCCAAGCAGCAGAGCGGAACCGCGCCACAGCAGAGAGTGCAACTCTTTGACCTTCCCGGACGCTTTGTATGCCGCCACGTAACGAACTGCCGATTGCGGCAGGCCCAGGGTATTAAATATGCCGATGAAGCTGACCAAGGTCATTCCCAACGCATACAATCCCAGGTCCTTGGCGCCCAATACCCGCGCAAGGTAGACCTTGAATACATACCCTAGCCCAGCCGTGAAGATCGTGCCCGCGAAGAAAATACCCGAATGGCGCGAGATATGTCCGACCTGGGATCGAAACTGCTGGGTGATGTCCGGCGTCTCGGGCGCTGCCTTGACCACTTGGTCTTCCATTGAATAGTGCTTCTCCCAGAGTCTTCACGTGCGATCAATGCGGACTGAATTTCTTCCTATCGCTTGGCGGGGGGCATCGGTGACAATTACGGTGGCTGCAATAACCGTCGCGGAGCACCACAATTTGTGGGGAAACCTGCCCACTGTCATCAGTCCGATCAGACCTGAGACGAAACCTCCGCGATTTTCTTCCCGTCGATCTTCGGCACTTCGCCATCCACCCTCTGCCAACCCAATCTGCGCTTTCGCACCAGCGAGTAGCGCTTGCGAAAACCGGCCTTCTCCAGTCCTCGGACCGACGATAGATTGCCTGCTGCGCTGAAGATCCACGGATGTTTTCCCCGCTCCGTCATCCTCTGCGCAATCATCGCCGCCGCATATCCGTAGTAACCCTCGCCGCGCTGCGCCACCGGAGTCCAGCAGTCAAAAAGCATAACGCAGTCGCACGATGGCGCTTCCGTCACCGCATTCAGTTCCGAGAGGAAAAACCGGTCAAAGTCTGTCACCCAGGCGAAATGCAGGTGCTTTCCCCCGCCGTCGACGAGCGTATAGCCCTGGCAAGCAGAATCGCGCAATCTCTGCGCGCACCGCAATAAATACGTACACGTATGAGGATCATCGACGTACTGTTCCACCGCCATCGCCAGATCGTTGAGATCGATTTCTCTAAGAGACGCTGTCTTCACTTCCGGTACAGGATCCGACGCAGGTTCAAAGAAGAAAACTTCTGTATCGGACCACAAGAAACCTTGAAGCCATCTTCTCGCACTGGCGAACACACCTTCTCGCCTCAGTCGCTGGCGGAACTCTCTGGTCCACTCAAGAGAACGGCGGATCCCGTCTTCAACGGCCGGTATGCCCTTCGCCAGCTGGGCGACTCTGTATCGCACTATCTCGCGATTGTTCGCGAGACGAGATCGCCGCAAGCTGACGTAGAGAGTTTCCCGCGTCTGATTCGCCAGTGCGTCTTTGTATTCCTCGGCGCCCAGCCCGAAGTCCACGATCTTTATATCCGGCGTCGCAGCCGCCTCCTCGATGATCTTCCCCAACAGGCAAAAACCCGGCGAGTACTTCTCCAGTTCCGTATCGAAAGTGGGTTGATACCAAAACCAAGTATCCGCAAACCGAAACCCGTAATTCCATGCGACGATTCTCGTTCCCTTCAGCATCACGCTTAATCTCAACCAACCCGCCTCGCCCAGCAGTCTTGCAAGTTGGGCGAGAAAATCCCGCCGTTCGGCGTAAGCCAGATTGCCGATCCTGCCCGTCGCGAGAAAGCGCCCGGTGTGGGTTAGCGCGAATTGGGGCAAGATCTCGGCCGCCTCGGCAAACGATTGCACATGCTCCACACGCACCGGCACGTCGCGGCCGAAAGTATTTACCGCCCGGCGCCACTTTCTCGCGCGCGGCATGACGGCCTTTCCATCTCGGCGCGGCAGGGCATCCAGCGCAATTTGGGAACATTCATAAGCGGTTCGCGCAAAAAGATGATAGTGAAACTCGGCGGCCGTCGCTCGCAATGCAGCCACCGTCGGCGAATCCGCCGGCAAATTGGTCAGAGTAATCCGATCGAAACCCCGGTTCCTCAATTCCGCCAGAATATTCGACACCAGAATCTGCCGGTGCTCCGTCGAGCTTAAGAAATCGCAGTAGTCGGAGGTGGTGGCGCAAAGGAAGGAGATCGACCCGGTTCCTGCTTCGCGTGCCAGCGCTGCGACTCCGCGTAGATGCTCCTCTTCGTCGTACGCCAGAAAAAGCATTGACGCGCGCGTCGCCCGATAGGCACGCTGCACCGCCAGAGCCCACTCGTAGGTATAAAAGACCTGGGGATAGTCGACGCTTTGCGCCAGAGCATTCCACTGCTCGCGCAGCTTCCTATCCTCAGGGATGTTCTCGAGCAGGACGATTCGCAAGGAATTCACTTCTTGCATGCAAGGAATAGCTAATACTACCAATCTCTGCGCCGAAGCAGATGAGCTGTGGAAAGAAAATCAACTGGAGCATGATGCGCAGCAAGACCGAAGGCAGTTGTTTCGCAAGACCGCTTTTGAAGGCAACGTCCTGCCGGCTACTCACGCTGCTGGGGGACTCAAGCCGCGTCCAGCGAGCCTCTGTATTCGCTCGTGGAAGCCCGAAACGTGTGCCTCGAACTCAGCGATTTCCATCTCTGCCGTGACATGAATCCGCGGCAAGGCGAAGATGGGCAACTCAGCCCTGAAACCGCCTCCGAAATTCAGAAATGCCGCTTCAAATCCCGCCGCCTGCGGCATTTGAAGAACATCGCGGGTAATCGAATCCGCAGTGCCGAACGGATATGCAATCGCCCACACTGGCTTGTGCAACACCGATTCCAGTGCGACCTTGCTCTCGGAGATCTCGCGGAACGCTGATTCCTGCGGCATCACAGAGAGCAGTGGATGCGTCATCGTGTGTGCCCCGATTGTCATGCCGGCAGAATCGAGTTGTCTCAATTCCGCTGCCGTGAGAAGCTCAAACCGCCGGAGTGACGCCTCATGCTGCTCGAACTCCGGCCCTGGTTCGCGAGCGCAATGAATCCGGGCTGCCTGCAAAATGCGTTCGCGCGAGCTGGCATCGAGCTCCGACATCTGCTTCACCGCATTCCACCAGATGGAACGACGATGCACGCGTGGTCCAAGATCATATACAAGCGAGATTTCTCCGCACGCGGCCTCAAACCGGCCAGGCGCTGCTTCGCGGAAGAGCAGATACAGCTCTTCATACCAGAGCATCCGGCGCGACTCGCTTGCGGATCGGCCTGTGACAAAAAATAGGCAGCGCAGGTCTTCTTTCAGCAGGATGGGTAGCATGTCCGTCAGGTCATTCCGCAGCCCGTCGTCGCAGGTCAGCAAAACGGATAATGGCGGCAGAGACTCTTGCCCACGCAACCACTGCCGGAAGTGTTCGGGCGAAATTATGTGATAGCGCTTTTTCAGGAGGCTCAACTGAGCGCGGAAAGCTTCTGCATCTACTAATCCACCATCAAGTTCTCGATCGCTTGAGATGTACCCTTCCGGGCGCACACCGTGATACGTAACGATTGAAAGCTGTCCTGCGCGTCCCCTCGGCCGCAAACAATGAGTCTTGTAAAGCGCCGGATAAACCACGCTTCTAAGCGCTGGACTTACATATTTCATAGAATCTTCAGCGTTTCTTAAGTTCGACACGCGAGTGTATCAGGGAATCCGCCGCCATAGTTCCGCTTACCGGGGTAATGGGCGATTCTCTTCCAATCACGATTCCGATCCCCGGCTGTTATAAAATTCCAAGTACCCATGAAAAAGATTCCTATAGGTATTCTTGGCGCCACCGGCGTCGTTGGCCAGAGATTTATCCAGATGCTGGAGCATCATCCGTGGTTCGAGGTGGCGTGGCTCGCCGCCTCTGACCGCTCCGAAGGTAAGGTCTATGCGGAAGCCGCCCGCTGGCGCTTGAAAACGTCTGTCCCCTCTGCCGTAGCGAAAATGAAGGTCTCACCGGCTACGCCCGAAGGCGCGCCTAAGATTATCTTCGCCGCGCTCGACTCCTCAATCGCCGCCGAACTAGAGCCTCGCTTTGCCGAAGCCGGCTGCGCCGTCGTCTCGAACTCCAGCGCACTTCGCATGCAGGAAGACGTTCCCCTCGTCATTCCCGAGGTCAACAGCGGCCATATCAAGCTGATCGATATCCAGGGATGGCGCAAGAAATCCGGCGGCTATGTCGTCACCAATCCGAACTGCTCTGCTATCGGTCTGGTTCTGGCGCTGGCTCCGCTCCACCAGAAATTCGGCCTTGAAACCGTCATGGCCGTTACCATGCAAGCCGTCAGCGGCGCCGGGTATCCCGGGGTCGCCTCGCTCGACATTCTCGGCAACGTCATCCCTTTCATCAAGAATGAAGAAGAAAAAATGGAAGAGGAGACGCGCAAGCTCCTCGGCCAACTCAACGGATCGAAAGTGATTCCCGGCCCCTTCGCGATGAGCGCGCAATGTAACCGCGTCGCAGTCGAAGACGGACATACCGAATCCATCTCCATCCGCCTCAAGAAAAAAGCGAAGGCGGAAGAGATCATCGAAGCCTGGAACAGTTACCGCGCCGAGCCGCAAGAGCTCAAACTGCCCAGCGCGCCCGAACATCCGGTTGTCTACCTCGATGCCGCCGATCGCCCTCAGCCTCGATTTGATGTCGACATGGGCGCCGGCATGACCTCAGCCGTCGGACGACTTCGCCCCTGCGGCGTTCTCGACTGGAAATTCACGGTGCTCTCACATAACACGATCCGTGGAGCCGCCGGAGCCGCCGTCCTCAACGCCGAGCTGCTGAAAGCGAAAGGCTACCTGGGATGACGTCAGATTCAACGCCGTCATCCCCCGTCACAGCGCCGGCACACTCCGCGTGCTGCCGTTATCCCGAGCGGAGCCGATTTGCAGGCGGAGCGAAGGATCACTACACCAGCGTCTACGCTTCAGCACCAGCACCGAGTTCCGCGCCAAGGACATACCGGCGATGATTGTCATGAAATTCGGCGGTACTTCCGTCGAAGACGCCAAGGCCATCGACCGCGTTGCTTCCATCGTTGAGGGCCGCCTCGGGCAGCAACCTGTGGTCGTCGTCAGCGCCATGGCTAAAGTCACCGACACGCTTCTCGCCATGGCCCGCGCTGCCGGTGAAGGCGAGCGCAAGACCGCTCTCAAGCTCTGCCGCTCTCTGCAGGAACGCCATTACAACACGGCCAGCGAACTGCTCGGCACAGCCCGCTTCACCGAATTTCATTCCGAGCTAGGATCGGACTTCGAAGCGCTCGACGAACTGCTCCGCGGCATCTCTGCTGTCGGAGAAATCACTCCGCGCACTACCGACCACGTCGCCGCTTTCGGGGAGATGTTGTCGAGCAAGATTGTTGCAGCTGCGTTCGAGGCCCGGGGATTGAAGGGCGCTCACGTCGACTCCCGCGACATCCTCGTCACCGACAGTGCCTACATGCAAGCCGTCCCTCAATATGAGGAGACCAACACAAGGCTGCAGGAAAAAGTTCTGCCTCTATTGAAGGCACGACAAGTTCCCGTTTTGGGTGGATTCATTGGGGCCAACCGCGCCGGGATCACCACCACCATTGGACGGGGCGGCTCAGATCTTTCCGCAGCCATTTTCGGCTCCGGTCTCGGCGCCGACAGGATCGAAATCTGGACGGACGTCGATGGCATCCTCACGACCGATCCGCGCGTGTGCCCTGACGCTCGTCGCATCAAAGTCATCAGTTTCGATGAGGCTGCCGAACTCGCCTATTTCGGGGCGAAGGTCCTTCACCCCGCAACGGTGCTGCCGGCGATCCAGAAGAATATTCCTGTCTATGTTCTTAACTCGCGTAATCCGTCGTGCGAGGGTACGCGCATCACTACCCGCGCTCCGCATAGCAAGAATATTTTCAAGGCAATCGCCGCCAAAAAGCGAATTACGATCGTCGACGTCGCCGCGCCGCGCATGCTCCTCGCCCACGGATTTCTGCGCGCGATTTTCGAAGCCTTCGATCGCCACAAGGTCGCCGTCGACGTGGTTTCTACGTCGGAGGTCAGCGTTTCTCTGACCGTTGATTCGAATCAGGCGATTCCCGCACTCGCCGCCGATCTCGCGAAATTGGCAGACGTGAAATATGAGGGCCGCAAGGCGATTGTATGTCTGGTTGGAGAAAATCTGCGCGAAACGCCCGGTATCGCGGCCATCGTTTTCCGTGAACTTACCGACAAAAAAATCCGGATGATTTCCCAAGGCGCCTCGGAAATCAATCTCACCTTCGTCATCGAAGAGGACGAAGTCCCCGACGTAATCCAGCGCCTTCACAAGACGTTTTTCACGGAACTCGACCCGGAAAGCTTCGCTTAGTCGACGGACCGCTTATCCGAAATTTGAGCGAGGATTGAGCATCACGGCCTCCACAAGCCTCCTCCGCGTGCCCCTCCGTGTTGAAGAATTCCCTAAGCTCCGCGCTTCCGCTCCTGATTCAGATCGAGCAACTCATCGAACAGCGTGCGGTAGTGCATCATTGCCTGCCGCAGATCTTCGGTGCTGGCTTGCCCTTCGCCGTGTCGCAGAGCAATTTCGTTGGCCTTCCGATAGTTGTCGACGATCACGGGATAATCCACCGACAAGTCCGCGGCCCGCTGTTCAAACTCTGCGATCGGATACCCTCGCGCCTGCATGACGTCCGTCACAAGGCTGTCCGCAACGGTCACCGCTCCTCGCGGATCGTCCACAAACCGCGCCTGCACTTCCCGCCAGCGCACAATGAAGGCGGCTCGATCTGCCGCGGTGAGGTCGCGCACCTTATGCTTCTCCCGCTCCCTCTGCCGGAACTGCAGCACGCCCTCGGCTCTCCGCGTGCCTCCTTGCTGCCGCAGCACCCGATCGTATTCCGGCCCAAAACGCCGCTTCAGGTTCACGGTCCGCCTCTTGCGCGACGCCGCAAAAGCCAGCACTCCGACCACAATCAGCGCGATCACTGCGAGCGTAATGACAATCCACCACTGAGCCGAATAACTCTGATACATGAGACCTCCGCCGCTATGGGATGCCACACCATCCGCGGATGTTGTCGGATCATCTAGTCTGATTTCCCTGCTCCGCGCGTACTCTCATAGCTGCGTCATCCCGAACGCCCGCGCTTTCACCAGTGGGCGGAGAGATCTTGCGGGAAATGATCGGGCGGACTCCTGTGCGACTGTGTTTAAATCGTTAACGGAAAGCAGAATGAACATTCTCGTTCTAGGCAGGGGCAAAACCGGCTCGCTCGTCGCGGAGATCGCAGGCCAGCGCCGGCATCACGTCCGCGTCGCGGGCGCTAAAGAAAACGCCGACGCCTCTGCCCTGTTGGCCGACAAACTTCATGATGTCGACGCCGTCATCGATTTCACCGCGCCACACTGCGTTCTTGCGAACATTGAAGCGGGAGTCACAGCCGGCAAGAACATGATTGTCGGCACTACCGGCTGGTACAAAGAAATCGATCGCGTCCGCCTGTTAGTCGAGCGGCACAACACCGGCTTCCTCTACGCTGCAAATTTTTCCATCGGCGTGAATCTGTTTTTCGACGTCGCCCGCGCCGCTGCCGCCGCGCTTCGCCACGACTATTCCGGACAGATCTTCGAGCGCCACCATGTCCACAAAAAAGACGCCCCCAGCGGCACTGCGATTGCAATCCAGCGCGTGATTCGCGAAGCCGGCGGGAAAAACGAAGACCTTGAAATCACCTCTTTCCGGGAAGGAGAAGTTGTCGGATTTCATGAGGTTGTCTTCGAATCCCCCTCCGACCGTATCTATCTCAGCCACGATGCCAAGTCCCGCCGCGGCTTCGCTGAAGGCGCCGTCCTCGCCGCCGAATGGCTCGCCGGCAAAAAGGGCTTCTACGA
>DATJOA010000169.1:0-12043 GCA_035507635.1 Candidatus Acidiferrales bacterium
ACGCAAGCAGCGCCGCACGATATATCAGTCCCACACGCGCCGCAAAATCCCGAGTTGCTGCCATCCCAAGTCGAGACTTGGCTGCTGGTTCCGGTTCTCGCGCCGGATTTTTCACTGCCCGATCTCTCCGGTAAATCGCGCTCGCTCTCCGAGATTCGCGGCAAGTCAACTCTGCTCTGCTTTTGGACGACAAAATCCCCAGACTGCCTGGCCGATCTTCAGAGCTTTCAGAGGAGTCACGCGCGCTGGAGCACCGAAGGCCTTCACCTCTTAACCATCAACGTTGACAATGTTGCCGGGAGTTCGGCCGAGAATCGCTCCGCCGCTGAGACCGACCTGGCAGCCTTCGCGCGCGATCACCGCCTCACCTTCCCAATTCTGCGCGCCACCGAGGATACGGCCGCGGTCTACAATATCCTCTATCGTCAGCTATTCGATCGTCACCGTGACCTCGCTCTTCCAACATCATTTCTCATCGATCCGGACGGAAGAATCGTGAAGGTCTACCAAGGGACAATTATTCCCGAGCACGTGCAACACGACTTCCAGCACATTCCGCGCTCTGACTCCGAGCGTCTGGCGCGGGCCCTGCCATTTCCGAGTCCACAACACGCGCTTGAATTCGGGCGAAACTATCTGTCCTTGGGTTCGCTGTTCTATCAACGCGGATATCTTGACCAGGCGGAAGCCTCATTCGAGCAGGCTCTGCGTGACGATCCCGCGAGCGCTGAAGCTCTTTATGGAATTGGAAGCGTCTATCTGAATCAGAATAAGAATTCGGCAGCGCGCGACGCGTTCGAACGCTGCGTCAAACTGCAGGCCGGCTACCCGAACACGATTCCGGACGCGTGGAACAATCTCGGCGTGCTCGCCACGCGCGAAGGCCGCGTTGAGGATTCCATTGAATGTTTTCAGCAGGCGCTGAAGGTCAATCCGAATCACGTGCTTTCGCTCGATAATCTCGGCAATGCCTATCGTCTTGAGAAGCGCTGGGATGGTGCCCGGCAGGTTCTTCAGCGTGCAATCGCAATATCGCCCGAGGATCCCGAGGCCAACTACAGTCTCGGCATGGTCTATGCACAGACGGACGACACGGAGAATGCCTACGAATATCTGCAGCGTGCGTTGAAGGCACGCCCGGTCTATCCTGAAGCCCTGAACAATTTGGGAGTGTTGTATCTCGTGACGCAGCGCCGCGATGAAGCGGTTTCTAGCTTCGAGCAGTGTATCCGTGTCGCACCCGGCTTCGACCAGGCTTATCTGAATCTAGCGCGCGTCTACGCTATTGAAGGCGCGCATGATAAAGCTCGCAACGTACTTCTCGCGTTGCTCAAGCAGCACCCCGATCATCCGCAAGCTAAGCAGATGCTCGACCACCTTCAGTAGAGACGCAGCTTGCTGCGTCTGTAACCGGCGCTAGATCTACGGCTTCGGCGTCTGTGCCTTCAGCAGATCGACAAACTCGTCGTAAAGCTTTTCTTTGTTCAGGTCCACCTGAATCTCTATAGGCTGCCCGACAATTTTCGGGCGGTCGTGCTCGCTCCAACTCAATGTGTCGCCATAGTCCGCGCCGTGGTTCAGATCAATATCCAAATAGCGCGTGTCCTTTGCCGTAATCATGCTCGGATCAAGCCATGCCAATGCCGCGAGTTCATCCCACAAATATTCGTACGGAGTGAACAAGCGCTCATACTTCCCGACGTACTGCGCTGCGGGAGAATTCCCCTGCTTCACTCGGTCGAGCAACGCCTGCGTCATGCGCGTCTTGACCGAGATGTCCACGGTCGTGCAGACAACCTTCTTCCACGGCGCCGTAAGCACGGTGTGCGCCGCCTCGGGATCGAACCACAAATTGAACTCATGCCTGGGCGTGTTCGCGAACTCCGGATCGTCGGTCTCCGGATTCAAACTGCCTCCCATGAACACCATTTCCTTTGCCAGGCTGACAAACTCCGAATCGAGCGCGATTGCCAGCGCGAGGTTCGTCATCGGTCCGCCCTCATAGATCGTGACTTCATGCGGATATTTATGCACCATCCGCACCATGAAATTCGCGGCCTGCTCGGTCGACGGTTTCGTCGTGGGCTTTCCTTCGGGCATGGGACCGAGTTGATCCGGCGGATGATACATGCGCGGCGTCCAGGCGCCGACCCACGGCACCGATCCGTACTGCTCTTCCCAGAGTTCCGTCTCAGCCTTGCGGCGCACCAGCGGGAACTCTGCGCCGGGTACCACCGGAATGTCAGTTCGCCCGATGATCTCGAGCATGCGCAACGTATGGGCAACTTCGTCGTGAAGCCATCCGTCGCCGGTGACCACGGTGATGCCCAGCACTTCAGTCTCGGGAGACTGAATCAGCAGCAGAATGGATTGTTGATCGGTTCCGGCCGGTCCGGCGGCATCCTGATCGATGATGATTTTTCTTTTGGAAGTTTGCGCCTGGCCGAATGTTGTTAAAGAAAACAGAATTGCAATAATGAATAGCCGTGATGTTCTGGTCATTGGATAGGGTCCCATTTCATTTGTGATCTGACGCAAAGCTCTGCATTCTAGTTATGTCGCTCACGAAGCGCCAGAACTTTCTGCGATGAAGTTCGAACGTGATCCGCAGTCATTGCCCGCCGCGAGCATGAGGTCTAGAATTCAGCGTTGGTCCGGGCGCGGTCCTCCATGACGATCTCCGTAGTTTCGCGAAAAGCCGCTGCTCTCAAGTCGACTCGATTTGGCAGAGTCTTTCTCGCACTCTGCTGTCTCGCGCTTTGTCCGGCGCTCGCAGTCGCCCAACAACAGAATGCGTCTCTGAGTGGTACGGTCCGTGACGGTCGCGGCAGCCCGACCGCCGGAGCTACGGTTCATCTTCAGGCCAAAGATAAGGGCCCGGACGAGGGCTCCGCGTCGCAAACCGATTCAAAAGGACAATATCATTTTGACGGCTTGCACGAAGGCGTCTACCTTCTCTTTACTTCGATGCCGGGATATGACGACTCGAAAATCCCCCCAGTATTTATTGGTCCCAACGAATCGAAGACCGTCGACCTGGCCCTAGGGGCGCCAAAGAATCCCGGCGCCAGTCAGCCGCAGTTCTACGATCAGCCACAATTCACCGTCGCCGGAGTCACCGACACGACGAGCCTCGGCGGCCACGGATCGGATGTGGTCGTTCGCACCCGCGAAAACATCGCGAAAGAAACGGGCGCCTTATCGGAGCCTGCTCTGAATTCGCGCGTGAGCGATCCAGCCCTTGAGCAGGATCTAAGAGACAATGCAAGTCGCAATCCATCCAACTTTGACGCCAATCACAGACTGGGGCAACTGCTCCTCAAGGAAGGCAAAGCAAGCGAGGCAATTCCAGTCCTCGACCGCGCCGCGCAATTGAAGCCCGAGGACTACGACAATTCCTACGACCTCGCTCTGGCCAACGCGAATGCCGGCAATTACGCTCAGGCTCGCGACCGGGCAAAAGCGCTGCTTGCTAGGCACGATAAAGCGGAACTCCATCACCTGCTAGGAAACGCCGAAGAAAAACTCAGCGACCCGCTCGAAGCGGTCCGCCAGTATCAGTTCGCTGCCGAGCTTGATCCGAGCGAGACTTATTTGTTTGACTGGGGCTCCGAGCTGCTGCTTCATCACGCGCCAGAGCCTGCCATTGAAGTCTTCACAAAAGGGAACCATCTATTCCCGCATTCGGTCCGCATGCTCATTGGGCTCGGTGCGGCGTCGTTTGCCCGCGGTTCCGACGAAGAAGCCGTAACCCGGCTGTGCCAGGCATCCGATCTTGCTCCCGACGATCCCGCTCCGTACCTGTTTCTGGGGAAGCTTCTGCGTGCCGAGCCAACGTCATCGCCCAAGATCGTCGGAACGCTGCGCCGCTTTGTAACTCTCCAACCCGGCCGCGCCGAGGCAAATTATTACTACGCCGTCGCGCTCTGGAAGCTGCCGCCCATGCCTCCCGAGCAGTCGCGACTCCGTCAAATCGAGTCTTTTTTGCGAAGCGCCCTTCGCCTTGATCCCAAACTTGCTGCGGCCGAATTGCAATTGGGCATCCTCTATTCGGAAGAGGGGAAGCATCGCGAAGCCATTTCGGCCTATCAGGGGGCGATCTCAGCAAATCCAGAACTTGGGGAATCGCACTACCGGGTGGCGCAGGAATATCGGCAGATTGGCGAGACGGACAAAGCGAAGGAAGAGCTCGGACTTTACTCCCAGTGCGAGAAGCGATCGACCGAGAACGTTCAGCGCGAGCGCCATGAGATCCCGCAGTTCGTCTACACTCTCCGCGGCCAGCCTTCGGCGGAAGCTCACTAGGTCCCGGTACCCGTACTCCGCACTTGCCTGTAATTCCCAACCGTGTATAATCCCGCTCCGTAGTTCTGTGGGCGCATTTCACCCCTAAAGACAAGCCTTGGGAGGGAAGCATGTCAGAAGTTCGTGAAGATAACTCGGCCAGCCGTACTGCCACCCTTTTTGCGTTCATTTTCTTGGTCGCAGCGATCATTGAAACCTGCCTGGCCACTTTCGGCAGATAGCCCCAGCCGCAGGCCGAAGCACAAGCTTTCAACTTTTTGTCGGATCGCGATCCCGGCGCAGCCGCGCGCGTCCCGGCTGCGCTCAGCCTTTCTCCTGTGCTACACTTCATGATTCACAAAATAGAAGAATTTCAGGCGGAGCATTCATCCATACATGCTTCTTTCGAAGGAATATGTGGGCTATCTGGCCCGCGAACTAACCAAGAAACTGATCGCTGGAAAGTTCATTGAAACTTCGACGGTGCCAGCTGTTACCGAGCGCGTCAATGCCGCTCTGGTCGATGAACTTTCTCTGGAAGATCGCATTAACGATGAAGTCCGGGTCATTCTCGAAGCCTACTCCGACGAAATGCGCAACACTGGCGCCAATTACCAGGAAATGTTTCGCAAAGTGAAGAGCGAACTCGTCCGCAAATATAAGGCGGTGCTGTGAGACTGAGCCGCGACAAAGTCAACGTTCTGGCCCGCGCCGTGACTGACGTGCTCAAGCAGATGGATGAAGTGGAATTCATCGAAGATCCGAACACCATCCGCCAGGAAACGCGCAAGATTCTCGAAGATCTGCTGAATCAGGAAGCCAAGATCGACCTGGCCGCGCGCCAGAAGATCGATACCCAGAAGCGGACCATTCTCGAAGGTTCGCAGGAGTGGGACATCCTCTACCGCAAGTACTACAACGAAGAAGTGAAAAAACTCGGCATCTAGCGCGCTCGTCTGGGGCAGCCGCCTCGGCTGTCGGGCGGGCTCCGAGCCCGCACACTCGATCGTAGAAACCCTCTAAAATTGAAGAGCACGTGCGAACCGCTCATGCCGATCAGCGCGACAGAAATCAAAGCCATCGTCAAGCGGACGGCGATGGATGCCGGGTTCGATCTCTGCGGTGTTGCGCCTGTCACCGATTCGCGCGAACTCAGCTACTTCCCCGAATGGATTGCTGCCGGCCGCGCCGGAGAAATGAAATACATGGAAGCACGCGACGATGCGGGAGAGTTGAAGCGGGCATCGCTGTCGCGCGTTGCGCCGTGGGCGCGCAGCGTCATCGTTTGCACCATCAACTACAACACGGCTTATCCGTATTCGACAAAATGCAACGACTCCAGCCACGGATGGATTTCCCGGTACGCCTGGAGCCGCGAAGATTACCACGATGCCGTGCTGCGCCGACTGAAGCAGGTCGAAGCCGAGCTGAAGGATGCATCACCCGGTCTCGTCGCTCGCTCCTATGTCGATACCGGCCCAATCGTCGAGCGTGTTTTCGCAAAATATGCGGGCGTTGGCTGGATTGGAAAGAACACATGCCTCATTAACCAGCAGAAAGGCTCGTGGCTTTTTCTCGGAGTGATACTCATGTCGCTCGAATTGCAGCCCGACCTTCCCGCTCCCGACCGCTGTGGCACCTGCACTCGCTGCATCGAAGCGTGTCCCACCGACGCGATCGTTGCGCCCTATCAACTCGATTCAAACAAGTGCATCTCCTATCTCACGATCGAGAAGCGCGGATCGATTCCAGAAGATCTGCACGAGGGAATCGGACGCCACGTCTATGGGTGCGACATCTGTCAGGACGTTTGCCCCTGGAATCGCAAAGCGCCGGTGACTTCGGCATCAGAATTCGAGCCTCGCCCCGGACTCTTCAATCCGGCGCTCGACTGGCTGGCCGAAATCTCGGCCGAGGAATTTCGCGAGAAATTTCGGGGATCTCCCATCCGCCGCGCCAAGCGCACTGGTTTGCGCAGAAACGCAACCATCGCGATGGGGAACAGTCGAAATCCAGGATTCCTCCCGATTCTGCAGAGACTTGCCTCCGACGAAGACGAGGTTGTCGCCGCAAGTGCCCGCTGGGCCGCCTGTCGCCTCCAAACATCCAAGGACTCAAAAATGTGAAGTTTGGACCTTGTTGCATTCGCTTAATATTCGCCATTTGTCCGAGCCGATTCGTCGAACTTCCGTAACTGGTTTTTTCGTTTAGCAGCAACTAATCTTTCGCTAAAGGGTTCTTATTTAAGCAGGTTAGACTGGGGTAAAGGCTGAAATGGGCTTTCGCGGGAGTCAGTGGATACGACGCACGCTAATCGCGTTCCTCGCGACGATGGCGACGTGTACCGGCGTGGCCCGTGCTTCGGCGACTCTGCTTCTCGAAGAGCCCTACGGCAAGCTCGGATTCTTCACCGCAACCGGTCACGCAGCGGTTTACCTCTCCGGAGTTTGTGCCGAAACGCCGCTGGTCCTGCGCCCCTGTAATCCCGGAGAAACCGGAGTTGTCATCAGCCGCTATGACGGCGTCGGTGGCTATGATTGGTTGGCGATTCCGCTCATTCCATATCTCTACGCCGTTAACCGTCCTGAGGATGTGCCGCTCTTCGCAGACGCGAGGATGACCGCCTTTCTCCGCGACCAATATCGGCGCAAGTATCTCGAAGACATCGCACCCGATACGAAAAACGGCGGAATGCCGGGCGGAAACTGGTATGAACTCGTCGGCTCGTCCTACGATCGCACCATCTACGGTTTCGAAATCCCGACGACGTCCAAGCAGGATCTGGCTCTGATCCATAAGCTGAACTCCTCGCCCAACGAGTCGCACTTCCACACGGTGTCGCGGAATTGCGCGGACTTCGCTAAAGACATTTTGAATTTTTATTATCCGAAAGCGCTGCATCGCAGCGTGATCGCTGATGTGGGCATCACGACGCCAAAGCAGATGGCGAAGACTCTGATCAAGTACAGCGCTCATCATCCGCAAGTTCCGTTGTCGCGAATCGTGATCTCGCAGGTTCCGGGCAGCATGGCGCGCAGCTCGACCGTTCATGGAGTCGTTGAGTCGTTCTTCACTTCGAAGAAGTACATTGTGCCCAGCGCCGTAGTAAGTCCGATTTTCGCCGGATGCGTCGGCGCTGTTTACGTCGGAACCGGCGGAACGCATTTTGATCCTGCTCGCAACGCGATGGTCTTCGTGGTTGGCGGCAATCCGGAGCCGCCGCTGGATCGCGAAGATCGCCGGGCTTACCAACTGCAGTTGAAGCATTTGCTTGCTGGAACTTATCCAGATCAAGATGTGGACCATCTGTGGGGCAAGCGGCAGTCGAAGGCGAAAGACTCCCTGGATGCACAGGGCCGGCCAATACTGGAAATGGAAGTGGACGACCATATCGTTGGCGTGGGAGATTCGGCCGAAAACGTTTTGAGCCGCCAGGCGCCCCCTCAACTGGTTCGGCAGTTACTGGAAGCGCGCCTCGAATCCGAGTTGAACCGCCGTTCACCGAAAGGCGTTTCTGAGGCGGAAATTGAACGCGATTGGGAACTGCTCGAGAAGTCGATGGCTGGCGGCCGCGATGACGGTCTTTCCGCCCACCTCAACCAACGCTCCGTGAATTCGCGCGGGAATCAGCCGTAACCCGTACGTCACAGTAAGGAAAAAAGCCGCGCCGACGAGGCGCGGCTTTTCAGTCGTTTCAGAAGATCACTACTGCTCTTGCGGCGCGTGAGGCGGCATGCCGGATCCTGGGACTGGCGGCTGGCCCGATGGTTGCTGTTGCTGTAACTGCATTTGCCGCTGCTGCATTTCCTGCAGCATCTGTTGCGGAGTCTTTACCGCAGGCTGCTCCTGATTCGATTGATCGTCGTTCGCTTGCTGATCTGCACTGTCATCGACGGCATTGCTGTTGTCATCAGAAGCATCGCCATCAGCCGCATTGGCCGAACCATCTGCATCCGGAGGCGGAGCAGCAGCTGCGCCCTGCACCGCCGCCTGCTGTTCTGCCGGCTGTTGCGGTTCGGGCGCACTCCCATTGCTCTTCGGAACCAGAACGACGCGGGTCAGTACTGTTTCATTCCCCGGCGCCCCGAGTAACACATAATTGAAACGCGAACCGTTCAGCAGATCCGACAAAACATCACGTGCTGGACCGGGTCCCAGAGTAGTGACGACGCGTTCGGGAGCGACCGGAACATCGATCTCCGCGCCCGTCTCTTTGCGCACTGCGCGCAGAATATCGGAAAGCGTCGAGTTCGGAGCGACGATCGTGAGCTGATCATTTGTGTAGGTAACCCTGGGAGGAACCGCGGCAATTGAATCCAGCGGCATCTGCTGCACCGGAAGCCCCGTAGGCCCGGAAGGCAGAGGAGGCGGCGGATCGACTTTTTTCTTGGCCTTGTGCTTGGTGTGCGTGGTAGAGGTTGAGCCGGCAAAAACCGGCGCCGCGCAGAGGATCGCGGCGGACAAAAAGGCGACGCCCACGACACTGTTAAACCTGAATCCCGCGCTCATAACTACTCCTCCCACACGCCTCGTTTTTCGGGGGGACACTGCAAGATTGCCTACTCCAGATTCTAGCACCGCGATGCTCCGGGAAACCGTCCGCGCACGAACCCCACGACTATGGAACGCAATAGATCCACTCTCTTGCAGGCTCATGATTCTATGGCTCGAACTGCCAAGCCGAAGGCCTGCGGATTCGAGTCAACCAATTCCCCCGACATCAAATCTTAACAATGTAGCGGGGCGAGCGTACACTGGTCCGAGGCCTCCAACTCTTTGAAAGTAAAGGCGGAATCTTCATGAAACTGACGCCACGCAGTCTTCAGGCCTTCGCTTTTCTGATTGTTTTTTCCTTCTTGTTGGTCGTATTCAGTCCGGCAGGGGCGTGGGCCCAGAGTTGCCAGACGTCCGACGACATGGACGCCGCGACCCGTACCGCCTTAACCAATGCGGGGCAGCGGTATTTTGACATGGCGGCGAAGGGCGATTCGGCATCGCTGCAGCAGAATGCGATTTCGAGTCTGGCTGCGAATTTTTCAGAGATTCAGACCCTGATCAAAGATCGTCAGCCAGATCTCGCCGGAGCGCAGCCGAACGTCAAGTCGGTTTTCCTGCTCGATGCGTCCGGCCCCGCTCCCATTCCGCATGCGGAATTTCTTTGCGGAGTCTTTGGCAAGAATGGACAGACTGCTAACAGCGCGGCGTTTTATCTGAATGATCTTCCGCCAGCAAAATATGCGGCCGTTCTGATCGATGCGACTTCGGCGCAAGGAATGACGATGTTCACGGAAATCCTGCAGCAAGTGGGCACCGACTGGAAGCTTGGTGGGCTTTATATCAAGCCGGCACAGGTCGCGGGGCACAACAGCCAATGGTTTCTCGATCGCGCCCGCGAGTACAAAGCCAAGGGACAGATGCACAACGCCTGGTTCTACTACGAAGAGGCGCGCAGCCTGATCTCTCCGCTTTCGTTCATGAGCACGCTGGCGACCGACAATCTCTACGACGAATCGAACAACCTTCGCCCGGCCGATCTGCCCGGCGGTGGAAAGACAGCGGATCTTGTGGCAGGGACGACGACCTACAAACTAATGCAGGTCTTCCCCCAGCCCATCGGCACCGATCTCGATTTGATGGTTAAATTCCAGGTTGCCGATGCCTCGAACGCGAATCAGTCGTATGCGGACAATATGGCTGTGGTCAAAGCGCTGGTGGACAAATATCCGGAACTGAGGGACGCCTTCGCCTCGATCGAAGTTTTAGCCGTCGACCCAAGTGGCAGGAACTACGGCACGCTGATGGCGATGAAGGACATCAAGTAGAGAGGCAAAATCCAAGCTACTCCACCGCTGCGGCCGTCATCGCGAACTGCCGCTGATATAACTCCGCGTAAATTCCCGGATGTGCCATCAACTCCGCGTGCGTTCCGCGCTGGACGATAGTCCCGTCTTGCACGACCAGAATCAGGTCGGCTTTCAGGATGGTCGAAAGCCGGTGTGCGATCACGATTGACGTTCGTCCGGCGAGAGCAGTTTCGAGCGCGCGCTGGATGGCCGCCTCGGATTCAGAATCCAGATGAGCTGTGGCTTCGTCGAGAATCACAATGTCCGGAGCTTTCAGCAGCAGGCGGGCGATGGCAATGCGCTGTTTCTCGCCTCCGGAAAAGCGGTAGCCTCGTTCGCCAACCAGCGTATCCAGCTTGTCCGGCAGGGAATCGACTAGATCGAGAATCTGGGCGTCGCGTAACGCATTACGAACCTCTTCGTCAGTGGCTTTAGGCCGGGCATAGAGGAGATTCGCGCGGATGGTGTCATGGAAAAGATGCGCGTCCTGCGTGACGATGCCGATCCGCTCGGCGAGCGAGTCGAGGCGCGCGTCGCGAACGTCGACGCCGTTGATGCGGATGGCTCCGCTCTGCACATCATAGAGACGCGGCACAAGATGCGTGATCGTCGTCTTTCCTGCGCCTGAGGGCCCGACCAGCGCCACGAGTTGCCCCGCCTCGACCTCGAACGTGATGTCGCGCAACACTGTCTTCTGCACGCGCTTGTCGGGAACCGCGATCGATTCGAGCGATGCCAGCGACACCTCGGCCGCCGAGGGATAGCGGAACGAAACATGATCGAACGCGATTCGTGCCGGGCCCGAAGGGATCGCGACAGCGTCGGGCTTCTCGCGGATCATTGGCGGAAGATCGAGCACTTCAAAGACGCGTTCAAACGAAACCAGGGCCGTCATGATGCTGACCTGCACGTTGGAAAGTCCGAGCAGCGGCGCATAGAGGCGCGCCAGATAGGAAACCAGGGCGACGACTGTGCCAACATCGAGCAGGTGGTGGACGGCGAGCACTCCTCCCCAACCGTAGGCGAGCGCGCTGGCGCAAGTCGCCACGACCAGCAGCGAAGTGAAAAACAGCCGGCTGTAAATTGCTTGCTTGACGATGATGGCCGAGACCCGCGCGGCCTTCTCCTCGAAGAACTGGCCTTCATCCTGGCGGCGTCCGAATAGCTTGGCGAGAAGCGCTCCGGCAACGTTGAAGCGCTCGACCATCAGATTGTTCATGGTCGCGTGCAGGTCGTAGCTCTCGCGAGTGATGCTTTGCAGCTTGCGTCCCCAGAAACGCGCGGGCAAAACGAAGATGGGGAGCAGGATGAGCGCTCCGAGCGTGATCCGCCACGAGAGCACGAACATCGCTCCGAGAATCAGCGTAACCGTGATGAGATTCCCGACCACATTCGAGAGAATGTCAGTGAAGGCGGTGCGCGCCCCGCCGACGTCGGTATTGAGGCGGCTGACCAGCGCTCCCGTCTGCGTGCGAGTGAAGAATGCAAGCGGCATTCTCTGAACGTGGTCGAACAACCGCGTGCGGAGCGAGAGGACAATCTCAGCGCCGATCTTCGAAGACAGATACGTCTGCATCAGGCCCAGCGCGCCATCGAACAACCCCAGGCAGGCCACGATGATCGCGAGATGAATGATGAGCGCGGCGTTTCCCTTGAGGATGCCGTTGTTGATGATTGAACGGTAGATGAGCGGATTGATTACGCCGATTCCCGCGTCGACGATCACCACGAGAAGAAAGAGAGATAGGAGTCCGGCGTAGGGTACGGCGAACAGGATGGTCCGCTTGGCTGTGCCCGGCTTGACCTTCTGCTTGAGGACTGATGCGTCTTTCCCGAAGGAGCGCCATGCTCCCATCACGCTCGACATCTGGGTTGCTCTCCTGCCTGGAGCCACCTTGCGGTCAGGCGAATCCCGG
>DATJOA010000170.1:0-19674 GCA_035507635.1 Candidatus Acidiferrales bacterium
CCCCAACGTGCAGTGGCGGCTGGCGGAGATTCCGATGGCGTGCTGGATCTGCTCGGCGGTAAGGTGAAGCGCCCGTCCAGCTACGATCGGCGAGACGAATGCGGTGAGAGTCGCGTGATGCCAGCCGCGTTCGCGAATGCCCGGGAAAGCGGCCTCGCAGAGCCTCATCTCAAATTCGTGTCCCAGAACGATGCCGACGATGAGTTCGTCGCCGCCGCTGCGCGCTCGCTCGCAGCAGGCAATTGCGGCAGGGAAGATATCGGACGGGTGCGAAGGATCCTGCTTCCAATAAATGTCGTTGTAATCCATGCAGCGGATCATCAGAGCATTCGCGAGCGAGGCGGAAACTGCGTCCACTCGCTGACCTGTCCCAATGACCGTCGCCGGACCGGGTGCGGCGATCTCGTCGAGCACGTCGAGCGCGATCTTTACGTCGTGTTGTCGAAATCCGCCTAACGCGCAGCCGAAGGAATCAAGCAGGAATCGCTTGGCCTGGTGAATTGCGTCGGAAGAGAGTTGCTGGTATTGCAAATCCGCTGCCCAGCGCGACATCTTCTCAGTGATCGTTTCGGTGGGAGGGATGGCCTTGGTCGCGGACAAGAGATGCTCCTTATTTGATTCGAATGTTCTTCGGATTCTTGAATGGAAGAAATGCCATGAAATCGGCGTGGTGGACGATGAAGGCTTCCGTTGTTCGCTTGACCAGGTCCCCCTCGGCGGCGTGGGCGGCGATGATGTGGCAGACTGCGTCGGGAACGCCGCATTCCAGTGCCAGCGCTACTCCAGTGAAGGGATGGCGCAGCGCCTCTCCCCGTTCGCTCTGTCGGCTCTTGCCGTCCGGCCCAATTTCGTATTCGAGTAGCTTGCCAACGTCGGCCAGAATGGCTCCCGCAATTACCGTGTCGATGTCGACTGGAAGAGCACGTCCCATAAACTCCTGCATCGCCTTGGCGCTATCGCGTGCGATGTGAACAACGCAGCGCTTGTGCGCCATAAATGTGATGGGACAGTTGGGAACTAATAAGGTGAATGGAATCTGATTCAGATCTTCGGCAGAAAGAGAACTTCGCTCGAGCGCGGTGATCCAAGTCTGGGTCACTTGCTCGCGCAATTCCGGATTCCCAATCCACTCGATTTCAGGCCACAGGCGCAGGACGGTCTCTCGCATAGCGGCTTCCGATGCGAACCATCGAGGCTATCCGCGGCGAAATTTGCGCACGACGACGGAAATCACACTAGGGTGTGATTGGAATCGGACAGGCTGGTTGGTGGGAGTAGTTCGTGAAATCTAAGTTGTTGAAATAGCGGTTGTTACTTCATTTTTCCGAGTTGGCAAGAAGCGTCGTGATTTCGTGCTCGAACACGGTGGCGTTCGTGGCACCTATGTGCTTCTTGTAAATCCGGCCGTTACGTCCGATCAGAAATGCGATGGGCAAGCCCAGAACCCCGCCGTACTCTTCGCCGATTTTCGCGTTGCCCATCACCACCGGATAGTTCATATGCATCTGCTGATAAAACGGACGCACCGGGTCGGGGCTGTCGTCCATCGAGACGCCGATGATCTGCAAGCCTTGGCTGCCATATTGCTCCTGCATCTGGACGAAGCGAGGAATTTCTTCGCGGCACGGCACGCACCATGTCGCCCAGAAATCGAGCAGCACAACCTTGCCACGATAAGAGGAGAGCTGGAGCTGTGGCCCGTCAGGTTGCGGGAGCGTGAAATCCGGCGCAAGCGCGTCCTTGCTCGGGCCCTTGCCATTGTCGAGGAAACTGGCGCCGTTTCGCTCCCAAAATGCACCGACAATAATCGCAACAATCGCGCCAATCAGGATCCATTTCGTAATCGGTCGCAGAGTTATTCTCCCCGGGCCGTGGGATAGCCCTTGTCCACCCAGTTGGCGCCGAAATTATTCGAGATGTACAGCACTTTGACGTTGGTGAATCCCATCGCCGCCAAAGCGTCATATGCGGGCTTCACGTTGGGGCAGTGGCTCCAGGGGCAGCATCCGCAATAGAGCACGATGAATTTCGATTTCGGCAAAGCCTTCACTCGCTGCTGCAGTTGTTGCACGCCGTAGGCGGTCGAACCGGCGCCAATGTATTCGGATCCGGGAATGTGGGCTTGGCCGTACAGAACGTGTGAGCCGACGTGGAGTAGTAACGGTTTCTGCTTGCCCGACTGCAAAATCTTGAGGAGATCTTCGGGGTTCAGAAGGTTTGACGCTGGAATAGAACTCGCCTGCCCGGCGCACTGGGCGATCGAGAAGAGAGCGACCGCTGACAAAAGAAGAGCGCAATGACATGAGCGTCTTGTATTCATGAGAATTGATCCCTTATGAATTCGATAACAACTCAAAAGAATACACCGGGAGCCGGGCTTCATTCCGTGTCATGTCAACCGTTATCCTCATTTGCAAGTTCGCGAAGCCGCTCGGCCGCGATCTCGGGAGTGATGTCTCGTTGTGGCATTCCCAGCATTTCGAATCCGACCATGAATTTGCGAATCGTAGCGGAGCGCAACAAAGGCGGATAGAAGTGCGCATGAAAATGCCATTCCGGATGATCTTGCCCATCCGTGGGAGCCTGATGAAAGCCCATCGAGTAAGGAAACGGAGCAGAGAACACGCGATCGTAAACCGAAGTTACCCGATGCAGGATATGGCTCAGAGATCTTGAATCCCCTGGCGTGAAATCGTTCATGCTTCCGAGATGCCGGCGGCTGCAGACAAGCATTTCAAAAGGCCAGACCGCCCAGAAGGGAACCAGAGCGATAAATCCATCGTTCTCGCAAACCACTCTCGCGTCTTGACTCCGCTCAAGAGCTACGTAGTCGCACAACAGACAGGTATTATGAGTTTCCAAATAAGAGCGTTGTGTCAGCAGTTCCTTGGCCGGTGCGTCGGGAATTGTGTGCGTTGCCCAGATCTGGCAATGCGGATGTGGGTTGCTCGCGCCCATCATGGCTCCGCGATTCTCGAAGATCTGGACGTGGTTGATGCTTTCGAGGGCGCCCAATTCGCGAAATTGTCCGATCCACGTGTGGACGACGGTTTCAATCTCCTCGGCGGTCATCGTAGCCAGAGTCAGGTCGTGGCGCGGCGAAAAGCAGATCACACGGCAAATCCCCGGTTCTCCTTCCGCGACCAGCAGTCCCTTGTCTTCGAGGTCGAGCCGGTCGAGCGGCGTTTGCGGTTTCAAGGCAGCGAAGTCATTCTCGAAGACGAAAGTCGACTCGTACTGTGGGTTGCGAACACCTCCGGCACGCGCGTTTCCAGGACATAAATAGCAGTTCGGATCATATCGGGGTTCAGCCGCAGTCTGGATTTTCGCTACTTCTCCCTGCCATGGCCGGGTTGCACGGTGAGGAGAGACCAGCACCCATTCCTTGGTCAGAGCATTCAGCCTGCGATGAGGATCTTCCGTCAGTTTCAAATTTCGGCCTCGCAGCATTTTACCTTGCGCGGCAGATTAGGAGCTTCTTCTGGAAACGAGACCCTCCCGAATATCTGCAACACCACAATCGCCTGTGACCATGCGCACATCCACAGATTTTCGGCAATCCTAGAATTTTTGCGTCAATCCGAAGGAGATACCATGGGATCGTCACAGAGAGTTCGGTTGCTGCTGTACGGAGTCTTGCTGTTGGGCTTGATCCTCTTTGCCCTGCTTTATCGTCCGCTGGAAGCCGTGAGTCACCCTGGCGATAATCGGAGTGTCGCGGCGATGCCTGCCGGAAAGCCGATCCAGATCAAAGCTCCGCTCGGTCTGCCGCCCGTGCCAATTCCGGCAGACAATCCGCCGACGGCGGAGACCGTTGCCTTGGGGCGGAAGCTTTATTACGATCCGATTCTTTCGAGCGATCACACGATCTCGTGCGCGTCCTGCCACGGCCCGCAGACTGGTTTCACAGATACGCGCCCAGTCTCTCTCGGCGTTGTAGGCAAGAAGGGAAGTCGCCACTCGCCGACCGTCATCAATTCCGCGTACAACTCCGTACAGTTCTGGGATGGACGCGCGCCGAGCCTCGAAGAACAGGCCGAAGGACCGATCGCGAATCCCGTCGAGATGGCCGTGTCCTTAGACGACGCAGTGGAACGCCTGCAGAGCGATCCCGCTTATGTCGCCCTGTTCAAGCAAGCCTGGGGCACGGAGAAGATCACCATCGACCTCGTGGTGAAGTCGATCGCCTCGTTTGAACGGACGGTGCTGTGCGGCAACTCCCCCTTTGACCACTTCTATTACGGCCACGACAAAAAAGCGCTCTCGGCATCGGCTCAGCGTGGCCTGAAATTGTTCATGGATCCGAAGAAGGCGAATTGTGAAGTCTGCCACACGATCGGCAGAGACTACGCACTGTTCACCGACAACAAATTTCATAACCTTGGTATCGGCGCAGATATCAACGGAAATATGCTCGACCTCGGCCGTTTCGCGATTACAAAGAATGAGAGCGACTGGGGTGCGTTCAAGACTCCAACCTTGCGCAACATCGCCCACCGGTCCCCCTATATGCACGACGGATCGTTCCCAACATTAAACGACGCTCTGGGGCATTACATTGGCGGCGGAAATCTGAATCCGCATCTCGATAAAGAAATCCACGCGCTGGATTTTCTGACCTTCGATGAGCGGGACGACCTCCTCGCCTTCCTCGACTCGCTGACGGCAACATTGCCCGATAATGTCGGGCCGCCGGCAGGGAAGTAGCTGCCGTAATAGCTAATAGATATATTTGTGGGCGAAAGATCAGGGAGCCGAATTCCGCAAACGATTCGTTATCGTCGACTCAGCCCCGAACGGAGTTGGTCATCATCAAGGCGAAGAGCAGAGGCAGGTATATCACTGTCGCCTGCAGAACGTGGCGGGCACGCATCTTAGATTGCGGGCTGACCAACGGCATCTTCAAGAATGCAAGGCGCGCCCCGAAGTAGAGCAGCGCGAGGCCCAGGATCACGGCACCCACGAGATAAATTCGTCCGGCCATGCCCATGAAGGTGGGAAGCAGGCTCAACGGAATTAATACGATGGAATAAGCCAGAATCCGGTGCGCCGTAGAGCGGCCATCCTCTTCCACGACCGGCAGCATCTTGATTCCACCCTTGGCATAATCCTCGCGGTAAAGCCACGCGATTGAGAAGAAGTGCGGAAACTGCCATACGAATAAGATGGCAAAAAGAACCAGCGTTCCCCACTCCAGGCGGCCACGCGCGGCCGTCCATCCGAGAACGCCGGGCATCGCCCCCGGAAACGCTCCCACAAAAGTGCAGATGGGGGAAACGCGCTTCAGTGGAGTGTACGCCACCAGGTAAACCACCGATGTAAGGAGAGTCAGAAAACCCGTGAGTGGATTCGCAAAGATCGCCAGATAGAAAGATCCGCCGGCCGAGAACGCGACCCCGACCAGAGTCGCATGAAGAAGACTCATTCGCCCAGCGGGCAGTGGACGCCGCGCCGTGCGCCGCATATACGCGTCCACATCATGCTCCATGACTTCGTTCAGGGCGGCGGTGCCGCTGGAAACCAATCCGATGCCGATCAGCGCATTCAATAGCCCAAAGCTAAACCATGGCACTCCTGCCTTGTGCGCTCCAAAGAAATAGCCGCACCACGCCGTCATCACAATGAGGCTCGTCACGCGGAGCTTGGTGAGTTCGGCGTAGTCCCGGAAAAGAGAAGTCGCCCGAGTGCGGAAACCGGAGAGAGGCAATGTCATCGTGCTCATGAGTTAGGCCGTGTTACCCGTGTCCAAAAAGCTTTACTGGATTGCTACAGAGTCAGCGCGCCGCGGTCCCACTCCGCAACGGGCTCAAGGATTGCATAGGTACTCTGATAATTTTCGAAAGTCAAGTGAAAACGCAAAGTACGACGTTCCACTCAGGCTATCACAAGCCTTGCACGTTCCGCGCGCCACGCGGCTATTTGCTGCCCGAAGACGCCGTGGAATCAAAAATTTCCGGTGGATCGAAGAAGCATTGATGCCAGAACGCCGCATCCGAGAGGCTTCCAGCTTTCCACTGTTGCAAGGTCGCTGTCGTTGCCGCGATCATACCTCCGTCGGCCGAATCAAAAACGATTACCACGCCCTGCAGTTCCTGCCTTTGAACGATCTCTTTGTACCCCTTGTCGAGCAGGAACTTTGCGAACTCAAGTCGTTCCTTAGGACCGGCTTCCTTGGCTCCCTCATCGATCTTCTGCACGGTTACGACTTTGACATACTTGGTGCGTAGAGGAGCCCAGTCGCCCGGGAAAGGCGCCGTTTCTTCCCGAACTACGTGAAAAAGATCTGCTGCCGGAGTCAACGCAGATGCGGTCGACGAGTCGGTATCGGAGATACCGTCTGGCATTTCTACGCTATCGCGCCAGATCCAGCCGCGGGACAAGCCGGAAATTCGGACGTGCACCCAATCCTGGTTGAAGTTCAGCAGTTCGAATTCATCGTGCATGCTGGCCAGAAATTCAGTCTTGGCCGTTAGGCTCGGCTTCTCCACCACGGGCGTGCCCGATTTCTTCACGGCGATCAGGTTTTTCGGATGCGCCATGTTCTTGAAAACCTCTTTCAGGCTTTCCAGTTCCGCCTCCTGCGAGCTCGCTGCTTTTGCGGCAGCCGCTGCATCGGGGGGTTCAGGGCCTTGCCGCTCCGCGTTGGATATTCCGTTCTTCAACGAAGAGGAGAAAGATTGGTCAGTCGTTGGAAACTGGGGCGACGGCGCGGAAACGGAGGGTTCCGGACTCGATGCCACCGGAGAAGATTCCCGTACTGCAGGGGCCGCTTTTTGAGGGGGCAGTTCCGCAACAGTCGTAGTCGTTTTGGGTGAAGGAGCGGTCTTCGCCAGTTCCTCCTGAAGTTGATCAAGGATATCCCCCTCGATCCGGCCGTTCGACTGCAAAAGTTGATATCCCGAATGCGAACCCGCAGGATCCTGATACCAAGCGGTCACCTTGACGCTGATTTTGACCACAGAGCCATTTGCCGTCGGCGATACCTCAACCTCTGCCTGGAAGAATCCGCGCTCATAGCGATCCAGCGGATGTTCCCCTGGATTCGCGAAGCCATCGAGAACGGGAAGCCTTCCCGACATGGTGCCCTGCATGGCTTTCAGGGTTCTTTCGACCGCTGCTTTGGATTGTGGAAAAACCCGCTGGCCGGAATTCTGTGCCTGTAACGCCACAGGAACGATCAGCAATCCGCAAAGTATCCGGCCAAGACAGTTCAGTATGGAACGCGTTAGTCGTGAGCTCACGGAATCTGCTCCAAGTCATCGCGAAGCATCCAGCCGTGCTGTCCATCGTGGGTTTCCACCCCAACCCAATAAGGGGTGGAAATCACGATGAGAATTTCGCTGCCGGTTGGCAGTACCTGAAGATTGGTCGCGGTGTGAAACGGCGCGGACTTCAGGGGTGCGCCCGGAGACTTCACCGTTCGCTCCACCTGGCGCCGAAGATCACGAACCTGCTGCTCCACGGTTTCTGGAGTTCCGGACCCGGTCGCCAGAGGCGCCGAGCCGGTTTGGTCAGCGAGCGGCAGGACCGTCGGGGTAGATTGCGTAGCAACTTCCTCGCTGGTTACCGTGGCCGCCTGCGGTGCCTGTGATGGGGTCGCCCGCGCAGCGGTGTTGGCCTTCGCTACTTCCGCAGCTTCGGCCTTCATCAGCTCCACGCGATCGAGACGGTCATGGATATCCTTGTACTCGGCCCCTTCGACTGAGCCATCCGAGGGATGGGAGGTGTGCCGAAAGTCCTCGACATATATCGCGTTTATGCGCAACACCGCGTGGGTATCGTCCTGTGGCTGGACAACGTAACGCACTGCAAGCGTTCCCACATCGCCACCATCCTTGAAATTCCGCGGATCGATGGCCTTGAACCGCACCTTGTAGAAAACCTTCCCGCCCTCGGTCCATTGGGGAAAGACGCGGGTCGAAGAAGCTGATTCGGCGCCCGTAATGTACTGGTCCTTGTTGTACTCCTTGGTTCCCCGGATGATGCCGTTCTGAACCACCTCTTGGACGACCTGGACCACTTCCTTCTCAGGGAACGGAACATTCACAATCAGCCCGGCTCCGTACTCGGCCTTACCTTTTTCGCGAGCTGTTGCTTGGGGAATCGCCAATGACAACACGAGAACCGCAATAAAAGCACTGTGAAGCAGGGCTGTAAAGAGTCTTGAACCGATCTGGCCGGTCGGCCACTGTCTCGTAAGATGGCTGAATAGATTCCGCACGGACGCACCTGTCGGGTTCCAAGTCTCAACGTTTGGGCGGGGGCGTGTCAACTCGGAAGGCAGTCATTTTTGAGGTGGGTTGCCAAAACGATCTTCTGGCTGGAATTTACGTTGTAAAAAATTTGTAAAAAAATAATTTGCAAGTTATCAACGCGTCATAGTAGGATTCCGCCCCGGTACGGTGGTACGACCTTTACACGAGAAAATCGGTTTAGAGGTCTAGCTGCCGGTAGGCCGCAGTGGAGGGGGTTCCATTGAGGTCTGCTGCTTTTTCTCGCCTTTGCGTTGTGGGAATACAGACTTACTGAAAACGGATTCCTTGAGGAGTGCAGAATGCACATGGGGATGCAATCTCGCCAGTGTGGAAGGTCGCTGTGGGGAAAGCAGTTCCTCCCTGCGGCACTGATCTTGATTTTCCTGATCTTGAGTGGCAACCAGCAAGCCAACGCCATTCCAGCATTCGCCCGAAAGTACGGTCTTCGGTGCTCGGCCTGCCACGAGTCCTGGCCGATGCTCAACTACTTCGGCCAAAAATTCAAAGACAACGGCTATCAGTTGATGAACGACCGGGATTCGCCGATTTGGCAGAACCCGGGATATTGGCCAATCACATTCCGTATTACGCCGATCTGGCACCGCGTGAGCGTCGGAAAAGAGGCGGTCGACCAAGGTTCGGGAATCACCCGGGTGACTACGTCTGGATTTGATCTGAGTGGCCTGGATTTCCATACGGGCGGCACGTTGGAGAAGAATATCTCGTTCTACGTCCTGCCATCTTCCGACAGCACCGCCTCATTCCATTTCGAAACCGTCATGGCCCGGCTGGACAACCTATTTGGCAGCCCGTGGCTAAACCTGAAGCTCGGTAAATTCGAACTGGACAATCTGCTCTCCGAGAAGCGAATCCTCACCCTGACCGGCAATGGTGGAATCTATCAGCTCTACCACTTCATCCCGGTCGGCGACGGAAACATCTTCGGTCAAATGGGAGATAACCAGCTCGGCGTCGAATTGATGGGCCACTCCTACAACGACCGGACGCGTTATTCGGCATCGTTGCTCAGTTCGACTGACGGAAATGTCGGCCTGCCCTATGGCAATGCCTACACGGGATTCTTTACGGCCAGTCAGGCATTTGACGCGGGCAAGCTTGGCGTTGAACGCATCGGGGCCTATGCCATGATCGGTGAAGCTCCTACCTACTACCTGACGTCTGGCGGTACCCCGCTCGGCGGCACTGGCATCAGCAACAAGAGCTTCCATCGCGAGGGATTCGTCGGGCAGTTTTATTTTGGCGAGCACTTCGATTTGCAGGTTGTAACTCAGCATGGCTGGGATAATGCCTGGTTCGGCCAGGGATATGGCGACCCGATCGATGTTGCCGGCGCGCCGAACAACCTGCCTGGGTCATCATTGCCCGCGGGTTCGCAAGCACCCACGTGGAATGGTGTGCTCTTCGAGCCGCATTACGTATACAGCCCGCAGCTGATCTTCCTTGGGCGTTACGAAACAATCCGCATGTCACGTCAGGCGACTCCGGGGAATGCGTCGAACCTGGGCAACATTTCCACGTACACCTTGGGTTTCCGTTACAACCCATTCATGACGAGCCGGGCAGGATTTGCCTGGCATAACGAGTACAACTGGCTGCACCAGGATGGCACCGGCCCGATGGCCGGGCTCAACACAACCAACGTCAATACCAGCGAAGTCCTTACGGGCTTTGATTTCGATTTCTAACGAGAATGAAATCGGCGGCGAACCTCAATTCGCCGCCTCCAACTTCTTTCGAGGAAGACTTATGAAGAACTTGAAGCGAGTGCATTATTTCGGTGCATTTCTGAGTTTCGTTCTCGCAATTTGGGCCTTGGCGGCCGTGGCACAAGATGTCCCGGACGTCGGGCCTCATCCGCCCGCTCCGCCCAAGCAGATGGAAAGCCACATTGGCAAATTGGTCGGGCATTCGCAAAACGCGAAGTCCGATTACCGTCGGTACTGCGCGGGGTGCCATGGCGAACTTGGCGATGGCAATGGCGAAAACGCAGTCTGGCTTGATCCCAAACCTCGGGACTTCACGATGGCAACTTTCAAGTGCCGCTCAACTCTTACTGGCACTCTGCCCACCGATGAAGATCTCTTCAACACGATTGGCCGCGGTTTGACCAACTCAAACATGCCGATCTGGAACACCTTCAGCAATCAACAGCGTGCGGACTTGGTCGCCTTTATCAAAACTTTTTCGCCGCGTTGGGAAAAAGAGAAGCCGGGCGACCCGATCAACATTCCGGCCGAGCCTGCCGTGACGATCGAGAGCATTTCGCACGGGAAGTATCTTTTCACCAAGCTGGAGTGCTGGAAGTGCCACGGGCCGCAGGGAAAGGGCGATGGGCCTTCGGCATCGACGCTGACTGACAGCAAAGACAATCCGATTCGTCCCTACAACTTTGCGGCCGGAACGGACGACTCGCGGTTCAAGTGCGGATCGACGAATCATGACATTTACAAAATCTTCATGACCGGCGTCGATGGTACTCCCATGCCGTCGTTTGCCGACACCATTTCGCCTGCGGATGCGTGGGACCTGGTTCACTTCCTGCGAACGCTTCAGGTGAAACGTCACAGCAAAGAAAACGACGTTTTGAATGCGGCGGGCGGGAAAATTCCTCCCTACGTCGAGAAGCCGTCAGCAGCACCAGCCCAATCCGGCAACGGAGCAGCCGGCGGAAACTAAAACATATTTCGATTTACCGACCATAGGATTCAGGAGGCGAAGCAATGCGCGTGAGTAAGTCTTGTGTTGCGATTCTGATTGCAACCTTGTGTCCCGCCCTGATGTACGGCGGAACGATCAGTGGAAAAATTACTTATACCGGAACCCCAGTCCGGCAGAAGCCGATCGATATGTCAAAGGAGCCCTCTTGCGCAAAGCAGCACGCGACTCCTGTGACTACTGAGACGGTCGTTACCGGTGCGAATAATGCGCTGGAGAACGTAGTCGTTTACATCTCGGCTGGCGCGGATGACGCGAATGCGCCGGCACAAGCGGTCACCTTCACACAAAAGGGCTGCCAGTACCTTCCTCACGTGATCGCGCTGCAAGCTGGCCAGGAACTCAAGGTCGTCAACGATGACCAGACCTCGCATAACATTCATCCGCTGGCAAAGCAAAACCGCGAATGGAACAAGTCTCAGCCGCCGGGTTCACCTGCCATCGAAGCAAAATTCGATCAGCCGGAATTCATTTCCGTAAAGTGCAATATCCATCCCTGGATGCACGGCTGGTTCGCCGTTCTGAAAACGAGTCACTATTCCATCAGTTCGAACGGCGGCGGCTTCACGTTGCCCAATCTTCCCCCGGGCAAGTACACCGTAACGGCGTGGCATGAGGACTACGGAACCCAGACGCAAGACGTCACAATCTCGGGGAACGAGGCCAAGACCATCAACTTCGTTTTCAAAGCCAAGGCCTATTAGAAAGTGAGTTTACTGTCGGATCCCCGGCGCATTTTGATGCGCCGGGAGGACGACCTGTTTTTCATCGGCGAGCTCGGGCGGTTCGGGCGGATGCGAGGGGAATATGAGCGGCAAGCTATTCGCGGTGATTGTAATTCTGATTGCGTTGGCCTCTGCGGTCCCAATTATTACTCACACATTTGTGGGAGCGAATGTCGCTCCGCCGCAGGACATCTCGACGCACGGCGCTGAGATCGACAAGCAAATGGACGAGACCATGATTGAGGCAGGTCTGTCCTTTCTCGCCGCCCAGATCCTGCTTGGCCTTTTCGTGTGGAGTTTTGCCGGAAGGAAAAATGGCGAAGTCAAGACCTTCCCCGGCGGAGCCAAATACCTGATCCTGGCCGCAGTTTTATTGGTCGGTGCGGAAGCGATTGCTCTTGGCGCAATGGGCAGCAAAGCCTGGGCCAAAGTTTATTTTCAGCCGGCTTCGGCCGACGCGCTGCCTGTTCAGGTGCAGGCGGGTCAGTTCGCATTCTATTTCCGCTACGCCGGGCCAGATGGAAAGTTCGGCACGATCCATCCCGACAAGATCGACGAAGGCAGCGCCAATTTCTTCGGGCTCGATCCGGAAAACGATATTCCGGCGCGCGACGACATTCAATCGGGCGAGTTTGTCATTCCAGTCAATAGAGAAATCCATCTGATGATGCACGCGAAAGACGTGGGGCACTCGTTTTATGTCCGCGAACTTCGCGTGCAGCAGGACTTCGTTCCGGGGCTCGATCTCTCGCTCCATTTCACCGCAACCAAAATCGGCAAATACGAGATCGTGTGCACACAGCTCTGCGGCCTCGGCCACTACAACATGAAGGGATATTTAAACGTCGTTTCACAGGAAGATTTCGACAAGTGGCTGAAGGCGCAGGCGAATAGTTGAGCTGTTCACGCCGTTGCGGAGTGCGCGGCGAGTTTCAACTCACTCGAGAGGGGAAGGGCAATGTCTGAGGCATCCGTTCACGCAGTTCATCATGGTCCACCGACAAGCTTCATCCGCAAATACATCTTCAGCCTCGACCACAAGGTAATCGGTAAGCAGTATTACGCGCTGGCGCTGGTTGCCGTGGTCACGGGCATGGTGCTTTCGTGGATCATGCGAATTCACCTGGTGTGGCCGAATTCGCCGATCCCCGGTTTGGGATGGCTCTCGAAGGTTGGCGCGCCGGGCGGCGTGGTGACGCCGGAGTATTACCTCTCGCTGATGACCATGCACGGCACGCTCATGGTCTTCTTTGTATTGACGAACGCACCCTTCGCCGCTTTCGGCAATTACTTTCTGCCGATCCAGATTGGCGCGGAGGACATGGCATTCCCCCGCTTCAACATGATGTCTTTCTGGACGACGTTCGTCGCATTCTGCATTCTCGTAACGGCCTTCTTTGTGCCAGATGGTCCGCCGCTCTCTGGCTGGACCGCATACGCTCCTCTGAGCGCGGTCGGTTCGGACGCCGGACCGGGCCAGGGACTAGGCCAGACGTTGTGGGGCCTCTCGATCTTTGTTTTCTGTATCGCTTCGCTGCTGGGTTCGTTGAACTTCATCGCGACCACGCTGGACCTGCGCACCAAGGGCATGACACTGGCGCGTATGCCGATCGTCAGCTGGGCATGGTTCATCACGTCCTGCATCTCGCTGCTGGCTTTCGCCGTGTTGATGCCGGCGTGCCTGCTGCTGATTCTGGATCGTGTGGCCGGGACGAGCTTCTTTATTCCTTCGGGATTAAACGTGAGCGATCACTTGCAGCCGCATCAAGGCGGATCGCCGCTGTTATGGCAACATTTGTTCTGGTTCTTCGGACATCCTGAGGTTTACATCGCGATCCTGCCGGCAATTGGAATTGTCAGCCACATTCTGATTTGCAACATGCGCCGTCCGATGCTGAGCCACAAGACCATCATCTATTGCATGATGGGCATCGGCTTCCTCAGCTACATGGTTTGGGGACACCACATGTTCCTGAGCGGCATGAATCCGTTCTCGGCGCTGGTGTTCTCGTTCCCGACGCTGATGATCACGATTCCGGCTACGATCATGACTCTGATCTGGCTGGGCAGCCTTTACGGCTCGAACTTGCGAATCAACAGCGCGTCGCTGTTCTGCATCGGGTTCATTTCGATGTTTGTCAGTGGCGGCGTCAGCGGATTCTTCCTGGCGCAGCCATCGATCGACATCTACTTGCACGCGACGTATTTCGTCGTCGGCCATTTCCACATGGTGATGGGCGTGGCGGCAATCATGGGCGTCTTCGCCGGAACGTATTTCTGGTTCCCGAAGATGACGGGACGCATGATGAGCGAGACGCTCGGGAAATGGCACTTCTTCCTGACGCTGATCGGCACGTATGCGATCTTCATGCCGTTTCACTATCTGGGTCTCGCAGGAAACGTGCGCCGCTACTCGGCGTTCACAGATGACTACCTTGTGCCGCTGGTTCCGGTTCATAAGTTCATCACGTTTGCCGCGCTCTTTACCGGTGCCGCGCAGCTCATCTTCATCTTCAACCTGATTTACAGCCACTTCAAAGGAGCGCCCGCACCCGAAAATCCGTGGGAGTGCACTTCGCTCGAGTGGTCGACGCCGTCGTCTCCGCCGCCGTTTGATAACTTCGGTGGAAAGCATCCGGTGGTCTATCACGATCCTCATCAATACGGAGTGAAGAGTTCGACTGGCGATTACTTGATGCAAACTTCGCCCGAGCGCGCCGGAGAGACGCCGTAGTCGAGATGGATTCCGATCTAGCGATACGACCGAGTCAGGGAGGAAGTGAGCAGTTATGGCGACGACGTTACAGCCACCGCAAACTGAAGTCGAGCGCGAATCACGTTTGTTCGATGGAGGGGGTTCACGAGGCGGATCGCGCGGTCCGATTTCCGATCGCAGCGATCTGCCTGCCGTGAAAGATTTCGCCGGCGAACCGGCCCGCACCGGGATCTGGGTGGGATTGTCGGCGATCGCCATGACCTTCGCCGCGCTCACGAGTGCTCTCTACGTTCGCGAAGGCGCGGCCACCGATTGGCATCACATCGTCCTGCCTCCGATTCTGTGGTTCAACACAGCAGCTTTGATCGCAAGCAGCGTCGCGCTCGAGGTTGCGCGTCGGCGGGTGGCGTCCTTTATGCGCGGCGAACAAAGCCGCCGCTCTGTCCCGATGTTCTGGCTCGAAATCAGTATGACGCTCGGGTTGGTATTCGTGGTCGGCCAGTATCTCGCCTGGCTCAGTCTGCGGGCGCAGGGCCTCTATTTGCCGACGAATCCGAACAGCTCCTTCTTCTATGTATTCACGGGAGTGCACGTGATTCACGTGGTGGGAGGGCTCGGAGGCCTGACGCGAGTGATCTTGAAATTCCGAAACAAGGCGAACCCGTTGCGCCGAAGCACCCTCGATGCCACGTCCTATTACTGGCATTTCATGGGGATGTTGTGGATTTACCTGCTGTTCATTTTGTGGATGAAGCTCTAACCGATTTCCTGGAGGCATTGTGAGCGAAGCCGATCTGAGCATGGGACATGGCGCAGGAGTAATGGAAGCGCCGCCATTTGCGATCCCATCCAAAAAACTCGTGATGTGGCTGTTCATCATTTCCGACGCCTGCACTTTCGGGGCCATGCTGTTCGCCTATGGATTCGTCAAGAATGCCGCGCCTGACTGGCCGCATCCCTTCGAGTCCGCCAGCATCATGAACGCGCTGCTGATGACCTTCATCCTGGTTACGAGCAGCCTAACGATCCTGATCGGCGTTCGCGCCGCAAAAGAAGGCAACAAATCCAAAGCCATCCAGTGGACCTTTATTACGGTCGTCCTCGGATTGGTTTTCGCGGCGTTGCACTTGAAGGAATGGATGGGATTGATCGGAGAGGGCGTGCGCCTCTTCCAGAATCCTTGGGGCTCACCGATGTTCGGCGCTTCCTTCTTTGCGATCACCGGCTTGCATCTGGCGCACGTGGTCAGTGGCGCTGTGGCTCTGACCGTCGTGGTTCTCGGCTACAAGCGAGGACGCTACAACTCCGATGACCTCGAGATCTGGTCGCTCTACTGGCACTTCGTCGATCTCGTCTGGATGTTCGTGGTTCCAATGGTGTACCTGATGAACGTAAAAGCCTAACGGGAGACTGCGATGGAATCGAATCAGGGAAGTATCAAAGGCGATCTGGTCGTTTACGTATTGATTTTGATCCTGGCCTGCGTGCAGGTCTTCGCTCTGAAAGGGCATCTCTTTGCGATGCTCGTGGTGGCGGCGATTCAGGCCTTTCTTGCGGTCAGCTTCTTCATGCACCTTGGATCGGAGAAGCCGACCTTGCGCCTGGCGCTGATCCCTGCGACGCTTTTCGTGCTCGTCATGATGAATATGATCTGGGCCGACAGCTATCGCCTGATGATCATGAAGCCTTTCGCGAAATAGAGGTGGAAGCATGAACTTTTCTCGATTGCGACGTCTCACCGGCTGGATCAAACCCACCCTGGCCGGCGCTCTTGTGCTGGCGGCAAATGCCGCCTGCCAGGCACAGAGTTGCGCCCTCTGCTATACGCAGGCAGCGGGAGCTGGTCACCGGTTGATCCAGGGCTTGCGGACCGGCATTCTCGTGCTGATTGTGCCTCCGATGTTCATGTCGGTTGGCATCACCGTCTTGGCTTACAAAAAACGCAATCGGACGAACAATCAGACCGAGGCCGCAAAATCAAAATATGACTGGTAAGGCCCCAGCGCCTGCCTCTCGCTGTTGTCGCTGAAAATTCTGAACGCGCGAACATTCCTGCCGGTTCTCTCTCTCGCGTGGCATAATCGTCGGAACGTCTCTGACCCAGGGTGCCACCGATGCGAAAATCTCTTATCCCATTTCTCTGCTCTTGTGTCTTCGCGATAGTTCTGCCGTGCGGCGCCAAGGCTCCAGCTCCCAAACCGCTGCAAATCTATGTCATCGATGTCGAAGGTGGGCAATCGACCCTGATCGTAAGTCCCTCCGGGCAGTCGCTTTTGATCGACACGGGCTGGCCCGGCTACGACGGCCGCGACGCCGACCGCATTGTGTCTGCTGTTCATCAAGCCGGTCTAAAGCAGATCGACTATGTTCTGATCACGCACTATCACCGCGATCACGTGGGCGGAGTCCCGCAACTGGTCGACGGAATGAAAGTCGGAACCTTCGTGGACCACGGGCCGAACATGGAAGACTCGGACGTCACTCGTACGGATTACGCTGCGTATGAAAAAGCAATTGCCGGACACGCCCATGTCGTCGTGAAACCCGGTTGGGGACTTCCCATTCGGGGCATACAGGTCCGCGTTCTAACCGCGGCGGGAGAGCACATTACCGATCCGTTGCCCGGAGCTGGCCAAGCCAACAAGTATTGCAGCGCCGAACCGAAAGCTGCTGTGGATGACACCGAGAATGCGCGTTCCGTGGGCGTTCTGATTTCCTACGGCGATTTCAAATTCCTCGATCTCGGAGACCTCACCAAGAAAAAAGAACTCGAAATCGCATGTCCGAATAACATGATCGGCACCGTGGACCTATTCCTCGCCACTCATCACGGAACGGATCTTTCGAATACGAAAGCCATGGATTGGGCGCTTCACCCCAGAGTCGCGATCATCGACAATGGTCCGCGCAAAGGCGCCAGCCCTGCCGCCTGGCAGATCATCCACGATTCGCCCGGGCTTGAGGATCTGTGGCAGCTGCACTACGCCGAGGAATCCGACCGGGAGCATAACGTCGATCCCGACCACATCGCCAACGTAAAAGAGAATTGCGAAGGGAAGGGAATTAAGGTGGTCGCGCAAAGCGACGGCACGTTCACGGTCACCAACGAGCGTACGGGGATGGAGAAGACTTACACCAAGAAGCAAATGACGCAATGATTGTGATCGTGATGGGAGTGGTTGGTTCCGGCAAGACGACCGTTGGCCGTATGCTCGCACAGCAATTGGGATGGCAATTCGCCGATGCCGACGATTTCCATCCGAAAGCGAATATCGAAAAGATTCGGCATGGAATCTCGCTTACTGATGCCGACCGCGAGCCGTGGCTCGAAAGTCTTCGCTCTTCAACCATTCAATGGATCAAGACCGGTCAGAACGTCGTGCTGGCATGCTCTGCCCTAAAACGGAGCTACCGCGAAAAACTGCATGTAGGGCCAGAAGTCCGTTTCGTTTACTTGAAGGGAAGTCCTGCCTTGATCGCCGAGCGTCTGCATGCTCGTCATGGACATTTTGCCAACGAACAGATCCTCGCCGGTCAGTTTCACGATCTCCAGGAGCCGGAGCATGCTGTGACTGTCGAGATCTCCGCCGCTCCGGAGCAGATTGTTGAGAAGATTCGCCAGCGGCTCGGCTTGGAGTAGAATCCTCAAACCGCCATCCGGAACTTGCCCTTGGATACCAAGCCTGACCGCCTCGAATCCGCCGTAGTCTCCCGGCTCATGTGGCGGCTGATGCCGTTTCTCTTCCTCCTTTATATAGTCGCCTATCTCGACCGCATTAACGTCAGCTTCGGCGTGCTGCAGATGCGCAGCCAGTTAGGCTTAACGGACCGCGTCTATGGCCGCGCCGCGGGAATGTTTTTTGCCGGGTACTTCTTCTTTCAGCTTCCCAGCAATCTTGTTCTGGAGAAGTTCGGCGTTCGCCGCTGGATTTCGGCGCTGATGATGACTTGGGGAGTGATCTCCTGCCTGATGGTCTTCATCCGGGGACCCCTTAGCTTCTACACGATGCGGTTCCTGCTTGGCGCGGCCGAAGCGGGGTTCTTCCCCGGCATCATCCTTTATATGAAGCGGTGGTTCCCCGCCCGGTCCCGGGCCCGCGCCGTGGCCTGGTTCATGACAGCCAATCCATTGGCAGGCGTTATCGGTAGCCCGATTTCGGGGTCCCTCCTCGGTCTTCACGGCGCAGGACTCGCCGGTTGGCAATGGGTCTTCCTGATCGAAGGCTTGCCCGCCATCATCCTCGCCGGGGTTGTGTTTTTGACGCTATCCGACACTCCGGACGAGGCACGCTGGCTCAAAGGTGACGAGAAAGCCTGGTTGCTGGAGACGCTGGCCCAGGAACAGAAAGCAGATGCGATCATCCCCCTTCGAAGCATATGGGGAGTTCTTCTTAGCGGCAGAATCTGGCTGCTGTCGCTCGTCTACTTCGGCGTGTCGACAACCATGTATGGCGTGACCCTCTGGTTGCCGACGGTGATTCGCGCGTTTTCGGGCCTGAGCTATTTCTGGACGGGGGGCGTTGCCGTTCTTCCATTCCTCGTCACTGTCCTTGCGATGGTTCTTGTAGGAATGAGGTCGGACCGAAGCGGCGAACGACGCTGGCATACAGCCGTGCCAGCCTTTACCGCCGCTGTCGGGCTCATCGCCGCTGCTTATGGCAATTCGACAATCGTCGTGGTCGCCGGAATCGGAGTCGGGCTGGCCTTCGCCGAATCAATGTGCGGCCCCTTCTGGGCGATGGCAACCTCCCGCATGGCTGGTCTCTCGGCCGCGGCAGGAATCGCCGTAATCAACTCTCTGGCCAATCTTGGAGGTTACTTCGGCCCCGATATCGTGGGAGTATTTCGAAGTGAGAACGGAGGCTTCCGCGGAGGCTTGCTGGCGATCGCTGCGACCGTCGCGCTAAGCGGCGCCGCAGCCCTGATTGTCGGCCGCCCGGCAATCACCAAGGATGCTGCGGTCGGTTCCCTGGCGGGGGGCCGTCCCCGGTCCGGGACATGATTACATCAAACTACGGCGCCTTCCGGCTTCGTTCCCCGCGCCTGATTGTTTACAATATAGGTTTCGTCTTGGGTAAAAAGACGATTTTGTAAGGACGATCGCAATTTTGGATTCCTCAAACCACAACTCCAGTGGGTCTCCAACCGTCTACTGGCGGGTGGAAGGCAGCCTGCTTGACCTGACCGTGGTCCGGCCGGTGGCTTTCTTCACCTGGAATGCGCAGACCTTTGCGGAGCGCTT
>DATJOA010000171.1:0-4988 GCA_035507635.1 Candidatus Acidiferrales bacterium
CACGCGGCGGCACACGTTATGATGAATGGAACTGGGGACCGCGGTCCGACAGCTTAAGATGCGAGGACCGAATTGAAAGTCTACTTCCCGAGCAAGTGAGGGTCAACGTGCCAAGGGTCGTATCCACGCGACGTCCGCGAAGCAAGCCCAAATTGGGACAACATTTTCTGAATAGCGTTGAGGCGGCCGCACGGGTGGTCGATGCGGTTGGCGATGTGTCGCAGAGCACGGTGCTGGAAATTGGTCCGGGGCGCGGGATTTTGACGTCGATGCTGGCGAAACGGGCGCGGCGGCTGATCGCGGTGGAGCTAGACCGTGTGCTGGCGGCACAACTGCGGCTGAAATTCGGGATGGCGCGGAATGTGGAGATCATCGAGGCGGACGTGCTGGCGGTCGATATTGATTCCCTGTTTGGGCCGAAGCCGGGATTGGGAAGGCCGGGAATCGAACTGAAGACCGAGCCGGTGAAAGTTGTCGGAAATCTGCCTTATTACATCACGTCCGACATTCTGTTGCGGCTGTTTGAGTTTTCGAAATACTTCGAGAGCATCGTGATCATGGTGCAGAAGGAAGTTGCGGACAGGATTGCGGCGGAGCCAGGCGGGCGAGATTATGGAGTGCTTTCGGCGACGGCGCAGCTGTACGCGCGGGTAGAGAAATTGTTCACGTTGCCGCCGGGAGCGTTCGCGCCTCCGCCGAAGGTGTATTCGACCGTGCTGCGGCTGACGATCGATCCTCAACGGGAGCGGTTGGGAGTGGCGGGAGATGGGTTCATCGATTTTCTGCGGCTTTCGTTTGGACAGAAGCGCAAGACGTTGTGGAATAACCTGAAAGAAAAGTATGCGGACGCGGGGTTGAAGCAGGCGCTGGCGGAGGCTCGCGTGAAGCCGACGGCGCGGGCGGAGACGTTGAGCCTGGAAGAGAGTGCGGCGGTGTATCGCGCCTTGCGTCGAGCACAAAACGAGTCTTAGGATTATCTTGTTGGTTCCTTTCTTGGCGAGGAGGGCGTATGACGAGTACACTCCTGCGTCATCCCGCGGTTGCGGGACGATTCTATCCGGGCGACCCGGACGATCTGCGGGCCGAAGCGGAATCCTACCTATCACAAGCTGAGGGTAAGACGGTGCGAGCGATTGGCTGCATCGCTCCTCATGCGGGATACATGTATTCCGGGCATGTAGCGGGAGCGGTGTTTGCGAAGGTGGAAATTCCACGACTGTGTGTAGTGATGTGTCCGAACCATACCGGCATGGGCGTCCCCTTGTCGATCATGAGCGAGGGCGCGTGGGAGACGCCGCTGGGCGATGTGCCGATCGATCATCCGTTCGCGCAGGCGCTGAAGAAGGAATTTCCGGAGTTGGAGGAAGACACGGCGGCGCACCGGGCGGAACATGCGGCGGAGGTCGAGCTTCCCTTTCTTCAGTTGCGGCAAGCTCAGTTGGGATTCGTTCCGATTGCGCTGGGGACGGGGCGGCTGGAGGCCTTGGAGAAGCTGGGGAAGGCGCTGGCTCGCGTAATCGACGGATGGAAGGAGCCGGTGCTGATTGTGGCGTCGAGCGACATGAATCATTACGAGTCAGACGCGGTGACGCGGGTGAAGGATCATATGGCGATCGAGAGGATTCTGAGTCTTGATCCGCGCGGGCTGCACGAGGTAGTGACGCAGCAGAAGATCAGCATGTGCGGGTATGGTCCGGCGGTGGCGATGCTGACGGCGGCGCGGGAATTGGGAGCGAAGTCGGCAGAGTTGGTGAAGTATGCGACTTCGGGGGATGTTTCGGGGGATCGGCAGATGGTGGTGGGATATGCGGGAGTGGTGGTGCGATGAGGGAGCGTTGGCAGGTTGAGCGAAATCCAGGCGGGCTTCGCCGGGCCGGACAACCGAGGCGGCTGTCCCCATATGATTCATCGGTACGTCCCTGACTTTTTTCCAAAGAATCCGGGGATACTCTGGCTGCAAATCTCAGCCTTGGGAAACGAAGGGCTTCGCTTTCGCGAAGCCCTTTTTTCTTGCTTGAATGGGAGCGGATCGTCTAGTGGTGGCCGCCGCCAGTAGCGGCGTGCCCTGCTCCCATCGAGGAAGTGCGGCCTATCGACGAATCGTGGTCGAGGGCGGAAGAACGTTCGGCGGAGCCTCGGCCTGCGCCTTCTGTAGAGCCTCGCGATCCGCCGGTAAAGGCGGCCCATCTTGCGGGAGCGGTTGTGGCGAAGGCCGGCTGCGGCCGGACCTGGGCGAATCCCGATCTTGCGACCTGATGATTCAGGCTCTTGAGATTGTCGAGCGAGCCACGGGCGATGCCCAGTCCGGCGGAACCCGCATTCACGGTCATCTTCGCCGAGGTAAGAGTCGGAATGACCCCTCCACGGCCAACCGCGACGGTCTTAACTGTTCCGGTCGGCGCGACCAGCGGATGCATCTGGACCGCGCTGGTGGCCGTGTAGTGCGGGACTGTATTCCAAGTATTCCAGGCGCCGGGCTGCCACATCCAGCCGTTGCTGGGCACGAACATCCAGTTGCCGTAGCGATAGGGCAGCCATCCCCAAGGATAAGCCGAGGCGAACATGTAGCCCATGCCGGGATACCAACCCCAAGCGCCGTCCATGAAGGGATCCCAGCCGACGCCGGTGAAGAAGGGCTGCCACATCATGCCGTATCCGGGAATGTTGTTAAAGGAGCCGTAATAATTCAGATCGCTGAGGCCGTAGCCGTAGGGAGACGAAGCCTGATTCTTTGCATACTGGTCGTGATAAGCCGAGGCTTCGCGATCCCAGGAGTCGAGTGGATCGTCTTCAATCTTGCTTTGGAGCTTGTACTTGTCGTCGTCATTGACGGCGAAGGTCGCGGTCTTGTTTTTCTCGACTTTTACCAGTCCCGAGGGGCTGTCGACATCGATGTCGCCCTTGAATACCGCGAGGCTGGCGAGATTGGCCGAGTCATCAATGCGGAAATGCGCGGGACGGTCGAGCGCGAGCTTCTCGCGAGAGAAATTGAGAGTGAATTCGTCGCCGCCCTTGGCCAGCCAGTTCACATAGGCGATTCCCTCGGTCAGATTGACCTCTGAGATACGGCTGCCGGAATCACTTAGATTCAGGGTGCTGAAATCGATGGATGTGTTGGGGCCGATGCGCATCGAGCTGCCGTCTTCGAATTCGATTTCCGCGCGGCCGGTGTCGCGCGTGCGGAGGCGGGTTCCCTGCGTGATGGGGAAATTGACGAAGGCATTCTCGAAGCCAATGCCGGTGTTCTTGTCGATTTGAACCAAACCCTTCACGTCGCTGAGGCGGACGATGCGGGCCTGCGAACTGCCGAAGGCGGGCAGAGCCAAAAGCGCGCCAGCTGCGAGAAGAGTCAGACTGAATCTGGAAGGAGAGGACATGGGAACCCCCTGGTCAGTGCTATCCCATTAGAACACGGTTTTGATGCGGGAGTTGTAAAAGTTCAGCCTCGCAAGGGGTGACGGGACGTTCCCTCGCGAACGGAGGGGTTGGACCTTGGGCAGGATTTACTTGCCGGCGGAGATAGAAGGATTCCTTTCCATGAGGCGGTGAGCGCGGGCGCGGACGACATTCATGACCGAGGGATCGTCGTAGATCTCCTGAAGGATAGGCTTTACCGCTTGCAGTTCGGTGATGCCGCCGGTGCGGGCTTCATCTTCCATGCTCTTGAGTTCGTCGTCGAGGGCGAGTTTCTGGTAGCGGTGTAAGTAGGTGAGGCGGCGTCCATATTCCAGAGTGGCTCCGACGCTTTGCAGTAGAGCGGTGAGTTGCTCAACGGCCGGAATGGGTGAGTAATTGTATTCGGCTGTGTTGTTGTGGCCGGCGTCTTTGTAGATCAGCTTTTTCGCTCCGGTGAACGCCAGCTTCTTTTTTTCCGAATCAACTTTACCGGAGAAGTAGTGCGCCTGCTGGGCCAGGTCGAAGATGCGGGCGCGGGTGGCGTCGGAGAAGATGAAATCGGTCTGATAGTTATCGGTGTCCTCGGAATCGGGCGAGATCTTGGCCCTTGATTCGTAGTGGGCGTGTCCGTCGGACTGGACCTGAATTGAATAGTGATCAGGGCTGGAGTGGGGGAAATCGAGGATGAAGGTGATGGTGGCCTGATCGGCGGCGCGGGAGAGAGTGGGCAAGAACGCGAGAACTGTGATGATCAGCAGCGGGAGGATACGGCGGTTCAAAACAAAGGGTACCTCCACGCGCGGCTGGATCGGCTGCGCCGATGCGGTGGCTTGGTCGGGATGACAATGGTTTTCGCGATGAGAATCGTTGGAGAACATTTCATTCATTTCTTAGAACGATCCAGCTTAAACGATCCGGCGAAATCCAGACTTACGGCTTTCCACTGCGGAGCTTCGCTCCGCGGACAACCGATGGCGGCTGTCCCCACATTTTTTTCTGCATGACGGCCGAGACTGCTTGTCCCTACCTGATTTTTCAATTATGCCAAAGGTAGAAGGTAGTTGGACGCTTATCGGCCCACGGCGCGTTGCCGGGACAACGTCCCCGTGGTGTGCAAGTGGCAGATTGCGATGGCAAGGGCGTCGGAGGCGTCCATAGGCTCGGGCGGCTCCGGCAGTTCAAGCAATCGCGTGACCATGTGCTGGACCTGATGCTTTTCGGCACGACCGTAGCCGACGACCGACGATTTGATGGTGAGCGGGGAATATTCGGCGACTTCGAGCCCGGCGGCAGCGGCAGCGAGCATGGCGACGCCGCGGACCTGCCCGAGTTTGAGAGCTGATTTCACATTGAGCGCGTAAAAGACGTCTTCGATGGCGACCTCGTCGGGCTGGTGCTCGGAGATCACGGCGCCGAGGTGCATGTAAATACGGGAGAGCCGGCGAGGCAAGGGTTCGCGCGGAGAAAGTTTGATGGCGCCGCAGGTGAGGCAGCAGAGTTTTCCCGTGGATTGCATTTCCACGACGCCAAAGCCGGTGTATTCTCCGCCGCAGTCGATGCCGAGGACTCGCATGTTCATGCAGTGTATCGCG
>DATJOA010000172.1:0-4705 GCA_035507635.1 Candidatus Acidiferrales bacterium
CGTCTCGAACAATGCCGGCATCTGCGCCGCCATCTTCGTGATGTCGCCGGTGATCTTGTTCATTCCGGCGGCTTCACCGTTGCCCGTAGAGACGATCGTGATCTTGTCGACATTCGCGAGCGGACTGGCCAGTGCTTTCACCACTTCCGGCATGCTGGCAAACAGCTTGTCGATCACGGCCGCCTGGTTGTACTCCTGATACGCCTCAGCCTTCACGTTCATCGCCTTGGCTTCGGCCTCGCCTTTCTTGAAGATGATCTCGGCCTCGGCCTCACCTTGCTGGCGGATCGATGAAGCATGCCCTTCTGCTTCGGCTATCAGGCGACTCTTTTCCGCTTCGGCGAGCGTCTGAATCCGCTGACGCTCGATCTCAGCCTGCTTCAACACGGTTGCGATCAGTTCCTTCTCGCGGCGGTTGATCTCGGCTTCCTGCACCTTGACCTGCTGCTCTTTCTCAATCTGCTGGACCTTCACCTGCTCAGCGACAACCTGTTGCTGCATGATGTTGGTCTGGATGTCATAGGCCTTGTCAGCCTGCGCCTGCTGGCGCTTCGTGACTTCCTGATACTGCGCCTTCTTGACTTCGAGGTCCCGCTGCGCTTCCGCCTGCTTGGCAAGAGACGCCGTTTCGGCCTGCACGCGCTCCTGATCGGCCTGGGCTTTCGCCACGGCCGATTCCCGCTGCGCCAGGGCTCGCTTGATCGCTGTGTCCCGGTCCGCTTCCGCGGCTGCCACATCCGCGTCGCGCTTGATCCGCGCCACATCCGGACGCCCCATGTTGGTGATGTACTCGTTCTTGTCGCGGACTTCCTTGATCGTGAACGAGATGACTTCCAAGCCCATCTTGTTCATGTCATCGGCGCAGGTCGAGCGCATGCGGTCGGAAACCATCTCCGGCTGTTTCACGATCTCTTCCACCGTGAGCTGGCCAATGATGCCGCGCAAGTGCCCTTCCATTACAAGCCGGATCAGGCCTTCGCGCTCCTGGTCCGTCTTGGTCAGGAACTGCTCGGCCGCCGTACGAATTGACTCGTCGTCGGACTTCACTTTGATCTGAGCGACGGCTTCCACCGTGACGGCAACGCCCTGCTTGGTGTAAAGATCCTGCTGCGGAGCCACATCGAACGACATCAGTTCGAGCGACAGCCCGCGGCAAACCTGCACCATCGGTAGAACCATCGTGCCGTGGCCTTTCACGACTCGCGTTCCGCCAAGACCGTAGACAATCAGTGCTTCGTGCGGCCCAGCCTTGCGGTAGATCCTCGCCATCCCACTGATCAGGAACAGAATCACCATGACTCCCAGCGAGACGAAGATCCAGATCACAGCCATGTGAGAAATACCTTCGAACATAACGCCTCCTTCGAAATCAGTGCTCAGTTCTCAGTCGTCAGTTCCCTGCTGCGCCGATTCGGCACGCAGCCGGAACTGAGAAGTGACAGCTGAGGACTCCTAACCTCTGCATGAGCCGCATTCCGGTTGAACTTCACAATCGCATGATTGCCGTACCACACGAATCCAAGCACGATATACGCCACGACCAGCACCGGCCACGACGCCACAGGCTTGATCGTATGTGCTGCCAACGAGGCGAGCGTAAACACGACCAGCATCACCGCCATGATTCCCAATCCGGCCTGCAGCGCGCCTTCGCGCGAAGTGAAGCCGTTCGGCTGCCCGTTCACGTTGAAGTGAACCGCCATGCGCGCGGGAAATTGATCCCAGCTGCGCCAGTACTCGAGACCGCTCAACGGAAGCGCCAGCCACATGACCGCGACCAACGACTTGTACCAGTTGCCGTTCATCGAATCCCTCCGGACCATCTGCCGCTGGATGTTCGCTACCGGATCACTTCGCTCGTCTCGTCCTCTTCACCGGACAACTCGCTCCACAGCCGGACGTAGGCGATTCCCTTTTCATAGCGCGTGACTACAACCTCGGTTCCCTTCGCGATCACTGCACCATCTTCGCTGCGTGCTCCACAGACGCGGCGCGTGCCCGCTTGCGAATAAATCAACTCACCCGTTCCGCCTTCGCGAATCGGAACCGACAACCGTCCGAGAACGCCGACCATTTCGAAGTCGGCGGGATCGAGGCACTCGTCTTCCGAAATCAGGACCTTGCTCAGGAACAGGAAGATGATTCCTCCACCAATAAGTCCGCTGAGGACGGCCACAAACAGCCCCATCCCCACCCATAGCGCCGAAAATCGCGTCAGCAAATATCCCGTGCCGCCAAACCACGCCAGGAACGCCGCGAGTACGGGCGGATTCAACGGCGAGACGCTGATGCCGCGCTGGGCTCCTCCTCCCGGCTGAGCGCTTCCTGCAGCCTGTGCTTGTCCCCCGCTGACCGGGCCATGGGCTACTGGACCATGCGCAACTGGCACATGCCCGATGCCATGACCGTGAAAGTGCGGCAGATGCAGCCGGCCGAAACGCGATCCTCCGAAAATGAAAGAGAAGAGGCTGAAGCAAAAACCGACCGCGAAACAGATCAAATAAAAATCGGACCAGGTCATCGCATTCGCCTCCCTTCACCACTCGAACTGCTGTGGCTGCTTGCTGCTTCCGGATGCAACGCCTCCAGCAGTCGGTCGGCTAGGCCGGGTGTGTCGAGAATCGCTCCCAGCAACAGAAAACAACGCCGCGTATCTTTCTCGCGCGCGGCCTTGATCAGCACATTGCTGACCTCAGGATCGCTCGCAAATCGCTCCGAACCCTGCAACAACCAAACGTCGAGTTGCCCTTCCGTCGTGCGCAAATCGGAGGTCAGCTCCGCGTGATAGCCCTCGGGATCGTCCACTAGAAATCCGGGATGAACCTTGAAAAACTTTGCCAGCAGCGCCCGCGACGACTGCGTCATGTGCGGACGCGATCCATTTTCAATCTGTGACAGATACGACTGACTGATCGTCGGTCCCTTGCTCCGCCCCTTGCCGCGACTGCCGTTTCCCATCTCCTCGCGAATGGCGCGGACCAGTTCCAGCTGAGTCATCGGACGTCCCAGCCCGCGCAGCGATCCTTCCACCTCGCGCAGGTACCGGATTTTTTCGCCCAGCTTCATAAGCCGTTCCAGTCAATATTTCAAATCGAGATATTTATATTGCAATATGCAATTTTTGTCAAGAAATGTATATGGACGTGTTTTCAATAACTTGACCATTAGCAATGGGCTGTGAGCGGTGAGCGTGAGTAAAAATGCCGGCCATGGTCGCTTTCGCCTTGGCGCAGGATTGCGTCGCGACTCCGGACTCACCACTCGCAACTAGCAGAAAAAGGCCCCCGGGTTGGGCCCGGGGGCATGGGGACTATTCTGTGGTTTTTGTTCTGTGGTGGAACTTTTTTTACTGCCGCCGCCCGTTATGCTTCGCGCGATAGATCTGTCGCGACTGACGGTTCTGTTGCCGGTTGACCTGCTGTTTCTCCTGTTGCGTCAGCTTGCCGCCGTTGGCCGCGCGGTCGTTGCGCACTTCGTTGTTGATCTTCGCTTCGTTGTTTTCGAGGTGCGATGCTTCCCCGGCCGTCAACTGGCCGCTCTTGATTCCCTGCGCGATTCGGTCCTGCTGATTCTCTTCGCGCTTGCCGACTTCACTCTTGGGATCAGTATTCTGCACGGCCGAATTGTGCTTGTCCTGGTAGATCTGCTTCGAAACCTGGTTCTGCTGCTGCGTGATGACCTTCTTGTCCGCTGTGGTCAGCTTGCCGCCATTTTCGTTCGACATGGCGTGCTCTTCTTTGTTGATGTCGGCTTCCTTGGTTTCGAGATTCTTGGTCTCGCCCGCCGTAAGCTGTCCGCTGTTAACGCCCTGCGCAATGCGGTCCTGCTGATTCTCTTTGCGCTGCTGAATGGTTTGCGCGGTGGGGGCGGTCGCGGGCGCCGGTGCGCTTTGGGCCACGACGGGTAGCGCGGCGAACGCCAACGCCGTACTGAATAACGTGATCTTGAGGGTGCTGTTCATAAGGTTTCTCCGTGAATCTTGCTCCTGCTTTCGTGCTGCATTGTGGCCACGGCAGAGGAAACACAGAGTGTCAAGAAATGTTGCGCGGAAAACTTATGGAGCACGCCAGAGGATTTAGTCCCGGGTTAACTCGTTGAGTCGAAAGGGTGATAGGAACAGAGACTAGAGGCCGGCTTCGATTCTCGATCGCGGGTCAAGATAATCGCGCAACGCGTCGCCGATGAAATTGAAGCTCAGCACAGCGAGCATGACAGCCATCGCCGGAAAGATCACAAGATGCGGAGCGTCGAACAGATGCGCGCGCCCGTCATTGAGCATGGTTCCCCAGCTCGCAGTCGGCGGAGGGACGCCGAGACCGAGGAAGCTCATCGTCGCTTCAGCGAGAATCGCTCCCGCCATGCCGATCGCCGCCTGCACCACGACGGGCTGAATGATGTTGGGCAGAATGTGCCGCGCAATGATGCGGAGATCGCTCGCGCCGAGCGCGCGCGCTGCCTCGACGAATTCCCTTTCGCGCGCCGCGAGAACTTGTCCGCGCACCAGCCGCGCATACCCGACCCATCCGCCAATCGAAAGCGCGATCACCAGGTTGAATATTCCTGGCCCTCGAAATGCGACGAATGCGATCGCAATCAGAATTCCCGGAAACGAGAGAAATGCGTTCATCAGCACCACGTTGACGAAGCGATCGATGCCCCCGCCGTAATACCCGGCGATCGAGCCGATGATGAGTCCTATGCCGAG
>DATJOA010000173.1:0-13761 GCA_035507635.1 Candidatus Acidiferrales bacterium
GACGCAGGCATATATCCGCTGCCCACCATCACCTTTCCGAAGATGAAAACAAACAGCAGCGGCTGCAAGAATGTCTGGAACAAGAGTTGAACCGCATTGCGCCGCGCTACATGCGCGTCGCGGGCCAGCATCGCGCCAAAAGCTTTCCAGTTCAATCGCGCAAACTCCTTCCTGTGTGGTGCAGGAAAAGATTCTCCAGGCTCGGCTCCGAAATATGAACGTCGGAAAGTTCCGCCCCCGCAGCCACGGCCAAAGCTGCGATCTCTGGAATCAGCGATCCTCCGCGGTCAGCGTAAACATCGGCGCCGATCGAATCCGAAGCCCGCACTTCGCGAACTCCCGAGAGCACCTTCAGCCGTTCCAGCAAATCCGCCGTTCTCTTCCCGAACTGCAGCCGGAGCAGGTATCCTCCCGGGATCGACCGCTTCAGTTCTCCCGGTGTCCCAATCGCGATGACTTGCCCGTGGTCAACAATCGCCAAGCGGTGGCAGAGCGCGTCGGCTTCTTCCATGTAATGTGTTGTCAACAGAACGGTTTTGCCGAGCTGGTTGTATTCGCGGATTATCTCCCACAGCAGGATTCGCGTTTGCGGATCGAGCCCGGCACTGGGTTCATCCAGAAAAAGCACCTGCGGATCGTGCATCATCGCCCGCGCAATCGAAAGCCTCTGCATCATCCCGCCCGAGAATCCGCGCACCATCTGATTCGCGCGGTCGGTGAGCTTGAATTTCTCGAGCAACGCCTCGGCTCGCTCGTGCCGTTCTTTCGATCCAATGCCAAAATAAGCAGCGTGAAACAGCAGGATCTCGCGAGCCGTGAGCGAAAAATCCAGATTCGGCCTTTGCGGCACGACCCCGATCAGCCGCTTCACTTTCGCCTGTTCCGTCCAGACTTCGTGATCTCCAATCCAAGCCTGCCCGCTCGTTGCCCGGACGCGCGTTGTCATCACTCCCACCGTCGTCGATTTGCCCGCGCCGTTCGGCCCAAGCAAGCCGAAGATTTCTCCCGGGTAGATCTCAAGCGTGACCCCGTTCAATGCAATGATCTGGGGCTTCGGTTGTTTGGGTTCTTTAGCGCTCGGACGCGCAATAAAACCTCCTGCCGCCCCGAGCGGAGGGGCCGAGTTAAAGACCTTGCGCAGATCCTGCGTACGTATGCCGACGGCTGTCAATGGGAAGCTCCCCGGAGTTCAGGAAGTATATCGTAGGAGGAGCTGAGGATGGAGTTGGTGGACCAGGCAAGATTCGAACTCGCATCTGCGAACGCCGGCCGAAGTCGTCGCCCGCCGTGTTCCTTACACCACCGGCCCAACAGGGGCTATACGCCCCAACTACTCCCTGTGGATTTCGCGGTGCTGAGGTGCCGTTATTCCGGCAACATTAGGTCCGTTAACCCGCTTCTCGCAGAAGAGTTTCTGGAAATCTCCTTATTAATCCACGTGCTCTCCTTCCGACATGAAGCTCTGTTCCGCCGGAGGCAGACGGTCGCCCGCTCTCGCCCAGAAAACGTAGAGCGTCGGCCAAAGAATGACGCTGACCAGGAGTTCGACGATGAGTCCCCCGACAATGACGATGGCGAAGGGCCGCTGCGAGTCCGAGCCGATATCGTGCGACATGGCGGCCGGCAGCAGTCCGAGCGTCGCCACCAGCATGGTCATCATGATCGGACGCAGACGAAGCGCGGCGCCTTCTTTCGCTGCGTCGCGCACCGGCATGCCCCGCGTGCGCAGTTGATTGATGTACTCGACCATGATGACGCCGATTTCTACCGACACTCCAATCAGCGCAAGGAATCCGAGGCCCGAGGAAACGCTGAAGTGCGTCCCCGTGATCAGCAGACTGAGAAATCCTCCCAGCGGCGACAGCGCGACTACCGCCAGAATCAGTCCAACCCACTTCCACGAGCCGAAGGCCGAATACAGGATGAAGGCCATTAGCAAGATGGTGACCGGAACGATAATGGAAAGGCGCCGGTTCGCCCGCTGCTGGCTCTCGTATTCGCCCGTCCAGTCGAGGTGGTAGCCTTCCGGCAATTTCACCTTCTCTCCGACCTCGTCGATGGCCTGACGAACCGTGCTGCCAAGATCGCGTCCCCGGACGCTATATTTGATCGCGATGTAGCGGGAATTGCCCTCACGGTAAATGGTCGAGGCGCCGTCGTCCAGTGAGATGTTGCACAGTTGCGACAGAGAAACACGCTCACCCGATGGTGCCAGCAGGCGGATGTTCGCGATTTCGTCGATCGTCCGCCGGAACTGCGGCTGATATCGGACCGTCAGGTCGAAACGCTGCTCGCCAATTAAGATCTGGCTGACTGCTTTTCCTCCCACCGCAGATTCAACGGCGTCCTGGATATCAGCAACATTAATCCCAAAGCGGTCCGCAGCAGCCCGGTCAACATTCAGATTCACGTTCGGCTGGCCGCGTACCTGAAACGTGCCAAGGTCAGCGATACCCGGAATCCGGCTCATGATCCCTTGAATCTGATCGGCCTTTTCCTCCAGCGTCCTCAGGTCGCGCCCGAAAAGCTTGACCGCAAGTTCGCCCTTCACGCCGCTCACGGCTTCCTCGACGTTGTCCGAGATCGGCTGCGAAAAATTCCAGTCGACGCCGGGGAATTGCTGAAGCTTCTCATCCATCGCTGCAATGAGTTCGTCCTTGTTGCCGTGGAATTTCGGCCGCCATTTCTCGCGCGGAAGAAGGTCAACAAAGAATTCCGTGTTGTAAAATCCGCTGGCGTCGCTGCCGTCATCGGGGCGTCCGACTTGGCTCACGACCTGCGTAACCTCGGGAAAATCGGCGAGGACCAACCGCGCCCGCTTCGCCATATCGATGCTCGCCGTCGGTCCGGTGCTGGGCGCGAGAGTGCCGCGAACCCAAATCGCGCCTTCGTCAAGATGCGGCAAAAACTCCGACCCGATGATTCCGCTTGTGGCCAGAAAGATCATCGCACCCAGGGCGATCAATCCCATACCCAGCGTGAGCTTCATGTGATCGAAGCACCAGTCCAGCGATCGCGCATAGCTCCGGTTCAGCCATTCGAGCGCGGGATTTCGCCATTCTTTGATCCCCCGGCTGAAAAGCATGCTACAGAGCACAGGCGCAATGAACAGGGCGAAGACCAGCGCGCCGAGCAGCGCGAACGCCACGGTCCAGGCCATCGGACGGAACAACCGGCCTTCTACTCGCTGCAGTGTAAAGATCGGCAGGTAGGAAACGATGATGATAATGCGCGCGAAAAAGACAGGCTTCTGCACTTCGTGAGCCGCAATTCCCACAACCTCCAGAAACGATTTCTTCTGATCGCTGAACGAAGTATGTCGAAGAATGTTTTCGACCATGACGACCGACCCGTCCACCACCATGCCGAAGTCAAGCGCTCCAAGAGAGAGCAGGTTCGCAGGAATGTGGTTCAGGTCGAGAAGAATTGCGGCAAATAGAAGCGAGAACGGAATCGTGAATGCGACGATCAGCGCGCTGCGCACGTTGCCCAGGAACAGAAAAAGAATCAGGGTGACCAGCAGCACGCCGTCCGTCAGATTCCGCAGCACCGTGTGCGTGGTGTGATGCATCAAGTCGCTGCGGTCGAGATGCGGAACGATCTCAACTCCCGCCGGAAGCAGGCCGCGGCTGCCGTTAGTCCCGTTGAGCTGTGCGATCTTTTTGTGGAGATCATCCAGCGTGACTTCGGCGATGGCCCCTTTACGGAGAAGCACAATTCCTTCCACCACGTCGTCATTGTTGATAATCGTGCCATCTTCTTTGCGGATGGTTTTTCCAAGTTGTCCCAGCCGGACCTTTGGAGCCTGCACAACATTGCCGAGATCGCGAACGCGGACCGGAGTTCCGTTCTGCACTTTGACGACGGTCGCAGCGATGTCATCCGTCGTTTGCATCAAGCCCACAGCCCGAACATTGAGGGCCTGCTGCCCGCGTTCGATAAATCCTCCGCCGGCATTGATATTGTTCGCGAGCAGCGCCTGCTCTACTTGAGGCAGCGAAAGTCCGTACGACACCAGTTTCCCCGGATCAAGTTGAACCTGATACTCGCGAGTAGGCCCGCCAAACGGATTGACGTCCACAACATTGGGAACCGACTTCAGCTGATTGACGACGTACCAGTCATTGAGCGCCTTCAACTCCATGACGTCATATTTCGGATTGGTACTCGTCAGCGTATAGAACATGATCTGCCCGACCGGACTGTAGTCCGGGCCAATGCCCGGATTTACTCCCGGCGGCAAAGTAACCATCTGTAGCCGGTCGAGAACTTCCTGGCGCGCGTTAAATGTCGTGATCTCGTCGTCGTAAATAATGGTGATGACGGAAAGACCCATGAGCGATACAGAACGCAGATGCGTCAAGTGGGCGACGCCATTTAATTCGACTTCAAGCGGAACTGTGATCTGCTGTTCGACTTCTTCTGCGGCGTGGCCAGGCCATTGCGTGATTACCTGCGCATACGTGTCGGCCACATCGGGATAGGCCTCGATCGGCAACTCATGAAACGCGATGATGCCCCATACGAAAAGTACGAGCGCTCCACCAAGCACGAGCAGAGGGTTCGTCAGGGCGACGTCGATTGCCTTGCGAATCATCCGCTAATCCCCCGCTCTTTTCTCAGCCACTTCAGTGGAGAACTCCAGCGCGTTGGTGACCAGTTCGTCCCCCGGCTTTACGCCAGAATGTATCTGTTGCATGCCATCGGGAGTCACTCCGTCTGCATCAACCGCGATCTTGCGGAACTGTTTCTCTCCCTCCTTGCGGAAGACCCAGTCTTTATCGTGCAGGCGCATGATGGCCGTCGCAGGAACGACAATGCGGTCAGTGAGCCTGCGCGAGCGGAAAGTCGCCACGGCAAACATGCCCGGCCGCAGCGAGCCATCAGAGTTTCCCAGCACGATGCGGACTTTCGCGCTTCGTGTATTTGGATCGAGAACGCGCGAGATGTCTGCAACCTTGCCCTTGAAGACCCGGTCCGGAAACGCGTTCAGCCGAATCTCGGCCGCGTCGCCGAGGTGAACTTCCCCAAGATCGTTCTCGAAAACGTCGCAGACGACCCACACCTCAGACAGATTGGCGATCGTCAACAAGTTGGGCGTGTTGTCCAGACTCTTGACGCCTTCGAATCCAGCGACGTTTTGCTCGACGATCGTTCCGGAAACAGGCGCCTTCAACTCGATGAGCGGGCTCGGATGAGCAGGATCGCCCCCCAGAATTTGCACGTGATGTTCCGCTGTATCCAGATCGACCTTGGCCTTGTCTTCGGCGTCCTGGGCTACTTCCAGATCCTTGGCCGCGATGGCCCCGCGGTCGTAGAGCATCTGGGTGCGATCGAGTGCCTTATGCGAAAGAACCTCATCGGCTTTGGCCTTTTCGAAATCGGAAAACGCGGTGGCCACATCCGGGCTCGAAATCACCAGCAGCGTCTCGCCCTTCTCGACGTTGTCGCCGAGCTTTACCTTGAGATCGACGACTCGCCCAGAGCCCAGAGACGTCACATGGATCGTACGATTCACGTCCGGCGAAATCGTACCGTTCGCCGTCACCAGCGTCGGTAGCGAGCGCAATTCCGCTTTCGCAGTCTTAAACAGTTCTGGATGATCGGCAGTGTAGAGGTCGGGATCGACGGTGACGGCCGGCTTGCTCGTCGCCGCCGGTGTCCCTTTCGAGCAGCCGATTCCCGCGCAAAGAGCCGACCATGCGAGAAGAAGCAGGATCCATTGCGGCGCCGGCAGTGCACGGGCTCGATGAAAAACGAATGCAAACGATTTCATGGGATCACCTCGCGTCCCACCGCTTCATTCAACTGCGCCGCCGCGGTGAGATAAGCGCCGACCAGGTTGACATAGCTGAGCTGTACCGTCCGGTAGTCGCCCTGCGCGTTGAGAAAGTCCAGCAACGATGCTCCTCCGTGCTGATAGGAAAACTGCACCGTCTCACGAACGCGGACCGCCTGATCGAGGTACTGCCGTTTGTAGGGTTGGAGCAATGCGATGTTGCTGGCGACGAGCGCATATGCCGAATCGACGTCGCTGTAGACCTGTGTCTCTACTCCTTGCCGCAACTTCTCGTTGCGGGTGATGTCGATTTTCGTGCGCAGCTTCTCGCCCTGATTCGTATCGAAAATCCGGAGCGGGATGCTGACGCTCGCCCCGATCGTGTTGAGCGCGTCAGGATTATTGAATGAACCATTGTGGGTGAACCAGACGCCGATCGTCGGATCGGTCGACCCGTCGGCCTGCGCCAGTTTGTAGTTCGTCTCGGCCTGCTGTACCGACAGGAGCGCGGCCCGAAGATCGGGACGGGCATCGACCGCCTGTCTGCGGCAGTCCTCGAGCGGGAGCAAGTCCTCGCGGAAATCGAAAACTCCCTCGGCGTCAAAGCTGTCCACCGGACGGTGGTCGTCAAGCAATGCCAGCAGATCGATCTTCGTAGTCCGCAGGTTCACCAGCGCGGTCTGCAAATCCGACTCATATTGCAATCGCTGCAACTCGAGACGGTCGAGGTCGATGCGCGCGATATCTCCGGCCTGAAATCGATCGCGGCTGACCTTGAGGATCTTGTCGTAGTAATCGAGATTCTCCTGCGTCAGGCGCAGCACCGCCTTTGCCTGCAGAACTCCCACAAAAGCCGTGCGCAAATTGTAAAGAAGAGTGCGTTCGGTATCAGCCGCCTGTGCTGCGCCAATAGCTGTGCCTTGTTTCGCGCTCTCGTACCGCAAACCGCGCTTGTTCCGTCGCTCGAAAAGATAGCTCACGCCCGGTGATACGAACGTTCCCGCGAATGGAGTCCAAACGCCTCGACTGGGCGCGATCTGCGTGCCATCCGCCGAAAGCGTGAAATCCGGATTCGGACGAAGATGCGCCGTAATCTCCTGCGCCTTCAGTTCGTCGATATTCAGCTTCGCCGCCATCAAGGACGGGTTATTCAGTTCGAAGCGGTCCTTGACTTGATCCCAGGTCCACACCTGGGCAGGCGCTGGCGCTTGCGCGCAGACAGAGGCACCCGCAAGCAACACGAAAAGCGCCAGTTTGAGACACGTCCAACGCATCGAAACCTCTGCTTCCAGCCAAGTCCGCCGATCCCGGAGTGAGGGAAAAGCCGCCGTCAGAAGCCGGTGGGTGCTTCCGTCATCGGGATATCGTTTATGCACTCCCGGAATGATTGAGAAGAGGAATACCGCACAATGTCTGAGCTTTTGACTCCTGGCGGTGATCCGAATGAAATCAGGCGAGAATCGACTCAGGAGGAGCGCGTCCGAACTGGCAATGGACGGCTATCGAGGGCAAGACACGTGAAAGCGATGGAGCCTGATACCAGAATTCCAGTTGGGACGGCGAAAAACCGAAGCTCGTGACCAGGGCGCCATGATCTTGCGGGGCAGCAGGTCTCTCGGGAGCCGATTGCCGTACGCTCCGCTTGCTAATGGGAGATTCCTCGATCACAGTGCACAAGGCCCGCAGATCGTCGGTCGCCGACACCACAGGGAACAGAACCACTAGCATGCACCCCAATGCCAGCAAGCACTGCCCGGACGAAAAACGCCTTACGGATTCCGGGGCCCGGCAGTCCTGCCAGAGCCAGTAGGCAGGCAAGGCGAGCAGCACCCACGCCAGATTGAGCAGCAGTTCCATAACCTTCTGATTTCGAGCGACGGGATGCCCCGAGTGTGCTCCCGAAGGGCTAGTTTTTCAGATATTCCAAATTCAAGTCAATGTGACCTCGGTGACTTCTGGCTGGCAGCTTGCAAGACGATGCGCCTCGAACATTCCTATACGGAAAGCCGGAACTGTGGGAGAGTAGTGAAAGCGGTCGCATGAACATGAATGGGAACGGAATAACTCGGATTGCAACCGCGTTTGTGGCCCTGCTATGTCTGGGCGCAACCGGCGCGTGCCAGCTTGCTACAGCCCGCTCTTCCCAACCCATGCCTCCTCAAGCTCAGGATGGCCCGGTCCAGAAGGAGAGCGAGCCGAGCCTCATCATTGAGAACGACTCCGAACTGCCCGACACCTATCCCCAAGCCAACTACGAAGTCCGCTTTCACGCCCGCGGAGGTGTCCCTCATCTTCATTGGAAGCTGGAAAAAGGCGCGTTGCCTCCTGGGATCAGACTCGAAGACGACGGCTTTCTGCATGGCCAACCCGCGCGAACCGGCGAGTTCGATTTCACCCTCTCCGTGACCGATTCCAACAATCCGCCCGAAGCGGTGCAGAAGGGGTTCCTGCTGCGCGTTCAGTCAGCCCTGGTGCTCAAGTGGAAGAACCCCGCCCGCGTCAGCGGCAATAGAATCGACGGCAGCGTCGACGTGTCCAACATCACTCCCGACGATATGGATCTCACCTTCGTCGTCTTGGCGGTCGCCGAAAACGGACGCGCCACCGCCATCGGCTACCAGCATTTCAATCTGCCGCGAGGCGCCGTCGATAAAGAACTCCCCTTCGGCGAGACGCTCCCGCACGGCGGCTACGTCGTCCACGTCGACGTCGTCGGCGAAGTCGCCCGCAAAAAGCAAATCTACCGCGAGCGCCTGCAAACGCCATCGGCGTTGCACGTCAACGTCGGTCCCTGAAGCTCCGTAGCGCCGGCGTCCCGCCGGCTGTCGCGAGGGCGTCCTCGCCCTTGCACCCTCACCAACCCAATCGCCCCGAAACATAACCAAGGTGATAAATTGGAGAAGTGTGCGAGCCCAGTCGCGCATCGAGGAGAGCCTTGCATGGTTTCCACCGAATCCCCCGCCGCATCCTTGTCTCCGGCAATGGACGCTCACATTCGACGGCGCCGCGGGCTGGAATTATTCTGCCTGTCCTTCCTCGCCCTCTTTCTCGAACTCATGGTAATTCGCTGGGCTCCCGCAGTCGTACGCCTGATCGCCTATTATGCCAATCTGATTCTGATCAGCTCCTTCCTTGGTCTGGGCGTCGGAGCCATTCTCGGCAAGAAAAGAAAGTCGCTTTTCGCGTGGCTGCCAGCTTTGCTGTTGATCAACGTCGCGTGGCTGCTAATCGCCCACTTCGTCACGCTACCGACGAGCGCCACCGAAAGCAGGTTCTACACGCCCAGTCCACAACTCGTGCGTTACGTGTGCCTGGTCGGCATCTTCGTCACCAATGCAATGGTCTTCGTGCCTCTCGGCCAGCGCATCGGATCTCTCTTTGACGCCCTGCCACCGTTGCTTGCGTATTCCTGGGACCTGGGCGGAAGCCTCGCCGGCACCCTCTGTTTCGGACTCTTCTCGCTGAAGCATTTTTCTCCGACGCTGGGGGTCACGTTCGTAGCGATCGCGGTGATTCTGCTTCTTCCTAGACCATACCGGCTGCGAGCACTCCCGATTTTCGCGCTATCGATCGCCGGTGTTTATTTTTCCGTCGCTTCCAATGCGATCTGGTCTCCGTACTACTGCATTATCATCACGGACCATCACAAAGTTCCCGTACGAGAGCCGCACGCGGATCTGCGCACAATGCAGGATCCGCCCATCTACGACGTCCGCGTGAATCACTATTTCCTGCAGAGCGACGGAACCTTCGATCCGAATCGCTACTCTCCGCAGAACCGCACCGAGATTCTCAGCGGCCGCATGCAGTACGACTTGCCCTACGCGCTCGCTCCGGTTCATCGTCGCGTCCTCGCATTGGGCGCGGGAGGAGGCACCGACACAGAGATTGCCGTTCTGAACGGAGCGGAAGAGGTCGATGCCGTCGAAATCGATCCGATGCTCGTGAAGCTTTCCGACCGCTTCAATGCTTCGGCGATTTACGAAAATCCCAAGGTTCACGTTCACGTCGACGATGCCCGCGCGTTTCTTCGTCGCTCCACCGGCGGGTACGACTTGGTCGTTTTCAGCTTCCTCGACTCACAAACGCTCTTCAGCTCGATGAGCAATATCCGTCTCGACGGATATATCTACACCGTGCAGAGTATCCAGTCGGCGTATCGCTTGCTGAACGACAATGGGGTCCTGTCGCTTTCTTTCATGGCCGGACGCGAGTGGCTGGCGCGCAAGCTGGTGCGGATGGTCGAAGCCGCCACCGGCCAGACGCCCGTCCTTTATGAAAGCAACGGACAGGTCGTAATCTGCGCCTTTCGCGGCCAGCATCCCGAGCCACCCGCGCAATACGGCCGCTTCGTCCGCACGGTCGTCCCCACGAGCGAGGTCTCCGAAGCCGTCGCTCCTACGGACGACTGGCCCTTCCTTTATCTCTCCCGCAAGACCATTCCGGCTGACTACCTCATCGTGATCGGAATCCTGCTGGCGATCACGATCCCGGCGGTGTTCCTGCTGCGTGGCCGAGGGTTTGGCATGAACGACGGCCACTTCCTCTTTCTCGGCCTCGGATTTCTGCTGCTCGAAACCAAGAGCATCTCCGACTGCTCCCTTTACTTCGGCACGACCTGGTTTGTAACGCTCGTGGTTGTGACCGGCGTTCTCCTGATGGTCCTGGCCGCGAATCTCGTCGCCATGCGCCTCAGCCGTTTCCGTATATGGATGTATGCTCCACTCATTGCCACTCTGCTGCTGCTCTATTTCGCGAAGCGCGACTCGATTTTGGCGTTGAGCTTCCATGAGCGGTTGCTATGGTCTCTGCTGGTCGTGCCGCTACCCATCTTTTTCGCCGGACTGATTTTCTCCACGACGTTCCGCCAGGCCTTGAACCCGTCCTCTTTTTTCGGTGCCAACCTCATCGGAGCCATGATCGGCGGCTTCAGCGAATACCTCAGCATGATCATCGGAAACCAGAATCTGATGTTCATCGTCATCGGCGCCTACCTGCTCAGCCTCAGCCTGCAAATACGATTAGCCAAAGCGCGGTCGTGAAGCTCACGCATTCCGAAAACAGGAAATCCAAGAAAAAAGTCCCGCGACAGAAAGCCGGAGCCTACCCAAATCTGTCATCCTGAGCAAAGCGAAGGATCCCGGGCATGCCGGCGCCTCTATGGCGCCCCCAGGCTTTCCCCCGATACCGCCGTCCGCTCGAGGCACATGCGCGAACACCAATACTTCGTCTACATCATGTCGAGCGATTCCGGCACGCTTTATATAGGCATAACCAACAGCATCTATCGCAGAGCCCTTCAACATAAAAGCGGAGAGATCGAAGGCTTTTCCAGCAGATATCATTGCCATCGCCTGGTGTACTACGAGAGTTATGACGATGTACATCGCGCGATCGGACGAGAAAAGGAACTTAAGGGCTGGACGCGGGCAAAGAAGATCGCCTTGATCGAATCCAGAAATTCGCGATGGGCCGATCTGGCCGAGCACTGGGGCGCTCGAATGCTATTCGCAGGGGAGTCGATCAGAGAACAATGTTGATGGTGTCCGTTTATGCGCGGCAAGTGTATGCCTTCCGGCGTATCGAGGTTTGTCATCCTGAGCAAAGCGAAGGATCCCGCGACCGCTCGAACTAGCCTCGCCGCGTCCATGCATTTCTCACCGCAATGCAGCACCGCACTATTAGAATGCCTGTCTCCGCACTCGCTGATGCCGGCAGTGCGGGATCCTTCACTTCGTTCAGGAAGACAGAAACTTAGGGCATGAGCAAAGTACAGCCGTTGGCTACATAACCCCAGACCTATCATGTTGTTCACGGGGAACGACCTTATAGACACCTCCGCCAAAGGAAGAACGTGCCTCTCATTTTCCACAACACCTGCTGGAATCGTGTGACATCTGACCTTGCCTTCCACAGGCCCTCAAGCCTCATCATGGCCATGCCGAATGGCGAAAGATGGCCACCCAGGACCCGGCAGCTAAGTGCTTTAAACGGAATATTTTGCGTGTAAGGTCTTGCTGCTCAAGATTTTGGAAGGGGAAGGCGGACCATCTGGCACATAAGTTCTTTGAAATCTAGATTTTGGCTTCACAGGCCAAAAAAAATCGCGTACGACGCCGGTCGGCAACTCTCTTGTTTTCAAGATTTTGCCTCTAAAATATTGAGCCACAAGGGATTTCAGGAGCTTTGTCTACAATTGGGCGATTCAAGCACTTCCTAGACAGAAGCGAGCAAAGAAGGCCTCAGAATACAGTCCTGTAAGTCCTTTGGATGGTGAGTTTTAGGTGTAAGTCCCAGGGGCTCAAGATTTTGCGGAGGGCGAGCGCATCGCTAATGCGCTAAGTTGTTTAAAATCTATATTTTGCCGTTCCAGCGCAAGAGGAATCGCATCGCGCAAAGGCTGGCAAGTCCTACGTTTTCAATATTTTGCCCGCAAACTATTGAGCCCCAAGGATTTTTCGGCGATTTCCTTCTAAACCGATGATTTTAATAGACCGGGGGGGTAGGGGGTAGGGTATATCCCAACGATCCGGGCAGCGTGGGCCGAAAGAAACTTCCGCGTCGGTTATCAAAGTCACAAGAACTAGTGATCCAGATCACGCATCGCTGTGCGGGAAATAACCCAAGGGCGGCTTGGGTGCGGGGATTCGCGCACAGATCATCGATAGCCGTCTCTGATACAACTGCAACGTTTTCTATAACATGCCGTAGTCCCTCCACCGGGTTGTGCGCCCGCTCACGTTTGGTCTGCCGCTTGCCATAACAACTTCCGTGGGAGGCGCAGAAAGCTGGCCTTCCGAGGAGGTTTCCGATGCGGGCTCCTTATGGTCTGAACATCCTTGATAACTGCCTCACCTGTCCGGTTCGAGCCGAACATCTGTTCTGCAATCTTTCTGCCCAGGCGGGACAACGGCTGAATGAGATCAAGTCGACCGCCGTCTATCCCAAGGGAGCGATGCTCTTCATCGAAGGCCAGCAGCCGCGCGGAGTCTTCGTCCTCTGCACCGGAAAGGCGAAGCTGTCGACCTCGTCGCGCGAGGGAAAGACGATCATCACCAAGATCTCGGAGCCGGGAGACCTGCTCGGCCTGAACGCCGTCATCTCGAACCGTCCTTATGAAGTGACCGCTGAAATGATGGAACCGGGACAGGCGAACTTCATCCCGCGGGATTCGTTGATGCATCTTCTGCGAGACCATCCGGAAGTCGCGGTGCGGGTCGCGCAGCAGCTAAGCCGGAATTACTACACCGCCTACGAAGAGATACGGACGCTCGGACTGGCCGCCTCGCCGTCGGAGAAATTCGCGAAACTGTTGCTCTCCTGGTCGACGAAATCATCGGGCGATGATGGCTCTTCGCAAGTGAAGATGACGCTCACGCACGAGGAAATTGCCGAAATCATAGGAACGACGCGGGAGACGGTCAGCCGGCTGTTCTCGGAATTCAAGAAAAAGCAGTTAATGCAGTTGAAGGGCGCGACGCTGGTGATTCGCAGCCGCGTGGCGCTGGAAAAGATTGTGCAGTCGTAGCGCTTCCCCTCAGTTGATTTGCTGTCGAGTAGCGTTGGGTCGCAAGGATCTTGCCTTGGATCGGAGGTAGGCGAGCCTCGGGCGGCCCAGCGCGTTTTTCTTTGGGTGTACTCCACACTTTCGACGTGCCGGATTCACCGCGACAAACCCCTAAGGAAAAATCCTGAGTTCCGCAACTTTCGCTACAGCGGAATCTGCGGTCTACGGTTTGCAGGAGGGAGGCATCTTAACCGCAGTGTCCGGCTCCGCGAGTGAGAAGACGCCTCCAATTCGCGACCTGCATCATTTTGGCCTGCGCGGTTTCGTGCCCCGCCCAAATTCCCGAAGACATCCATAGCCCCGTGCACAAGGCTTGGGACATGCTGATGAACGCAGCCTTCTCGAGGAGCGCCACTCGGCGGGCAGGAGGAATTCGCGCTCTGGGATTGTTGCGCGACGACGTGCTCGGGCGCGA
>DATJOA010000174.1:0-3329 GCA_035507635.1 Candidatus Acidiferrales bacterium
TATGCTCAGCCTTAGGCTAGAGTTGCATCTGATGGATGGGACTCGGTCAAAAGGCCGCCTGTGATTGGGGACTCTTTGCCACCGCCGTTTCGGTCTAAGCAGGAAGTTATTATCGAGGCGCCTTTGGAAGTGGTGTGGTCATTCGGTATGGATCTCACGAAGATTCCGGAATACCATCCTCGCGTGTTCAAGGTTGATCTTCTTTCCGGCAAGAGATTTCGTGAAGCAGGCGCGTCATATCAGTGTCATCTGTCCGGAGGGAAGCACACCTGCGTTGAGAAAGACATCGAGATTGTTCCACTCCAAAAGATCGTAACAGTGATGCAGGACGACACATTTGGGATAACCAGGATCCTGAACGATTACACGGTGGAAACGAGGCTTCAAAAGCTCGGGGATAAGTTGACCAAACTGGAGACCATCCACTATTACTCGACAAACGGCCTGAAGGCAAAGCTCCTAAACCTGATCGCAAAAGGAAGAATTGCCCGGGAGACACAAGCGATGTTGAACGCCATGAAAAACACTATCGAAGCGTCGGGCCATGTGGCCTAGCCTCCGACATTAATGTTTGTCCCCCTGCTCGGTGAAGAATCTTCCCGTTTCTCCGGACGAAAAGTACCGAGAAGTAACTGTCTTCTTGCGCGTGAAGAACTCGACCGCATCCCAGCCGTGAACGTGCAGATCGCCGAAGAACGAATCTTTCCAACCGGAAAACGGGAAATAGGCAGGCGAAGCAGCAACACCGATGTTCACACCTACCATGCCAACTTCCACGCGACGGCTGTATTCGCGCACCGCCGCACCATTCTCCGTGAAGATGGAAGTACCATTGCCGCGCGGATCGCTGTTCACCAAAGCAATCGCCTCATCCAGCGTGTTGACGTGCATAACCGAAAGCACCGGACCGAAGATCTCGTCGCGCGCCACGCTCATTCCCGGCTTCACGTTATCGAGAATCGTCGGACCGACAAAGCTTCCGCCCTCGGGAGCATTTTTCGGCCGTCTGCCATCCACCAGCAATTCCGCGCCTTCTTGAACACCACGGTCAATGGCGTCGTGAATCCGCTCGCAGGCAGCATTCGAAATCACAGGTCCAAGGCTTGATTTGGCATCTCTGCCGTCTCCGGCGATCAGCTTCTGCGCCTCCAGCTTCAGCTTTTCCATAATCGCCGCTTGCGCTAACCCAACGGTAACGAGCACCGATCCTGCCATGCAGCGCTGGCCGGCATTTCCGAAGGCGCTGCCGAGCACGTTGGAAATGGTCTTATCGACCACAGCGTCTGGCATCACGACCATATAGTTCTTTGCACCGCCGAGCGCCTGAACCCGCTTTCCCTTCTCGGCCGCACGCCGGTAGATATACTTCGCAGTGTTCACCGATCCCACAAACGACACCGCGCTAATACCAGGACTATCGAGAATCGCATTCACCACATCGTGCGCGCCGTGCACCAGATTGACCACGCCCTTCGGCAGGCCTATCTCTTCCAGAATGTGGCATGTGATCTCCGACGTCAGCGGAACCTGCTCGGACGGCTTCAGGATGAAAGTATTGCCGCACACGATGGCAAAGGGCAGAAACCACATTGGCACCATCGCTGGGAAGTTGAACGGCGTAATCGCAGCGCAAATGCCCACTGGTTGGCGAATCGTCTCTGTGTTAATCCCGCGCGACACTCCTTCGAGCACCCGACCCTGCATGGTCATCGGGGTTGAGCAGGCAACCTCCAATACTTCGATCGATCGCGTGATTTCGGCGCGCGCGTCGGAGAGAACCTTGCCGCCTTCGCGCGTGACTGATTCCGCCAGCTCATCGATTCGCTGACGAAACTTTTCCCGCAAGGCGTAAATGAATTCCGCCCGTTCGCCCACCGATCTCGACCGCCAATCGGGCAAAGCCTCATTTGCCGCCGCTACAGCGGCTTCCACATCGGCTGCGCCTGAGAGCGGCACGCGCGCCAGGACCTGGCCACTTGCGGGATTCGTCACGTCGAGCGTTCCCGAGGTCTGCGCAGGCACCCAGCGCCCGCCGATGAAATTGTGAAGAACGCGGACGGCACTGCTTTTCCGCCCCTCAGTAGCTACCTCGGTTGCAGTGAGAGTATTCGTTTGCAATGTCATGGTTCCCTATTGGAGAGGGGCAGGGAATTAGTCTTTGCCCCAATTCATTTTAATTGAATGGCCGCCGGTTCGTAACGGTTTTGCACCTCTGTGGCTCAGGCATGCGACTTTCCTAACCACGAGAACGTCGCGCGCACCAGGAAAACATTGATCAAGATTGACACCAGCGATGCGGCAATGACCGAACTGAAGACGTATTCCTCGACCAGTCCGGCCGACCGCGCGACCTGCACAACCACGAACGACAACTCGCCAATCTGTGTCAGACCGGCCGCCACGCCAATGGCGGTTGAGATCGGGTAGCGGAACAACCAGACAACGGCTGTCCACACCAGAAATTTGCCAACCAGAATGAGCAAAAGCATGATGCCGAGAAGAGGCAAATGCAGAAACAGGATCTTGGGATTAATTAAGGTTCCTAGCGAGACGAAGAAAAGGGCGACGAATGCGTCGCGCAATGGCAAAAGCTGCGTATGCGCTTCGTGGAGATCTTCCAGTCCGCTGATTGAGAGGCCGGCGACAAAGGCACCGAGAGCTACCGAAAATCCCGCAAGTTGCGCCAGGGCCGCGGTTCCCAGACAGACAGCGATCGCGACCAGCAGGAAGAGTTCCGTATTGCAGGTCAGTTTTACTCGGCGAAGAAGACGGGGAATGACTTTGATGGCGAGGGCAGTCAGCGGGACAAGCAGGATAAGAGCCTTGGCAAGCGTCCACCCGGCTTTCTGCAGTCCTCCTCCCGAGCCCAGAAAGACGGGAAGCACGACCGTCATGCAGATGACTGCCAAATCTTCAACCAGGGTGATGCCGATCATGATGCGGCCGTAAGTTTCGGACATCTTTCCCGTATCGCTCAGGAGTCTGGCCAACACCATTGTGCTCGCCACTGAGACCGTCGCGCCGATGATCGCCCCTTCCGTAGTGCTCCATCCCACAGCTTTTCCCACACCCATCGTGAGGCCCATCATGAGAAGAATTCCGAGAGGGCCGCCGACGAGCGCCACCCATTTGACGCGCATCAGTTCGGGGATGGAAAACTCGACGCCCGTCGAAAACATGAGCAGTACGACGCCCACTTCCGCAAATACTTCGAAGCTGTGGAGATCAGAGAGATGCGGACCCGGAGTGAAAGGACTGATGACGATGCCGCCAAGAACAAATCCGAGAATCAGCGGAAGATTGAGGCGCCAAGCGACGAGGCCTCCAAG